>NZ_LADY01000003.1:0-73108 GCF_000961715.1 Roseovarius sp. BRH_c41 | reverse complement strand
CTTTTCGAAAATCGCATACTCGGCTTCTTCATGGATGGTGAAGCCTTGATCGCTCAGACGAACGACGAGCTCCTCCACCGTAAGAGGCGATTGGAATGCTGCTAAAACTCGGCGAGCAAACTCTGCATCTGCCTCGGCAAAATCACTCGGAAGTCCTCGTGCTATTTCAGGTGGCCGTGGAAACGGTGGAAAGAGGAGCAAGTAGCCGCCTAGCGCGATCAGTGTTAGTAGGCCGAAACTCCAAAACAGTACTTTCCTCACCATCCCGAACCACCTCCCGGCTGCATGACGTTGATAGCGGACACTCAGGGGCGATGCAGCATTTGTCAAATTGGGCTCGCAACGGACATTGCACTAAGAGCCCTCCGCGCTCATCTGCACCACAAAATGCAAAGTGCTAGGTCACGCGGGGGCTTTTTTTATGGCTGCAACAGGCTAGGCTAGGCGCGGGGCTGGAGGGTGCCATGAATTTCAGACAACTGACCTATTTCATCGCCGTGGCGGAGGAATTGCATTTTGGTCGCGCCGCAGAGCGGCTCGACATGGCGCAACCGCCGCTCAGTCGCCAGATCAAGCAGATCGAAGAAGAACTGGAAGCGATCCTGTTCAACCGAGGTCGCAGCGCCATCAACCTGACACAGGCGGGTGAGCGATTGCTGGAGCGGGGGCGGTCGATTCTGGCGCAATTGGAAGACACCAAGCTCGAGGTGCGTCGTCTGGGTCAGGGGGCCGAAGGGCGGCTGCGCATCGGCTTTGTCGGCTCGGCGACCTTTGGCATCCTGCCCAATATCATCAAATCATTCCGCGCCAATTATCCCGAGGTCAATCTGAGCCTCAATCCCATGAACAACGCACAGCTGCACCGCGCTCTGGTGTCGCGTGAACTCGACGTGGCCTTTGCCCGCCCCGCGCTGAGCGATCAGGAGTTCGTCACACGGGAACTGATGGAGGAAAAGCTGATCCTGGCCCTGCCCGACACGGTCGATACCGGCGGGCGCACCGTGGCCAAGCTGGAGCGGTTGGAGACGCACAACCTCGTGCTTTATCCCGAGTATCCGCGGCCCAGCTTTGCCGATTTCGTGCTCAAGGCGATCGAGGGGGCGGGGTTCAGGGCCCCTCTGCGCATCTGGTGTATGGATCTTCAGACAGCCCTCAGCCTCGTCGCGATTGGCGAGGGCGTGTGTATCGTGCCAGAGTCGGTCTCGACCGCCCCGCGCAAGGGGATGAAGTTTCTCAGGATCGAGCCAGAGATTGCCCGCACCAGCCTGTCAGTCAATCACCGGCTGGACGAACAGGGCGTGCATGTCCACAATTTCGTGCAACTCGCCCAAAAGGTCGCGCGCAAGCAGTTCTGAGCCGGGGCATTGGGCGAAAGAGACGCTCGCATGTCACGCGCGCCTCTCTTAGCACCTTGCCCCTGTCAAACCCCGAGCCAGCGATGCTGCGCCTCCGCATCTGCGCGGATCTCCTCTGCCGTGCCGGTCCAGACCACTTGGCCCTTGCTGACCACCACCACATCGTCGGCAAGCGAGGTTGCAAAACCGAAATTCTGCTCGACCAGCACCATCGACAGCCCCTCGCGCTTGAGCTCCATCAGCTTGTCATGGATCAGCTTGACGATGATCGGGGCCAGCCCCTCGGTTGGCTCATCAAGGATCAGAAGGCGCGGGTTCATCAAGAGCGCTCGGGCAATCGCCAGCATCTGTTGCTCGCCCCCCGAAAGCTGCGTGCCGCCATTGTCCAACCGCTCGCCAAGACGCGGGAACAGCTCCAGCACCCGGTCCATTGTCCACGGCCCGTCAAACCGTTTTGACGCGATTTCAAGGTTCTCACGCACCGTCAGAGAGGGGAAAATATCCCGCGTTTCCGGCACATAGGCGATGCCGGCCTTGGCGATGTCATAGGGCCGCTTGGGCATGGCGCTGCCCTCAAAGGTGATCTGCCCGTCGCGTAGCGGCAAGAGGCCCATCACCGTCTTGAGCGTGGTGGATTTGCCCGCGCCATTGCGGCCCAGAATGGCCAGAACCCGGCCCGCCTCGGCGCGCAGACCCATGCCGTAGAGGACTTGGGTTTCACCGTAGCCAGAATTGACCGCACTCAGTTCAAGCATCTTCCCAACTCCCCAGATAGATTTCCTTGAGCAGCGTTGAGCCGCGCGCGGCCTCGGGCAGCCCGTCAAACACCACCTCGCCATAGTTCAGCACGGTGATCGTATCGGCCACGTCAAAGGCGAGGTCCATGTCATGCTCGATAATCAACAGCGTGAGATCACGCGGCAGATTGTTCAGCAGGTCATGAAACCCCTTGGCCATCTCGGGTCCAACGCCACTCGTCGGTTCGTCCATCAAGAGAACGAGGGGCCGCGTGGCGAGCGCCACGCCCACCTCCAACTGCCGCCGCACGCCATAGCTGACCTCGGACACCCGCGCATGCAGATAGGGCATGAGATTGACCTGATTGGCCACCTCCGCCACGATCTCGCGCACCTCGGGGCGCGCCAGACTGTCTCGGCGCAATGTGGTGGCATGACCTGTGTGGATCGCCGCCGCCAGTCCCAGATTTTCCTCGACAGTCAGCCCGTCAAAGAGCGTGTTCTTTTGATAGCTGCGCGACAGGCCCTGCCGAGCGCGCCGCGCCACCGGCAGGGCGGTCACATTCTCACCCGCCAGATGCACCGATCCGCTATCGGGGGTCAGTTCTCCGACCAGCAGGTTAAACAGCGTCGTCTTGCCCGCACCATTTGGTCCAAGGATCACCCGTCGCTCGCCCCGCTCCAGCCTGAGCGAGACCCCGCGCGTGACATGCACCGCGCCAAAGCTCTTGTCGAGATTGCGTGTCTCAAGCATCGGTCTTGACCTCCCTCGGGTCTATATCGCGCACCGCATCCGCCGCGCGCCGTTCAATCCGCGCGCCAAACCGCGCCTCGATCCAGCCAAAGATGCCATTGGCGCGGCTCATCACCACGGCGATCAGAAGAATACCGACCACAAGATGCCAATAGCTTGTGAGCGCGCCGACCTCATGCTTGAGCAGCACAAAGACCGCAGCTCCGAGCAAGGGGCCAACCAATGTGCCAAGCCCGCCCAGGATCACAACCACCAGCGCTTCGCCCGAAACTGTCCAAGACAGAAGGCCGGGCGAGACAAACATCACGTGCTGTGCGGCCATCACGCCCGCCAAGCCGGAAATCAGGCCAGAGAGGCCAAAGACATCCGCCTTGACCCGCCAGACCGTGAGGCCCAGCGCGCGCATCCGCTGTTCATTATGCCTGACACCCGAGAGCGACCGGCCCAGCCCAGAGCGCAGAATGAGCACTGCAACCCCATAGATGGCCGCCAGAACCCCCAGCGAGAACAACGCAAAGCTGCGCCCGTCGTTGAGATCGAGCCCGATCAATGAAAGGTCGAGCCGCGCAATCCCGCCCAGACCGTCATCGCCACCAAAGAGCGGCGCTTCGAACACATAGGAATAGCCCATCTGCCCAAAGGCCAGCGTCGCCATGATGAAATAGATGCCGTGGCTGCGCGCACAGATGGCACCGATGACCCAAGCGATGGCCCCGGTTATCACCACCGCGCCGCCCATAGCGGCCACCGGCGTCAACCCAACTTTGGTGGACAGGAGCGCATAGCCATAGGCCCCGACGCCCAACAGCGCGCCGTGGCAGAGCGAGACCATGCCGCCAAAGCCCGCGACCATGTCGAGCGCGATCACCAGCATGGCAAGGATGACAATCTCGGTCAGGATATCCAGCCCGAAATAGTCCGCCGTAAAGGCCTGAAAGAGCGCCGCCGAGGCCAAGAGCACGAGCGCACCATATCGGAGAGGTGTATGTCGAAACATCGCCTTATCCTTTCGCCGGAAAGAGGCCCACGGGCCGGATCACCAGCACCGCCGCCAAGAGCGCGTAAATCAGAACCGAGGCCAGTTGCGGTGCCAGCACCGCGCCAAAGGTCTGCACGAAACCAAAGATGAGCGAGCCCGCGATGGCCCCCTTGAGCGAGCCTAGCCCCCCGATCACGATCACGATCAGCGTCGGGATCAGGATTTGCAGGCCCATATCGGGTGTGACAGACAAGAGTGGTGCCGCGACCGCGCCCGCCAACCCCGCCAAGGCGCAGCCCACACAAAAGACGATGAAAAAGAGCCGCTCGACATTGATGCCCAGACAGGCTGCCATCGCGTCATTGTCCACGCCCGCGCGGATCATCGCGCCAATTTGCGTGCGGCTGAGGACAAAGGCCAATGCGCCAAAGATTGCCAGTCCCAGAGCGATGATGAACAGCCTGTAGGCGGGATATTCGACGCCCAAGAGCGCTACACGGCCAGCAAGGAGGTCCGGCACTTCAAGCCCGAGCGCCAGATCGCCCCAGACGATCCGGGTGATGTCCAACAGCGCAAAGATCAGCCCGAATGTGACCAGAACCTGTGCCATCGGCCCCGATTTGCGCATCCGCTGGATGAGGCCGGAATAGAGCAACACGCCCACCCCCGCGACCGCCACCGGGGCCAGAAAGAACCCTGCCCAATAACCGCCGACCGCCGCCGCCGAGGCCGCGAAATAGGCCCCGAGCGCATAAAGCGCGCCATGGGCCAGGTTGACGAAATGCATCAGGCCAAAGATCACGGTCAGGCCGATAGACAAGAGAAACAGCAGCATGGACAGTTGCAGCGCGTTGAGTGCCTGTAGCGTCCAGAAACCAAGATCGAGTGACATTGCGGAACCTCCTCCCGAAAAGGCCCGGCCAAGGATATGGCCGGGCCGCGTGTCTTAGTTGCTGACGGGGGCCGCCATCTCGCAGCCATTGACCGGATCGGCCTCGGCGGGCAATTGCGCCAACACCTTTTGGGTCAGACCGTCGGTGCCTGCGATGGTTTCGTAGACATAGATCGGCTGCACGATGTTATTGGTCGCGGGATCGATCGACAGCGCGCCGCGCGGGCCGTCAAAGCTGACCTGCCGCAACGCATTGGCGAGGCTCTCGCGGTCCGTGGCACCCGCCTTGACCGCTTCGATCAATGCGCGGCCGGCGTCATAGCCATGCACGGCGAATTCCGACGGCACCCGGCCAGTCTTGGCCTTGAACGCCTCGACGAACTGCGCGTTTGCAGGGTTGTCGAGCGTGGGCACATAATGCAGCGCGGTGATCACGCCTTCAGCTGCCGGACCCTCGGCATTGACATAGAGCGACGAGGTGAGGAAGCCCGAGCCATAGAGCGGCAAATCGGCTTTGAGGCCAAAGCTATCGTATTGCTTGACAAAGGAAATCGCCTCGCCACCCGCATAGAAGACGAACACGGCCTCGGCGCCGCTCGACTTGGCTTGCGCCATATAGGGGCCGAAATCCTGCGTTTTCTGGAACGGGGTGAACTCCTGCCCGACGATCTCGCCGCCTGCGGCGGTAAAGGTCTGAACAAAGCCGTCGATCATCTGCCGTCCGGCGGCATAATCGGGCGCCAGCGTATAGACCTTGCGGATGCCTTGATCATGCATCCACTTACCCATCGGGCGGTTGACCTGCCCGTTGGAAAAGGACATGCGCGTGATATAGGGCGAGCAGGCCTCGCCGGTGGCTTCGTCATTGCCGGCGTTGGCCACGATCAGCGGCACGCCCGCGCCATGCACCATGTCGCGCACAGCGCCCAGCACGCCAGAGCTGACGATGCCCGAAATCACATCGACCTTGTCCTGAAGGATCAGCTTCTTGGCCTTGGCCAAGGCCACCGGCGGCTTCACTTCGGTATCTTCGCGGACGATCTCGAAGGTTGCCGGGGTCTCAGACCCGAACTGCTCGAGGGCTGTGGTAAACCCGGCTTCGATGTCATTGCCCAGCGCCGCATAGACGCCGGAAAACGGCAAGAGCAGGCCGACTTTGATGTCTTGGGCTGTTGCGGGCATAGCAAAGCCAGTGGCAAGCCCGAGGGCCGCCAGAAATGCGCGTTTCATAAGGTAGTTCCTCCAGTTGGTGTTGAGACCCCTCCTCAGGGTCTATCCAAGATCGCCCCCGCCCACCGGCACCGTGACGCCGGTGATGTAAGAGGCCTCATCCGACGCCAGAAACAGGATTGGCCCTGCCTGTTCGTCGAGTGTTCCGTAGCGTTTCATCAGGCTGGACTGGATCGTCTGATCGACGATGGTCTGATACCAGTCTTCGCGCTGTTCTTCGGCGGCATTGGGGTTGCGCGGCACCACGCGCGGCGGGGCCTCTGTGCCCCCCGGCGCGGTGGCGACCACGCGAATGCCGCGTTCCCCCACTTCCCAGGCAAGGCTGGCGGTGATCGCATTCACCCCACCCTTGGCCGCCGCATAAGGCACGCGGTTGAGGCCGCGCGTGGCGATGGACGAGACATTGACGATCACGCCAGATCCCTGCGGCAACATCCGCTCGATCGCCGCCCGGCAGCAATAGAGCGTCGGGAAGAGAGAGCGCCGCACCTCGGCGTCGATCTCATGCGGGGCATAATGCTCATACGGCTTGGCCCAGATCGTGCCACCTACGTTGTTGATCAGGATGTCGATCCGACCCCAGATCTCGACCGCCGCCGCGATGGCCGCCTCGCAGCCCTCCCACGTCTCAAGATCGACATTCAGCGCCTGCGCCTCGCCACCCGCCGCGCGGATTGCCGTGACGACGGCGTCGCGATGCTCGGAGCGGTCCACCACCAGCACCTTCGCGCCTTCGGCGGCGGCGCGTTCGGCCACCCGGCGGCCAATCCCCTGCGCCGCGCCGGTGACGACCATCACCCTATCTGCAAAACGCGGTGTCATGCGGCGGCGGCCTCTGTCTCGGTCGGGTTGAACTTTTCAAAGTGGAACGCGGCGGGCGTCACACCCAGCTGCGCGAAATGCCCGCGCACCGCATCCACCATCGGCGGCGGACCGCAGAGATAGACATCGCAATAGCCGCCGTTCAGATCCTCAGCCGTCACATGGTCCGTTACAAATCCCTTGCGATCATGCGCCTCGTTTTGATCGGCCAGAACCGTGATGACGGTCACATTGCCAATTGCTTCGGCCAAAGCCATCACCCGGTCGAGTTCAACCAGATCGGCGGCACGGGTTACAGCGTAGTAGAGCGTGATCGGCTGCTCCGATCCCTGCACCGCCACCTGTTCCAGCATCGACAGGAACGGCGCAAGGCCGGTGCCGCCCGCGAGCCACAGTTGCGGGCGCTCGACGGGGCGCAGATAGAACGCCCCCATCGGCCCGGTCAGTGTCACGGCATCGCCGGATACTGCGCGCTCGCCCAGATAGCGGCTCATCACCCCGCCCGGAATATTGCGAATGAGAAAAGTCGCCTCATCGGACCCCGGTGCAGAGGAAAACGAATAAGAGCGGTGCGCCTCTGTGCCGGGCACGCTCACATTGACATATTGACCGGGCAGGAACCCCATCGGCTTGGTCAGTTTCACCCGCAGACCAAAGGACGTCTCGGACAAACGGTCCACGCCCAATACTTCGGCCGTCACCGCCTCGGGTGCCGTCTTGCACACGGCAGAGGACGCAGGCACCCGGATCACGCAATCGCTCTGCGGCATCATCTGACAGGTCAGCACATAGCCTTCGGTCGCCTCATCCTCGGTCATCGCCTCGTCGAGATAGAATTCCAGCTCATACGCGCCCTTTTCAGCAAAGCATTTGCAGGTGCCGCAGACCCCGTCGCGGCAATCCATCGGGATGTTGATCTTTTGCCGAAACGCGGCTTCGGTGACTTTCTCGTCATCGTCGCACTGGATGATGCGGGTCACGCCATCCTCGAAATTCAGGGCGATATTATAGCTGGTCATGGCGGGCTCCTCCCCTCTCGTGGCGCGCCCCCATCGGGCACGCGCCGGTCTTGGCTTTAGATGTGATAAACGTCGATCACATGGTGGATCTGGTCGTTCTTGAGCACGACCTTCTTGTCTGTGATCAGCGGCTTCGCCCCCGTGGTATCCATCGTGTAATAGGACGTGCCCCAGTGCTGATCGGTCTTGCCATAGCGATAGGTCAGCGTGTGCCAGTTAAAGCGCAGCGTGATCGTGTCTGCGTCCCGGCTCAGCACCTCGATATTGGCGAGATTGTGATTGGTGCGCGGCTCTGGCAGCGACGTGGCCGAAGACCGGTCGGTCTGAATACGGAACACGCGATCCTCGATCCCGGAACGATCGGGATAATAGATCAGCGACATCTCGTTTTGCGGGTCCTCGGTCAGTTGATCCTCATCATCCCAGGCAGGCATCCAGAACGGGCAATCGGCGTGATAGAACGTCAGCCAAGTGTCCCAGTCGCGATCATCAAGCGCGCGCGCCTCGGCATAGAGAAAGGCTTGGATTTCCTCATAGGTCATGGTGGCCTCGGTGCTCTGGCGGTCTAGCGTTGCGGTGGTCATAGTCATCTCTCCTCACTCTGCCGCGACTTGCGCGTCGGATGCACTGGCGCGTTCCTTGGCAATGGCCTGCGCCATGCGCTCGGACCACTGCTTGTGCTGGATGACGAACAGTCCTTCATCCTCGGTGCGCGCCCCCGACAGGATCGGATTCACGCCCAGCGCCTTGGCATCCTCATCCGGGCCATGGATCCACTGGGTCGCGCCGCGGCAAATGTCATTCCACTTGGCATGCGCAGCCCCGGCATAGCCGCGCTGCGTGGCGCGGAATTCTTCGGTATCGTCGGGCGTGGCCATGCCGGAGGCGTTAAAGAAATCCTCATACTGGCGAATACGGCGCGACCGGGCCTCTTGGCTTTCGCCCTTGGGGGCGATGCAATAGATCGTGACTTCGGTCTTATCCACGCTCACCGGGCGGAACACCCGAATCTGGCTGCTGAACTGGTCCATCAGAAACACATTGGGATAGAGGCAGAGATTGCGCAGCACGCCCACCATCCACTCGGCCTTGGTCACCCCATATTTCTCGGTCCATTCGGCAAGGCGCGGATAGTTGGGGCGATTGGTTGAGTCCGCCCATGTGGTCCACAGCAGCAGGTGACCATTCACATAGGAATGAAATCCGCCCTTCTGCTTGGCCCATTTGCTGGCATCGGTCGCCTTGATCTTGTCTTCCTTGCCATCCACCGTGCGATGCGAGGTGGTGGCCACATAGTTCCAATGCACCGCCGAGACGTGATAGCCATCGGCGCCATTCTCGGCCTGCAATTTCCAGTTGCCGTCGAACGTATAGGTGGACGAGCCGCGCAGCACCTCGAGCCCCTCATCCGATTGATCGACGATCATGTCGATCATCTTGCGCGCCTCGCCCAGATACTCCTCCAGCGGGGCCACATCGGCATTGAGCGAGCCAAAGAGGAAACCACGATAATTCTCGAACCGCGCCACTTTGGTCAGATCATGGCTGCCGTCGGTGTTGAACTGCTCGGGGTATCCCGCGCCATTCGGGTCCTTGACCTTCAAGAGCTTGCCGGTGTTGGAAAAGGTCCAGCCGTGGAACGGACAGGTAAAGGTCTTTTGGTTGCGCCGCTTGAACCGGCAGAGCTGCGCGCCGCGATGCGAGCAGGCATTGACCAGCGCATTGAGCTGCCCATCCTTGTCGCGGGTGATCACGACCGGCGTGCGCCCCATGGTCAGGGTGAAATAATCGCCGGGATTGGGGATCTGGCTCTCATGCGCCATATAGATCCAGTTGCCCTCAAAAACATGCTTGATCTCAAGCTCGAACAGTTCCTCATCGGTGAACATGTCACGACGGGCGCGGAAAATCCCCGCCTCGGCATCCTCCTGCACGATACCGTCGAGACGACCTTCCAGTTCGTCGAGATTGGATTGGGTAAACATCGTCGTTCCTCCTCCGGAATTATCTTGATCTTGGGCCGGTCACTCTCCGGCTACGGTTTTCAGGCTCCGCGCGCGGTCGCGGCGGAAAAAGTCGATCTTGTCGGGGTCGAGCGTCACACCGATGCCTGTGCCCTGCGGCACCTCAACAGCGAAATCGCGATAGACGATCGGGGTGGCCAGAATATCCTCGGTCAAGAGCAACGGGCCGAACAGCTCGGACCCCCAACGCAAGTCCTCAACTCCCGCAAAGAGTTGCAGCGCCGCCGCCGTGCCAAGCCCCGTTTCCAGCATCGTCCCGGCATAGAGCCCAAGCCCCGCCGCTTGCCCGATGGCCACCACCTCGGACGCGCGCTTGAGCCCGCCCGACTGCGCCACCTTGACGGCGAACACATCCGCGGCATCCTTGGCCACGATGCTCACCGCATCCTCGGGGCCATTCAGCGCCTCATCGGCCATCACGGCAATCTCATGGTCCCGCGTCAACTCGCGCAGCGCATTGAGATAGCGCGCGCGCACCGGCTGTTCGACCAACTCGCAGCCGACATCCTGCAACCCCTTGAGACCCCAGCGCGCATCCTGCAACGACCACGCCTGATTGACATCGACGCGGATGCTCGCGGCATCGCCCACGGCGGCCTTGATCCGCGCCACATGCGCCACATCCTCAGCAACCGCACGTTTGCCGATCTTGAGCTTGAAGATATTGTGGCGGCGCGTGGCGATCATCTCTTGCGCCTCGGCAATGTCAGTGTCGGAATTGCCCGATGCCAGCGTCCAGGCCACCGGCAAACGGTCATGCACCGCACCGCCGAACAGCTGTGCCACCGGCACGCCCAAGCGCCGCGCCAACCCGTCCCAGAGCGCGATTTCAATCGCCGCCTTGGCGATCCGGTTGCCCTTGACCAGATGGTCGATCAAGTGCAGCGCCCCGTTCACATCATCCGCCGCACGGCCCAGAAGAGCCGGCGCGATATAGGTGTCGATGGCGGATTGAATGCTCTCGGGGCTTTCCGGCCCATAGGTCAGCCCGCCAATGGTTGTGCCTTCGCCGATCCCCTCAGAGCCATCGGAGAACCGCACCCGCACGAGGACGGCGGTCTGCACCCGCATCGTCGCCATCGACAGGACATGGCCCCGGATGGTCGGAATATCGAGGATCATGGTTTCGATCTGGTCGATCTTGGTCACGGCGTTCACCACATGTCAGTATTGCGTTGAGGTGCAAATTGCCTGTGACGCGGCGCTAAGTCGATGATGCTGCGGGTCTTGGGTGATACCCGGACCGAAGAGTTGCCCGGCCCTGCCACAGCGCCATATCCCGGGGTAAAGCGTTTCGGTTTTCCGTTGAAACACCGAAACACTTTGCCTGTTTAATTTGGCGCAATTTCGAACCAAGAAAGTCTATCAACTTTCTTTGAAATTGCTTTAGAACAACAAAAGGCGCACCACGGGGGTGCGCCTTCTTTGATCGTCACGGTGGTGTACCTGTCTCGGCGCTCACGCCATCCCGAGCGCTTCCTTGTACATCTCGAGCACCGCTTCTTCCTCGGCGATATCGTCCTTGTCGCGTTTGCGAAGGGCGATCACCTTACGCATGACCTTGGTGTCATAGCCGCGGCCCTTGGCCTCGGCCATCACTTCCTTTTGCTGGTCGGCGATGTCTTTCTTCTCGGCTTCGAGCCGCTCAAACCGCTCGATGAACTGGCGCAACTCATCGGCGGTGACGCGGTAGCTGCTGTCGGAATTCATATCGTCCATGGCCTGATCTCCGGTCGGTTGGGGTTTCTGACTAGCGCCGCGTCGGATGCGGTGCAAGGGCCATCTGCCGCACGGCTTGCAATGCTCGAAAAATTGCTCTAGCGCCGGGGCGGTGATGCAAAGAGGAGCAGACTATGGAGATCATGATCTGGGTGGGGGCTGCTCTGTCACTTGCCGGTCTGGCGACGCTCATCTGGTGTATCCTCAAGGTCTGGAAGGCCCGCAAGGCCGGTCTGTCCGACGCAGACCTGCGTGCCGCCGTGCAAAAGGTGGTGCCACTGAACACCGGCGCACTTTTCTTGTCCGTGATCGGCCTGATGATGGTCGTCGTCGGCATTCTGCTGGGCTGACCGCCCTATGTGCTGGCCCGCCTGCCAAAAAATCCGTCACCGTTCTTGACCATATCAAGCAGCATCGGCTGCACTTGCCAAAGCGGCGACTGCATCGGGGCAAGCGCCTTGATGTCCCGCAAAATCGCCAACATCCCCCGCTGATCCGCCGCACAGAGCGGCCCGCCGCGCGCCCGGTCATAGCCGTAACCCCGCACCATCAGCACATCGAGATCCGAGGCCCGTTGCACCGCACCGCGCGCCAATAGCTGCATCGCCGCCCCCACCAGCGCCGCATGCAGCGCATGCCGTGGCGGAACGACGCCCAACACCTCACCCGGATCAAGCCCCGGCCCGGCCATGCCCTTGGGCGGGCGTGGTCCTTCGCTCGGATGGTCATAGAATCCGCGCCCGACCGTTCGGCCCACCGCCCCCTTGGCAAGCCGCTCGGCCAAGGGATCATCCGCGCCGGGCGCGGGGCACTCCAGCCAGTCAGCCACCACACGCAGCCGCGCCGCCACCACCGGCAAGCCCTCGACATCCATCATCAGGAACGGCCCCGCCCGAAACCCGAGCCGCTGCGCCGCCTGATCCACCCGCAGGGGCGTCATCCCACGGCGCACCATCTCCAGCCCGGCCAGACAGAGCGCGCCCATCATCACATGGCCCAGCCCCGGACCAGCGGCAGGCTGCGCCGCGCGCACCGCCGTCACGCCCAGCCCGGACCAGAGCCGCGCAAGGCTCGCGACATCACCGGGATCGGCGGCCTCAGAAACCGCGAGTTCGGCCAGCCGCAAACTCTGCGACGGACGGTAGAGCCGCAGCCCCAACTGCGCCCCCGCCAGCCCGCGCCCCGTATCGAGTGGCACCGCCAGCGCCGCACCCTCCACCTCCTCGCCACGCGCATCGAGCACCAGATCGGCAGGCTCGGTGCCGACCTGAAGCCGCGCCTGCCGCACCGCAGAGGTGGCGGCGTCAATCTTGCCCTGCGTCACCAACGCAGTGAGGGCGCGCGCCACCCCGTCAGGCAGGTCCGGCGCATCGCTCTGAACCTCCTTGCCACCCTCCAGCAGCAACAGCGCGACATCGCCAAGACCCGCCCCAAAGAGGCTGATCCGACCCATGTCGCGGGCCGCCCCCTGCGCCAGTTCCGGCATGCCCGCCGCCCGCCGCTCGGCGGCATAGATATGCCGCTGAGCCTGTGCTTCGGGGCTGCGCAACCGATCCTCGAACAGCGCGGACTCAAAGTCCACTCCCTGCGCAAAGGGCAAGAGCTGCGCGGCCTCAACGGCGCGCAGAATATCCGACGCAGCCCCGGCCTGCCCCTTCAGCCGCTCGGCCACGACTGTGATGGCACGCTGAAATCCGGCCGGATCAGACAGGCCACGCGTGGCCTCGCAACTGCGCGGCCACTGCCCCTCATCGGCCAGCCTGCGCGCAAGCTCAATGGCGGCGGGCACCGGATTCTCGGGCGTGATCTGGGAAAAGAGCCGCCGCAACCGCGGATCAGAGGCCCGCACGGTCTGTCCCCCCAGCATCACTTCCAACGCGATCTGCGCGCCCAAAAGGCGCGGCAACCGTTGGGTCACACCGCCGCCCGGCACCATGCCAAGCGTGATCTCCGGCGAGGCCAATCGCGCCTCGGACTGTGCCACGCGCGCATGTGCCGCCAGCGCCAGCGCCAGACCGGCCCCGAACGTGGTGCCATGCAGGGCGGCAATCACCGGCTTGGGATAGTCCTCAATCAGACTGGAGAGCGTATCAATCCACGGCTCCGCCAAAGGGCCATCGTATTCCGTCAGGTCCACGCCCGAGGAAAACCCCGTCCCGGCCCCGGCCAGAACAACGGCGCGCACATCCTGAGCCACCGCAGCGGCCTCCAGAGCGCGCCGCAAATCTGCGCGCAGCTCGGCAGCCAAGGCATTGGCCACAGGCCGATCGAGCAGCAGCACCGCCACCCCGTCGCGCAACTCTTGACGTATTTGCCCTGTCACACCGCCCCCGCCGATCAAACGCACCTGCACACTAGTTCTAAGGGGAAAATCCCCATGCGCAAGCGTCTGACGGAAGAAGCGGCAGGATCAGACCGGCATGTTCTCGAATTGTGCCTCAATAGCCTCGCAGAGCAAGACCTCATGCAGGCTCTTGGTCTGGTCGGGAACCGCCAGCCCCTCGGCGCGCAGCCGCTCGATCATGCGGCGCAACTGCGGCTCCAGTCTGTGGCGGCTTTCGACATCCGCCTGCCCAATTTGATGCTGTAGGCGATCAAGCTCAGTGCAAGTATTGGTCATGGTCGTCCTCCCTGGTGGCAATTGCAACTCTAACGTGTTTTTTTCCTTGAGGCTACAACATAGGCCGAGCCCGTAACAGATGCGTGACCGATCTCAGGATAGCTGCGCAGCACAGCTCCGACAAAGCGGGGTTTCCGGTAGAATATCCAGCCGGTCGGCGGAAATTGGCTCTTCGCATTTGGCACAGATGCCATATGCCCCCTTGCGGATGCGGTCGAGCGCAGCACGGATTCGCACCACCTCTTCCTGTCCATGCTGACCCAGATGCTCGAGAACCTCGTCACCTTCGCGCTCGATCGCGGCGTCGTCCCAATCCTTGGATCTTGTTGAATCCAATTCACCTTCAATCGCGTGCAGGCGTTTATCCAATTCACCCAGACGCGCCATCAGCGCCGACCGATACTTTTCTGTCTCCAGCATGAGAACCCTCCCTGATTATCCTCAGTCTATCAAACCGGCGCGCTTCGGTCATTGATGCAAGTCAACCGAGGCAGGTGGATCGGCACCAAAGCGCCGGTTCACACCGGCTCCCGGCTCTGACCGGCATCGGACAGAGACACGAGATCGCGCCCCGTGCGCGGCGGCGATGCGCTTGCGGCACTGGCAACCGGCACCTGCGTCGCGGTCTCATCCTCTGGGTCGGGCCGGTCGGGCAGCGGCGCAGCCCCGCCCGCGATCAGGCGCAGCGCGCGCCAGCCGTTCATCTGTCCCAACTGTGCGATGGCCACAATATGCCCCTTGGTGCCCACCAACTGTGTCTCACCCAGTGCCTCTCGCGGGATCGGCACCAAATCGCCGGGCTTGAACGCCCAGACATCGCGCAACGGCAGCCGCAACCGGCCCATCACCGCATCAAGCACCACCGGCGCAGTACGCACCACCTGGTCCAGAGGCGCCGAGCCGTCCCCCAATGCGCCCGCCCCGGGCGCTGCGCGGACGGGCAGTGGCACCACCGGCAACAGCAGGTCGAGACGCCCTGTCTTGGCCCCCGGCCCCAAATCGACCGTCAGCCGCAGCAAGTCGTAATCTGGGGCCAGAAGCACAAGCGACAGCGCGCGCATATCCTCGACCAAGTCGCCAAAGCTGAAGCCGCGCGCCAGATAGCCTTCGACCTCGGCTGTCATCTGGCTGTCAAACTCGGCCATCACCGCATCAATCAGCGGCGCGACCATCGCCGCATCGGTGCGTGTGGCGGCACGCGGCCGCGCCACGGCGGGGCGCACGGCCCCCGTGGTTTGCACCTCGATTAACCCCGCCAGAAACTGCGGATCAAGGCAGAGCGCCCCCCGCGCGCCCGCCGCGCCATCAAGATGCACCAAGAGTCCCTCATCGCTCAGACGATGGGCAACCTCAGCCAAGGGCAAACGCATCTGCTCGACCGTCGCGACCGTGATGCCAAGGCCAAAGAGCGAATCCGCCACCCGTGCCAGTGCCAGCCGCAACGCCTTGGCCGGGGACATTTGACGGCTGTCAAACCCGCCCCGTGCCGCCTGTGCCATGCGTTGAATGACCGAACCGTGATCCTGCGATCCCATAGCCAGCGCCATTGCCCCCTTCTGAAGCTCATGGGACAACCCTAGGCAGGCTTGGTTACGATTTCCTTTAGGCAGGGCCGAAAACCGCGCGCCGCTACTGCGCCGCCATGCGCGCCATCAGTGGCAAGGTCACGCGAAATGCCGCGCCCTTCTGTCCCGGCAGATAGCTGACCGCGCCCTCCAACCGGGCCATGATCTCGCGGCAAATCGCAAGGCCAAGGCCCGCCCCCCCCGCCTTGTGCTGCCCAATGCGCGAGAATTTCTCAAAGATAACAGCCTGTTGTGCAGGTGCGATGCCCGATCCATTGTCGGTAAAATCAATCACCAACTGCCCGTCCACCACGGCTGTGCGGATGGTCAGCACCGGCGGCTGCCCGTCACAATATTTGCGTGCATTGGCGATGAGATTGATGAATACCTGCGCCAATCGGTCAAGGTCGGTGGTCAATTCCACAGCCTCGGCCCCACGGTCGCGCACCACCCGGAGCGTGCCGCCCTGCACCCCCGCCGCGCGTTCCGCCCGGTCGAGGAGATCCGCCAGCGATCCCGTCTGCACATGCAGCACGACCTGACCATTCTCCAGCACGCTGAGATCCAGGAGGTCATCCAAAAGCCGTGTCAGGCGCACCGCCTCGTCATGAATCACCGAGGCATATTTGTTCTGCTCCTCTGGTGTCAGATCCCCGGTGTCGCGCAGGATTTCCGAGAACGCCCGGATCGACGTCATCGGCGTGCGCAGCTCATGGCTGATCTGGCTCAGGAACCCGTCCTTTTGCACCGAAAGCTGTGTCAGCTTTTCATTGGCCTGCCGGAGCTGCCGTGCGGTGCGGGCCAGTTCCTGCGATTTCGCCTCAAGCTGGCTGGAATATTCCATGATCTGCGCGGTCTCATCCGCCACCGCCATCAGATCCTCGACCGAGACCGCCGCGCCGCCGACGATCTGGCTGATCATCGCATGGGCCGTCGCGGCCCCGACCGACCCCGACAATTCCCGCTCCAACTCTTGCAGGAACGTCGGGCTGGGTTCGGGCAGATACCCCGCCAACCCTTGCCTCTTGGCGGCCTCGGCAAAGAGCGCCTGCGCCTCGGTCGCCCCCATGATCCGCTGCGCCATGATCAACAGATCCTCGCTCTGCGCCATGCCGCCGGTCCAGCCGCCGGGCGTGCCGGAATGATCGAACACATTAACGAATTGCGCGCCCTGCAACCGCTCGACCGGCTGCGGAAAGCTGAGCAGCGAGCCAAGGACAAAGGCGGCGGTGTTGAGCAGCATCGACCACAGCACCGCATGCACCACAGGGTCCATCCCCTCGGCCCCAAAGAGCGCGCGGGGCCGCAGCCACTGCAGGCCAAAGAGCCCCTCGTCAAACACCACCTGCGGCAGCACAACCGAGGGTCCAAAGCTGGGCAGGAAGAGGCAATAGATCCACACCGTCGCCCCGACACAGAGCCCCGCCAAGGCCCCCGTGCGCGTAGCTCCGCGCCAGAACAGCCCGCCCATCAAGGCCGGCATGAACTGCGCCACACCTGCAAAGGCGATCAGGCCAATCGCCGCCAGCGCAGTCCCCCCTCCCGACAGGCGGAAATACATATAGCCCAAAAGCACGACCCCGGCGATGCTGAGCCGCCGCGCAAGCAGCGCCACATGCCGCACATCCCCCGACACCATCGCCGCACTTCCCGAAAAATGCAGCCAAAGCGGCATCACCACATGGTTCGACACCATGGTCGAGAGCGCGATAGCGGCGACGATGACCATCGAGGTGGCGCTGGAGAATCCGCCCAGAAACGACAGAATCGCCAACCCGTCGCGCCCATCCATCAAGGGCAGCGTCAAAACGAAGAGGTCCGGATTGGCCCCTGCCGGCATCACCTCCAGCCCCACCGCCGCGATGGGGACGACAAAGAGGCTCATCAACATCAGATAGGTCGGAAACGCCCAGGCCGCCGTGCGCAGATGGTCCTCGTCCTCATTCTCGACCACCATCACCTGAAACATACGCGGCAGGCACAAAAACGCCGCCGCCGACAGCATCGTAAGACCAACCCAGCGACTGCCTGACACCTCAAAGCGTGCAATGGCCGAGGCGTCGATCCGGTCGAGCGTCGCCGCCACCCCGCCCGATAGGCCCCAGACCACGAAAATCCCGACCGCCAAGAGCGCACAGAGCTTGACCACCGCTTCGAGCGCGATGGCCATGACCACGCCGTGATGGCGCTCGTTCGCATCCAGATTGCGCGTGCCGAAAAGAATGGTAAAGAGCGCCAGCCCCCCCGCCACCCAAAGTGCCGTGGATTGCATATCCGGCAGGGTCGTGGCCGTGGGATCGGTCTCGGCAAAGGCGGCAAAGGACAGCGTCACCGATTGCAATTGCAGCGCGATATAGGGCGTCGTGCCGATCACCGCCAACACCGTCACGATCACGGCCAGCAGGTTGGATTTGCCATAGCGCGAGGAAATCAGATCGGCGATCGAGGTGATCCGCTGACTGCGCCCCACCCGCACCATCTTGCGCAGGGTCCACCACCAGCCGATCATGATCAACGTCGGCCCCAGATAGATCGTGACGAATTCCAGCCCCGACCGCGCGGCAAAACCGACCGCGCCGTAGAATGTCCAGGCCGTGCAATAGATCGACAGCGACAGCGTATAGACATAGGGCGAGCGCAGCCAGCTTCCGCGCCCGCGCAGCGCCGCACGATCCGCCGCAAAGGCCACGGCAAAGAGAAACACCACATAAAGCACGCAAACAAGGATGAGGGCGTTGAGGATCGTCATCTAGCGCTCCTGCGATCCTTTCGGGTCATCCTCAGTATCAGTCGGGCGCAGCCGCGTCGAGATCACGCCCGAGATCACCGCCAGCACGATCCAGAGACCAAAGATATAGAACATCGCATCCGTGGTGCGCACCTCCCTCGTCTCCCACAAGAGCGGCAGCGAGAACAACACCGCCCCGGCAATCGGCAGCATCCGCGCCGCATCCGACAAACGCCGCAGCCGATAGGTGCGCCGCGCCAGAAACAACGGGCTGCGTTCGGGACTCATGGCACCACCAGCGCCCGTACCGCCGCCAGAACATCGGCGTTGGAAAACGGCTTGGTCATGTATTGGCTGGCTCCGGCACGCTCTGCCATCTCGCGATCCTTGGTCTGGCCACGTGCCGTCAGCATCAGGACCGGCGTGCGGCCATAGACGGCATCGGCGCGGATTTCCTGAAGGATGTCAAAGCCGCTCTTGCCGGGCAGCATCACATCCAGAATGATCAGATCCGGCGCGCGGGCGCGCACCGCTTCCATCGCATCATGGCCATTCGCGTGGGTCTTTACCTCCCAGCCATCCCGCGACAGGATAAAGCTGACAGCCTCGATGATGTTCGGTTCATCCTCGATCACCAGAACCCTCTTACTCATGCAACTGGCCTCCCCTCCGTTGCGCGCGCAGGCGCTGCCGCACGTCTGTCTGTCTGTCGGTCCATCCCGTCACAATCCTTTCGCGACAATCGACGGCTCACGCCGCGCCGCACAGTCGGGCACCGGACAGATCCGACAACTCACCCCCATCTGACGCAACCCGCCCCCCGCCTCGCCCGGATCGGGCACAAGCAGCATCAGCGCCTGCATCAGCGGCGGTCGATCAAAACCCGCAGCCACAGCCTGCGCGGCCACGGCAAAGGCCTCGACCACCTCGGCCCCGCGCCCCGCCTGCCGCAACCGCATCCGAATGGGCACCTGCGGCTGGCTCAGCACCTGATAGAGCGGCCAGAGCGTGCAGGCCCCCGCCATACGCGGCATGGCAAATCCGCCAATCGGCTTGCGAAATGTCAAGGTGCCCGACGCATCGCAAATCACCAGGCCGACCGGCCCCACCTCTGCCTCCGGCAGGCTCGCCAGACGCCGGAACACCCGCGCCATATCCGCCCCCGTCGCCTCTGCCAATCGGTCGGGCCTCAGCCCCAGCATCCCCACCCGCGCCAGAAACGCCCTGAGCGGCAAGGCCTGCGCATCCTCCATATACCGCAAAAGCGCGTCGCGCGTCAGGCTCTGCGCCGGACTCGACATGCCCTGCGCCGCGGCCGCCTCGATCAACCGCGCCACATCGCGCGGCCCCGCCATCTCGCGCTCCAATTCCGCCAGATGATAGCCGCGCGCGGCCAGAAAGGCATGCATTTCGTCCTGTGGCGACGTCAGTTCCGCCTCGGTATTGGGGGCCGCCTCCAGATACCGCACCAAGGCCTGCGCGCCTTCGGTCAACCGCGCGCTGTCCTCGTTGATGTTGCGATGAAACCGCGCCTGCCATTCCGGCTCGATCGCCTCGGTTTCGACCAGAATCGAAGACGTCGCCCGAATCGCCGTCACCGCCGAAATCACCTCATGCAGCGAATCCGACAGAAACGGGTCATGCGCCAGCCGGTCGGTCAATGTCTCGATGGTGCGCTCCAACGCCTGATTGCGGCGACGCAGCTCGTTCAACAGCCCCGCCCAACCGGGATAGCGCCCGGCGAATTCCTCGATCCGGTCCAGTTCAGGCCCATCCGTATCCGGCTTGCCCGCCGCCTCGCGCAGACCGGAAATCAACGTCACCTCAGCCCCTTGGGTCAATTGCGACGGCTCAACCTTGAGCGCCTCCGCAAGCTTGAGCAGGGTCTTGCCCCCGATCCGGCGGTGATTGTGCTCGATCAGGTTGAGATAGGAGGGCGAAATCCCGGCCTGCTGCGCCAAATCCGATTGCCGGATACCGTTCAACACCCGCCTCTCGCGAATTCTGGTGCCGATCATGAGCCGGTCCGGCATCTGGCGAGTCCTTGTCCCGGAGGGCTATCTGTGGGCAATCTGTGAGTGCGAGAATTTTTTTACAACAAGCGCACAAGACTTGTCTATAAGTTTACAGCCTGTTTATTCCACGAAAATAACACGGCGCGCAATATTCTTACGTCGATATCCGAGGTCACGTTTTCGTACAAGCCTGCGACCCTGCCCCAATGGCCCTCAGCACCCGAGAGGCCGCGCAGACCCCTGCCCGGTTTTTACGCATCCGCGTCGCAAAGAGGCGCGACAGTCGCTTTTGATCTCCCCAGCCTGAGACGACCCTAGGACACTGCGGCGCGCGCGCCAAACTGATAGAAATGGACCCCCATGGCCACGCTTTCGGCACATCCCACCCCCGCGCCGTCGCGCGCGCTGCAGGGGATACTCTGCGTCGAGATCGCCATGCTGCTCTTTGTCGGGCAGGATGCCATGATGAAAACGCTGCTGACCCTCTATCCGGTCTGGTTGCTGATTTTCGTGCGCTCCATCGTGACCCTCTTGGTGATGACGCCGCTCATCTTGATTCTCGGGGCCCCGCACCGCCTGCTGACGCCGCTCTGGCCGCTGCATCTCTTGCGCGCCTTCCTCTTCGCCACAGGCTTTTCCATGTTCTACGCGGCCTTCCCGTTCATGGGACTGGCCGAGGTCAGCACAATCTTCTTCTCCGCGCCGCTGATCACCGCACTCTTCGCCTCGGTCTTCTTGCGTGAAACCATCGGACCGCATCGCTGCGCGGCCCTCGTCGTGGGCTTTATCGGCGTGCTGATCGCCATGAACCCGGCGGGCGAGAATTTCTCTTGGGTGGCGATCCTGCCCTTGCTCTGCGCTGTGACCTACGCCATCTCGCAGATCATCGCCCGTCAGATCGGCGACCGCGAGAGCACATTGACCGTGGGTCTCTATACCCTGACCTTCGCCGGGCTGCTGATCCTGCCGATGGGCTGGCTGGTCAATCAGGTGATCGAGATCACCCCGGCCACCCACCACCTGCGCTGGGAATTACCACCCGAGGCCTTTGGCGACCTGCCACGCCTTGCCCTTTTAGGGGTCATCGGCATGGCAGCCTATTCGCTGGTCTCGCGGGCATACCAGATCGCCAACGCAAGCCTCGTGGCCCCCTTTGACTATACCTACCTGCCCTTTGCCGCGATCCTTGCCTACGTGCTCTGGGACGAAGTTCCGGCGCTGAATGTCCTTGCCGGTATGACGCTGATCATTGCCTCTGGCCTCTATCTCGGCTGGCGCGAATTGCGCGCGGCGCGCCATAGCGACGAGGTGCCTGTCACCGCCGAGGCGATCTTTGCCCCCGGCAGTCCCCTGCCGCCGCAAATCCCCGACGAAGAAAGCGCCAAATGACCACCGTCCTGACCCGGTCCGAGCGGGACCTGCGCGGCTATGCCCTTGTGTTTCTCGCCGGTCTGGTCTGGTCCACCGTGGGCCTTGGCATCCGCCTGATCGACGAGGCGCAGGTCTGGCAGATTCTGTTCTACCGCTCTGTCTCGATGACGCTGTTGCTCTATGGGGTGATCCGCCTGCGCACCGGACAAGATCCGCTGCGCCTTGCGTGGCGCATGGGTTGGCCCGGGGTGATTGGCGGGCTGTCACTGGTTGCGGCCTACACAGGCGCGATCTTTGCCATCCAGACCACATCCGTCGCCAATGCAATGATGCTTTTCGCCTGCTCTCCGCTCTTGGCCGCTGTCCTTGGCCGTGTGATCCTTGGCGAATATGTGCGGCCCCAGACATGGGTCGCCATTCTCGTTGCGGGCTGTGGCATCGCGGTGATGGTCTGGGACAAGTTCGGCGGGGCCGCCCTCTTGGGCAATCTCGCCGCCATCGGCTCTGCGGTGGGGTTTGCGACCTTCACCATCACCCTCCGCTGGGGCAAGGCAACAGAGATGATGCCCGCCGTCTTTCTGTCGGGTGTCTTTGGCATGGTGCTGATGGCGATCATCTGCCTCTGGCTTGGCCTGTCGCTCGGGATCACCCCCGGCGACATGGGGATTTCGCTCGGAATGGGCGTGTTTCAGGTGGGTTTGGGGCTGATCCTCTATACCATCGGCTCCAAGACCGTGCCGGCCGCCGAACTGACGCTTCTGTCCTTGGCCGAAGTGGTGCTGGGCCCGGTCTGGGTCTGGCTTGTGCTCGGCGAGACGGCCACCCCGAATACCCTGATCGGCGGCACGATCCTTTTGACTGCGATTGCGGGCAACGCCCTCTCGGGCGCGCGGCGCAGACCCCCGCCACCGATGCTGTGATCGAATATCCGCCGCTCCTCCGGTTTCCCGGATGGAACAAATCCCCCGACCCTGCGTTGAATCCTGTGTTCAAACCAAATCAAAAGGGGATTACCATGAACCGCAGTCTCATTCTCGCCAGCGTCACCAGCCTCGCCCTTGCAGGCTGCATGCAGGGCGTCAGCGACCGGGAACTGGTCGGCGGCGCAGCCGGTGCAGCCGGTGGTGCCTTGCTCGCCTCCGCCTTTGACGCCGATTCCGGCTGGACCGTCGTTTCGGCACTGGCAGGGGCTGCCGCAGGCACGCTTGTGGCCCGCAACACCGCCAAGAACCAATGCGCCTACTCGAATGGCGACGGCACCTATCGCACCGTGCCCTGCTGATGCGAAAAGTGGAGGGTCTTGGCCTTTAGGTGACGTCGGCCCCAAGCGGCGCTTAAGCGCGGACTCAAGCCCGAAGGGCGCCGCGCAATCGCTGGGCCGACGTCCCCGTCAGGCCAAACCCTGCCCCTCACCCTCTCCCGCGATAGGGTGGCACACCTTGATCAGGAATCCAGAGCCCCTCGGGCATCACCCCGGTCTGCCAGAAGACATCAATCGGAATGCCGCCACGCGGATACCAATAGCCGCCAATCCGCAGCCACTGCGGCTCCAGAAACGCCACCAAGCGCCGCGCAATCGAAATCGTGCAATCCTCATGGAATGCCCCATGATTGCGGAAACTGGTGAGATAGAGCTTGAGCGACTTGCTCTCGACCAGCCATTTGCCCGGCACATAATCAATCACCAGATGCGCGAAATCAGGCTGGCCGGTCATCGGACAGAGCGAGGTGAACTCGGGCGCAGTAAACCGCACGTTATACTGCACATCCGCCTGCGGATTGGCCACCCGCTCCAACAGCGCCTCTTCGGGGGTCTGCGGTATCTGTGCGGCACCACCCAACTGCTTGAGATCCTTGTAGATATTCTCGCTCATCGCTCTCTCCTTCACACGCCCCGCTTGTTGCCCCAGAGCATCACATGCAGTTGCGGCAAAACCTTTGCGTCAAACCATCCGTCGCCCGTCACCCGGTCCACCAACCAACGCATCCGGTCGTCAATGCCCGCCTGATCGACGGTCGCGGCATCGTCCTCGGGCGGTGGCGGCGTGTGATTACCCGGTTGCAGATAGAGCGGCAGATGCGGATAACGCCCCGCCACCTGCCGCGCCCATTGGTAATCCACCTCGTCAAACACGACGATCTTGAGCACGCTTGCCGCGCCCTTGGCCGCCGCAACACATTCCTCGAACAGCGCCCAATCCACCACCATGCTAGATGACGGCGGCTTGGGGCTGAGCACCAGCATATCAAGCGCCGCAAACCAGTCGCGCGCCACGGACCCCTGCGTTTCCATCGCGAACCGATAGCCCTGCGCATGGCCCAGGTCGATCAACGCCCCCAGCGGTTGAATCGCCGGATTGCCCCCCGACAGCGTCACCATGATAGCCCGCCCGCCCGAGAGGCGCACCACCTCGGCCATCACGGCCTCAGCGCTCATCGGCACCCAAGTCTCGCGATAGGCCGATTCGACCGCATGCAGGCTGTCGCACCAGCTACAGCGATAGTCACAGCCCCCCGTGCGCACGAATACCGTCGGCTGACCGATCAGCGCGCCCTCGCCCTGTATCGTCGGCCCAAAGATTTCCGATACCCGGATCGCGTCGCTCACGGACGAAACTCCGCCCAGGTCTTCGGCGTTTCGCTGACCTTGACCGCCGTCACCTCCGGCCAGCGCGCATGGCACCAGTCGTAAAAATGCTTGGCCATCCGCTCTGCAGTCACACAATCGTCCCCCAGCACATCGTTCAGATGCCGGTGATCCAGCGTGTCATCAATATACCGCTTCAGATCGCCCAGATCGAGGTAATCGCGCACGAACCCATGCGCGTTCAACTCGGCGGCGGTCAGTTCCACCACCACTATGTAATTATGCCCGTGCAGCCGCGCGCATTGATGCGTCTCAGGCAGGCCAAACAGCTGATGCGACGCGGAAAAATGGAATTCCTTGGTGATCCGGTACATCACGCCCCCCGTCCGGCCAGAGCCGCCAGCCAGAAATCGCGGTCCTCATAGTCGGTCGGATCAACCACCCCCGCCAGATGAAACGCCTCGCGCCGCTCCACACAGGTGCCGCAGCGCCCGCAATGCCGCGCACCGCCCTTGTAGCAGGACCATGTCTCGGCAAAAGGCGTGCCATGCTTTGCCCCATCGGTGACGATATCGCCCTTGGACCCCTGCAAATAGGGGGTATAGAGCCTGACCTCGGCATAGCCCTCCAGCGCCGCATCCTGCATTGCCTGAAACGCGTTGATGAAACCGGGGCGGCAGTCAGGGTAGATGAAATGATCCCCGCCATGCACCGCCGTGGCCACCGCATCGGCCTTTTCCGCCGCTGCCATGCCAAAGGCGATGGCCAGCATGATCGCATTGCGATTGGGCACGATGGTGATTTTCATGGTTTCTTCGGCGTAATGCCCATCCGGCACCGCCACATCATCGGTCAGCGCCGATCCCGACAGGGCCGCGCCAATCTGGCGAATATCCACCACCTTATGCGGCACGCCCAGACGGCGCGCGCAAGCAGCGGCGTACTCCACCTCTTTCACATGGCGTTGCCCGTAATCAAAGCTCAAAAGCCCCGCCAATTCATGCTCAGCGGCCACCTTATGGGCGAGCGATACGGAATCGAGCCCGCCCGAGCAGATAACAATCGTCCTCATCTTTCATCCTTGTTTTTTAAAGCGGGTAGGCTGCGACCGCTCGACCCCGCGCATCTAGCGCCTTTGATCGGCGAAAACAAGGTGGGGTTACTCGGCGAAACGCCCCCGCAACTCGGTTTTGAGCACCTTGCCGTAATTGTTCTTGGGCAGTTCGGCCACCGCTATATAGCGCTTGGGCCGCTTGAACCGCGCGATCTGGTTCAGACAATGCGCGTCAAGCGCCGCCTCATCGAGCTCGCCGTCACAAACCACGAAGGCCACCACAATCTCACCCCATTCGGCATCCATCTGCCCCACAACCGCCACCTCAATCACCGATGGATGGGTCAAGAGCACCTCTTCCACCTCGCGCGGATAGATATTACTGCCGCCCGAGATGATCATGTCCTTGGACCGATCCTGCAAGGTCACATAGCCATCGCCGTCCATCCGCCCCAGATCCCCGGTCCAGAGCCAGCCACCCCTGAGCGCCTTTTCACTGGCCGCGACATTCTGCCAATACCCCGGCATCACCGCATCGCCGCGCACGAGGATTTCACCGACCTCGCCCGGCGGCACCTCGGCCCCTGTCTCATCGGCAATCCGCACCTCCCCCACCGATTGCGCCCGACCGACAGAGGCCAGCCGTTCGCGCCAACGCGGATGGCTGCGGTCCGCCACATCGACGCGGGACAGCGCCGTAATCGCCATCGGGCATTCCCCCTGCCCGTAGATTTGCAGAAAAACCGGGCCAAAGACCTCAACCGCCTCGAGAATATCCGCCAGATACATCGGCCCCCCGGCATAAACCACGCTGCGCAGCCCCGCGACCGTCTCGCCGCTCACACGCGCCCGCGCCGTCAGCCGCTTGACCATCGTCGGAGCCGCAAACATATGCACCCGGTCATGATGCCGCGCGAGATCGAAAATCTCGGCCTCGTCAAACCCGCCCGACGCAGGGCAGACATGCCGCGCCCCGCGCAGCACATGCACCATCGCATAGAGCCCCGCACCATGGCTCATCGGCGCGGCATAAAGCGTGGCATCCGCGCCCGTCACCTCATCCACATCCGCCAGATAGCTCAGCGACATCGCCACCAGCATCCTATGCGTGATCCGAACCCCCTTGGGCCGCCCGGTGGTGCCGGAGGTGTAAAACAGCCACGCCAGATCCTCCGGCGCACGGGTCTCCACCTCGGCCACGGCCTCGCCCCGCGCCACCGCCTGCGCCGCAACGCCCTCTGCGGCCAAAGCCTCGCGCCGCGCCGCATCCGCCAGAACCACAGCTGCGCCCGCGTCCGCAATGATCCACGCCGCCTCTGCCCCGTGCAGCTTGGCGTTGATCGGCACAGCGGCCGCCCCGGCATACCAGATGCCATAGAGCGCCAGCAGATACTCGGGCGCATTGCCCATGAAAATCGCCACCCGGTCGCCGGCAACCACGCCTTGCGCCATCAACCCGCCCGCCACCTCGCGCGCCGCGCGGTCAAACCCCGCATAATCCGCGACCACGTCGACACCCTGAAACAGCGCCTCGCGCGCGGGCCACGCACGCGCCGCCCGCTCCAGCCAAATCCCGATATTCATCGCCCAATCCTCCCCGTCGCCACCAAACCACCGACAAAGCCCCGGCACAATTCCGTAGAAACACGCAAAGCCCTTGGCGCGCCGCCTCCCGCGCGCCATAAACGGGCCATGGAGACCGCCATGGAGATCAAGGAACTCGCCTTTGACCACGCCCCCGTGGGCCTCGCGCTGCTGGAACACCGCATCATCCGGCAGTGCAATCAAAAATTTGCCGTGATCTTTGGCGACGCCCCTGCCGATTACACCAACATCCCCCTCGCCCGCTATTACCCCTCGATTGAGGATTATCGCCGCATCGGGGCGGATGCGCTCTCGATCATGCGCAAGACCGGGCGCTATTCCGACGAGCGGGTGATGAAACGGCGCGATGGCACGCTCTTCTGGTGCCGGGTGCGCGGCCAATCCCTCACCCCCGAGGCCCCGTTTCAGCGCGGCATCTGGTCGTTTTCCGATCTCTCTAACGAACGCCCCATGGTGCAACTCACCCAACGCGAACGCGAAGTGGCGATTCTCACCTGTCGTGGCCTCACCTCCAAGGAAATCGGTCTGGATCTCGGCCTCAGCTACCGCACGATCGAGGTCTACCGCGCCCGCCTGCTTGAGAAATTTCAGGCCCGCAACCTTGCGGAACTCGTGGCCAAACTTTCGGGCATGCCGCTCTGAATACGCGCGCCTCTCGCAAAATTGCCCTCCCACCCCCAGATTATTGGGCAATGGCCGCTTTTCTCAGCCTCCGCCTTGCCCTATAAGCGGCCAAAACAAAATGCCATGAGCCCCGGACGGGACATCATCGCGCTGTGGTCGAGGAAGATATGTCGAACAAATCCCATGAATCGGACGTGGCCTTTATCAAGGCGTTAGCGGAACTCTTGAACGAGAACGATCTGACCGAACTGTCGGTCAAACGTGAATACGGCGACTCGGACACGCTCAACGTGCGCGTCAGTCGCCGGGGCGAGACTGTCACCACCCATTACACTCCCCCCGCAGCACCCGCCCAGATACACGCCCCCTCCGCCGCCTCGGCCCCGGTCGCCGCAGCGCCCACCGAAGACCCCGCAAGCCATCCCGGCGCCGTGACCTCGCCCATGGTCGGCACCGTCTATATGCAGGCCGAACCGGGCTCGCCCGCCTTTGTCAGCGTCGGCGCGCAGGTGGCCGAGGGCGACACTTTGCTGATCATCGAGGCGATGAAGACGATGAACCATATTCCCGCCCCGCGGGGCGGCACCGTCAAACGCATCCTGATCGAGGATGGCGCGGCGGTCGAATATGGTGCGCCCCTGATGATCATCGAATAAGGCCCGCTGCACATGTTCGAGAAAATCCTGATCGCCAACCGGGGCGAGATCGCCCTCCGCGTGATCCGCGCCGCCCGTGAAATGGGGATCAAGACCGTCGCCGTGCATTCCACCGCCGACGCCGACGCCATGCATGTGCGCATGGCCGACGAATCCGTCTGCATCGGCCCGCCTTCCTCCTCCGAGAGCTACCTGTCGATCCCCTCGATCATCGCCGCCTGTGAAGTCACGGGCGCGCAGGCCATTCATCCGGGCTATGGCTTTCTGTCGGAGAACGCCAATTTCGTGCAGATCGTCGAGGATCACGGCCTGACCTTCATCGGCCCGTCTGCCGAACATATCCGCATCATGGGCGACAAGATCACCGCCAAGGACACGATGAAGGCGCTTGGCGTGCCCTGCGTTCCCGGCTCAGAGGGCGGCGTCGCCACTCTCAAGCAAGCGCAGGCGCTCTGCGCTGACATCGGCTTTCCAATCATCGTCAAGGCCACCGCAGGCGGCGGCGGGCGCGGCATGAAGGTGGCGCAGAACGCCGCCGAGTTGGAAAAGGCCTTCCTGACCGCCCGCTCCGAGGCCAAGGCGGCCTTTGGCAATGACGAGGTCTATATCGAGAAATACCTCACCACGCCGCGTCACATCGAAATTCAAGTGTTCGGCGATGGCAAGGGCGGTGCGGTGCATCTGGGAGAGCGGGACTGCTCACTCCAGCGCCGCCACCAAAAGGTGCTGGAAGAGGCCCCCGGCCCCTGCATCACCGCCGAGGAACGCGCCCGTATCGGCAAAATCTGTGCCGATGCCTGCGCGAATATCCAGTATCGCGGCGCGGGCACCATCGAGTTTCTCTATGAAAAGGGTGATTTCTTCTTCATCGAGATGAACACACGGTTGCAGGTCGAGCATCCCGTGACCGAGGCGATCTTTGGCGTCGATCTTGTGCAGGAACAGATCCGCGTCGCCGAAGGCCTGCCGATGTCCTTTACGCAGGACGATCTGATCATCAACGGCCACGCCATAGAGGTCCGCATCAACGCCGAGAAGCTGCCTGATTTCGCGCCGCGCCCCGGTCGGATCACCCAGTTTCACGCCCCCGGCGGGCTGGGCGTGCGGATGGATTCGGCGCTCTATGATGGCTATAAGATCCCGCCCTATTACGACAGCCTGATTGCCAAGCTGATCGTGCATGGCAAGGACCGTCACAGCGCCCTCCAGCGTCTGGCCCGCGCCCTTGGCGAATTGATCGTCGACGGTGTCGACACCACCGTGCCGCTCTTTCACGCGCTCTTGCAGGAAGAGGACATCCAGTCCGGAAATTACAACATCCACTGGCTGGAACACTGGCTGGAAACGCATCTGCGCGACTGAGGTCACGTGCAACGACCGTCCGGACGGACGCGAATGGCGTGAAGGGGACGTTGGACCTTTGCTATGAGCCGCGCAGCACCCGTCCGCCGGGTGGGCGCTACGACCTCATCGGCTGGCACTTTATCCCCGCCAAATACTTATGCGTTTTCAATATGTTGAGCCGTTGCAAAAGCGCCCGCCCGAGGGGGCGGACGGGCGCTGCGCGGCGGCGCGTGCCGCGCCTTTATTCCGCGCTTTGGAGATTGGGGCGAATGTCCCTTTCAGGCCAAAACCTGCCGCCGTGCCGCCTTCGCCTCAGCCCAGCGCCACCGCCCGCAACTCGTCGTCCACATGCGGCAGATACTGCGCGAAATTCTCTGCGAACATCGCCACCAGTTTCGCCGCCTGCGCATCATAGGCTGCCGGATCATTCCATGTGCGGCGCGGCTCAAGCAGAACATCCGCCACGCCCGGCACCGACACCGGCACGTCAAAGCCAAAGTTCGCATCCTTGCGGAACTCGACCCCGTTCAGCGATCCATCAAGCGCAGCGGTCAAGAGCGCCCGCGTCGCCTTGATCGGCATCCGCGATCCGGTGCCATAGGCCCCGCCTGTCCAGCCCGAGTTGACCAGCCAGCACGACGCGCCATGGCTCTCGATCTTGGCGCGCAGGAGGTTGCCATAAACCTCCGGACGACGCGGCATGAAGGGGGCGCCAAAGCAGGTCGAAAACACCGGCTGCGGTTCGGTCAACCCACGCTCGGTCCCGGCCATCTTGGCTGTGAAACCCGAGAGGAAATGATACATCGCCTGCGCCGGGGTCAGCCGCGCAATGGGGGGCAGCACGCCGAACGCATCACAGGTCAGCATCACCACATTACGCGGATGTCCCGCAAGCCCGGTGGCCGAAGCATTGGGAATATAATCCAGCGGATAGGCGCAGCGCATATTCTCGGTGAGGCTCGAATCCTCATAGTCCAATTCGCGCGTCTCCGCGTCATAGACCATATTCTCGATCACGGTGCCGAACATCGAACAGGTTGCATAGATCTCCGGCTCCGCCTCGGCACTCAGATGGATCGTCTTGGCATAGCAGCCACCCTCGAAATTGAACGTGCCGGTGTCGGACCAGCCATGCTCGTCATCGCCCAGCAAGGTCCGGTTGGGATCAGCCGAAAGCGTGGTCTTGCCCGTGCCCGAGAGACCAAAGAACACCGCCGCATCCTCGGGGTCATCCTTGGCATGGTTGGCCGAGCAATGCATCGGCATCACACCCTTCTCGGGCAGCAGGTAATTCATCAGGCCAAAGATGGATTTCTTGTTCTCGCCGGCATATTCCGTATTGCCGATCAAGATCAGCTTGGCATCGATATTGACCGCGATCACCGTCTCGGAGCGGCAACCATGCCGCTCCGGGTCCGCCTTGAACCCGGTGCAGTTGATGATCGTGTAATCCGCCACGAAATGATCCAGCGCCTCGCGCTCCGGACGGCGCAGCATGTGGCGGATAAAGAGGTTGTGCCACGCCAGCTCATTGACCAGCCGCACATTGATGCTGTGCGCGGGGTCCGCCCCCGCCACCAGATCCTGCACAAACACTTCACGCCCCGCCAGATAGGCGATCATGTCTTTGTGAAGCTGATCAAAATGCTCCGGCGACATGGGCAGGTTGTTGTCCCACCAGATGGTGTTTTCCGTGGTGGGCGTGCGGACCGTAAACTTGTCCTTGGGCGAGCGGCCGGTGAATTCGCCAGTGCTGACTAACAAAGTGCCGCCCTGCCCCAATTCCCCCTCGCCGCGCTGCACCGAGGCCGCGACCAACGCAGGTTCCATCAGGTTGTAATGGACCTTGCCCAGCCCCGAAATCCCCTGATCTTCCAACCGAAAGCTCGGATTGACCCGTCCTGCCGTCATGTCTCTCTCCCTTTTGGGCGTGGGCGCCCTACCCTGTTCGAACCCGCCATCGCGGCGCATTGGTGTCTGGTATTCCAGCCTGACACGGATTCGCAACCCGCAAACAAGCCCGTTTTTCCAAGTTAGCGCAATCACTTGGCATGAATCCGCAATGCTGCAAGTGCAAACACCCCCCGCATCCTATCAATTCGAATTTTCCGCACATATACAGCAAAACAATTCGTTTTCAAAAACTCTCCATTCATGTCAGCCTGATGAGGCCGCACTCACAGGCAAAGGACAAGACCATGCACCCCAATAGCCCCTCCCCCGTCGACAGAACCGGCTTTGTCAGCGCCATGCGTCAGGTCGCAGCCTCGGTGACGGTGGTCACGACCGATGGGCCGATGGGCCGGTTCGGGGCCACGGTCAGCGCCTTTACCTCGGTCTCCGCCGATCCGCCCTCGGTCCTTGTCTGCCTGCATGGGCAAAGCCGCATCGCACAGGCGGTGGCCGCCAATGGCCGCTTTTGCGTCAATATCCTGCCCGAAGGCAGCACCGAGATCGCCGACCGCTTTGCCGGGCGGCATGACGGCTGGGTCACCGACCGCTTTTCCGGCATCGACTGCTACGGCACACCGGGCACCGCCCCCCTGCTCGAAGGGGCGACGGGTTTTGCCTGCGACATGGCGCAGAGCGTCCCCTCAGGCAGCCATCTCATCGTCATCGGTACTGTCACCAGCGTATTCGACGCAGGGGCCGCACCGCTGGCATGGCGCGACGGCGGCTATCATCGGGTGATCCCCAACGATGCCACCCGCTGTGCCGCAGAATGAAAGCCAGACAATGACCACTGCCTATCAAATGCTGATCGACGGCGCTTGGGTCGATGCCTCGGATGGCACCCGGTTCAATAGCTTCAACCCCGCCACCGGCGAGGTATGGGCCACGGCCCCCGAGGCGACCGAGGCCGACGTGACCCGCGCCGTTGAGGCCGCGCACCGCGCCTGCTACGACGGCCCATGGTCCCGCATGACCCCCACCGCGCGCGGCCAATGCCTGCGCCGCTTGGGCGATCTTCTGGCCGAGCACAGCGAACGCTTGGGCGAGGTCGAAACCCGCGATTCCGGCAAGATGTTCAAGGAAACCCGCTGGCAGGCCAAATATATCGCCGAATTCCTGCAATTCTACGCCGGGGCTGCTGACAAGATCACCGGCGAAACCCTCCCCATCGACAAGCCGGATATGTTCGTCTTTACCCACCGCGAACCCTTGGGCGTGGTGGCGGCCATCGTGCCGTGGAACTCCCAGCTTTTCCTCACGGCGGTCAAACTTGGCCCAGCCCTCGCGGCGGGCAACACATTGGTGCTCAAGACCTCGGAACACGCCCCCGCCGTGATCCTCGAATTCGGGCGGCTGATCGCGCAGGCGGGCATCCCCGGTGGCGTCGTCAATATCGTCACCGGCCATGGCGACCCCTGCGGCCGCGTGCTCACCTCACACCCGCTGGTGTCCCGGATCAGCTTTACCGGCGGGCCGAACGCCGCCCGCCATGTGCTGATGAACTCCACCCGTAATTTCGCCCAAGTCAGTCTGGAACTGGGCGGCAAATCCCCCTTTGTCGTCTTTGACGATGCCGATATCGAGAGCGCGGTCAACGGTGCCGTCGCGGGCATCTTCGGCGCCTCGGGTCAAAGCTGCGTCGCAGGCTCGCGCCTCCTCGTGCATGAGGATATCGCCGACGACTTCCTTACCCGCCTCAGCGCCATCGCCCGCGATATCCGCATCGGCGATCCTATGGACGAGGCCACGCAAATGGGCCCCCTCTGCACCCGCGCGCAATTGGACCACATAGAACAGGAAGTGGCCCACGCCCAAACCCAAGGCGCGCGGCTGATCTGCGGCGGCAAACGCGCGGCGGCGGGCGAGATGTTCTTTGAACCGACCATCCTCGATTGCCCCTCCGCCAACCTGCGCATCGTCGATACCGAACTGTTCGGCCCTGTCCTCTCGGTCCTGCGCTTCAAAACCGAAGCCGAGGCCCTCGCGCTCGCCAACGGCTCCGAACATGGGCTGGCCGCAGGCATCTTCACCCGCGACAACGCCCGCGCCCTGCGGATGTCCCGCGCGGTGCGCGCCGGTATCGTCTGGGTCAACACCTACCGCGCCATCAGCCCCATCGCCGAATTCGGCGGCACCAAATCCAGCGGCTATGGCCGCGAGAGCGGCTTTCAGGCGCTCTATGACTACACAAGGCCCAAAACCGTCTGGATGAACATGTCCGACGATCCCTTGGCCAACCCCTTTCAAATGCGCTGATCACAGGAGACACCGATGAAATTCCACCTCGCAATCAATCTCGAACGGCTCGACCCATCGGCGGATATGAAGGCGCTGCGCGATCACACCCTCGAAATGGTGCAAATGGCCGAAGCCGCCGGATTCGAAATCGCATGGGCGGCAGAGCATCACGCGCTGGAAATGACCATCGCCCCCAACCCGTTTCAGATCCTGACATGGTGGGGCGAGCATACCAGCCGCATCCGCTTGGGCGTGGGCGTGGTCAACGCCGCCTATTGGCATCCCATCCGTCTGGCCGGTGAGGCGGCGATGCTCGACCTGCTCAGCGACGGGCGGCTTGAGTTTGGCATCGGCTCAGGTGCCTATCAGCGCGAATTTGACCGCATGATGCCCGGACTCAATCAACCCGACAGCTGGCGCTACATGCAGGAATCGCTGCCCGCCGTGCAACGCCTTTGGGCGGGCGACTATGCCCATGACGGCGACTACTGGCAGTTCCCCACCGCCACTTCCTGCCCCAAGCCGGTGCAGCAGGAGGTGCCCATCTGGGTCGCCGCCCGCGCCCCCGTCACCTTTGATTACGCGGTCGAGCATGGCTGCGACATCATGAGCTGGCCGCTCACCATGCCTTTCTCTGAGGCCGAGAATTACCGCGCCCGGCTCGACGCCGCGATTGCCAAAAACGGTGGTCGCTATGACGGGCGTTGGGCGCTGATGCGCCACACGGCAGTTTATGAAACCGAGGACGACCGGCAGGCAGCCTTGGCGGCCCTCCGCCGCGTTCTGGGACAATTCGGCAACCTGATGATGAAACGCGGCGAGGTGGTCAACGGCTTCCCCGACCCCGTCCCGCTGGCGGAATTAGAGGGCAACGCCCGCACCGACCCTGCCATGCTCGAGGAAAACCTCGCCTTCGGCAGCCCCGACACCGTGGCCGAAAAAGTCCACCAATATGAGAGCTTGGGCGTCGATGCCTTCATCTACTACGCCTCGATGGGCCTCGATATGGAACGCCAGAAACGCTCGCTGCAACTCTTCATCGACAAGGTGATGCCACAGTTCGCAGGCCAAAACATCGCCGCTGCGGAATGACCACAACGTGCCGGTCTGTCCTGTAAAAGAGGAGAAATGGCGCGGTTGACGGGGCTCGAACCCGCGACCCCCGGCGTGACAGGCCGGTACTCTAACCAACTGAGCTACAACCGCGCGTGGGCCGCTGCATAAGCGCCCCCCGCGCGCCCGTCAATCCCAAAATCCTGCGGTTGTGCAATTCAACAGCGGTGAAACATGTCTCTCAAAACGGAACGTCTCAAACACAAAGGCCCCCGCCAAGGCGAGGGCCGTTGAGGACTGCGGTGGCGCGGTTGACGGGGCTCGAACCCGCGACCCCCGGCGTGACAGGCCGGTACTCTAACCAACTGAGCTACAACCGCCCGCAGCACGCTTGGGGTCAGCCCCAAACGTTCCGCGCTTCTATGACGGGTCCGCCCCCCCGTCAAGCGCTGGCATGCGGAAATTTCAACTTTCCTGATGTCCGTCACGCCCGTCGAAAACGTGAGACCAAACCCATGCGAAAGGTTTGATTTTCGCGGCCAGCCTTGCCACAGTCACAGCACCCCTCGCGGAGAGATGTCCATGCGGCCCCTTCTGCTCTCGATCCTGTGCCTCCTGCTCGCCGCCCCCGCCGGGGCCGCGCCCACCGGCACGTTTCGCCACGCCCATAACGTCGGCTTTGGCGCGCAGTCCAGCCTCGACCCCGCCTCCAAAGGCCGGGTGCTCCAGATCATCGAGAAAATCCAGAGCCGCCTCGTGCGCCCCGGTCGCGGCGGAAAACCCGCGCCGGATCTCGCCACCTCCTGGACCCCAAACGCCGATGGCACGCTCTGGACCTTTCAGATCCGCGATGGTGTGCACTTTCACGACGGTAGCCCGCTCGATGCGGGCGACGTGGTCTATTCGATCAAGCGCGTCATCGACCCTGATTATGGCAGCCCGGCCCGCGCGGCGGTCAAGATGATCACCCGCATCGCCGCCACCGGACCGCTTAGCGTCGAAATGCAGCTCGACTCGCCCTTTGCCGACCTGCCGCTGCAATTGATGGACCCCCGCCTGCGCATCATCCCCCAAGGCTCGGGCGACACCATCGACCAGAGCGGCATCGGCACCGGACCCTTCAAGGTCGAGAAATTCGACCCCGATGGCATCACCGTGCTCATCGCCAATGAGGGCTATTGGGAAGGGCCGCCAAGATTGGAGCGGATCGAGGTCATCGGCGTGCCCGATGCGCAGGCCCGGCTTCAGGCCTTTCTCAGCGGTCAACTCGATATGGAGCGCGGCATCGTCCCGCTCTTGCGCCGGGCGCTGGACAAATCGCTGCATTATCAATTGCTGGAAATTCCCACCGGCAACTGGATGGGACTGGCCTTTCGTACCGATGTGCCGCCGTTTGACGATCCCCGCGTGCGCCAAGCGCTGCGCCTTACCGTGGACCGCGACGAGATGCTGCAACTGGCGCTGGATGGTGGCGGGGTGATTTCGTGCGACACGCCTGTGGCCCCCAATGACCAATACCGCGCCGAGATGGAGTGTCCCGCTGATCCAGAGCGCGCCCGCGCCCTTTTGACCGAGGCGGGATACCCGGATGGGCTCGACATTGATGTGCATGTCTCGGTGCTCGATCCCAGTTGGCCGGTGATCGGCGTCACCTTTCAGGAACAGGCCGCGCGGGCAGGTATCCGCGTCAACCTGATCAATGCCGCCGCCGATGGGTACTGGTCGAATGTCTGGATGAAAAAGGACGCCTTCAGCACCTCTTGGGGCGAGCGCCCCGCCGATCAGGCCCTGAACGAGGCATTTCACTCCTCTGCCAAATGGAACGAGACCCATTACACCAGCCCCGATTTCGACCGGCTGATCGAAACCGCCCGTGCCGAACTGGATTTCGAACGTCGACGCGCGCTTTATATCGAAGCGCAGGAATATCTGGCGATGAATTCGGGCACGCTCATTCCCTTTCACGTCACGCAACTGGTGGTGCTCTCCAACCGCGTGACCCATTTCGATCCTGTGCCTAATGACGCCCTGCGTTGGCATTTGGTGACGGTGGTGGATTGAGGGGGGATGGGGGACACTAAACGCGTAGGCATTGAGCCGCGCGCTCGCTGGGCCGGGGACTAGCGATGCAACGGTAGTGGCTGCCACTTAATGCCTGCCAAGTCCGTATAACCTCAAATAGACGCGCTACATCTCAAAATCGCTAGGCCGCGGGACGGCCCAGCGATCGCGCGGCGGCGCTTCGCGCCTTGATTCCGCGCGGCTTACACCCCTAGACCCCTCTCAATACGTCCCCGCCACATATTTCGCGATAGCCCCACCGCGTGAATTCACATCCAGTTTCTGGTAAATCGCCTTGAGGTAATACTTGACCGTATTCTCCGAGAGCCCCAGCCGCGCCGAAATCTGGAAATTCGTCAGCCCATCGACCAAAAGCCCCAATATTTCATGCTCGCGCCGGGTCAGGGAATCGCCCTGCTCGCCCATCAACCGCTTGAGAATCTCCACCGGCAGGATGCTGTGCCCCTCGACCAGATGGCCCAAAACGCGCGGCAGGCTGGTCAGAACCTGCCCCATCATGCAGACCGAATGCGCGCCCGCCTTCACCGCCGTGCGGATAAACGCGAACTCGGCCTCTTCGGCCACGACCACCACCATCACGCGGGGATGGTCGCGCCGCAGCATGTCCAGCACCCGACCTAAATCAGCATCCGCGAGCCGCACCCCCAGCACGAGGATCACCCGCCCCGGTCGCTCGCCCAGCGCCTTGCGCAGGCTCGCCTGATCCGTGGCGAACGGGCCCAGACGCACCTCCGCAATCTGCGCCACCAATGATCCCAACCCCTGACAGACAATCGCCTGCCGGTCGGCCACGATCACCTCGGGCACGTCCAATTTTGCGTCCTCCAAGGTCGCCTCTTCCATATCGCGCACGGGCTCCTCCTCCTGCCCCTTTATACAAGACCAAGGAACGTCCTGAAATCAAACGATTTTTTAGAATGCAACGGCATACCGCCAATCCACCACCGGGTAGGCTGCCCCTACCCACCGGGGCAATCAGCCCCTCGCTTAGCCGCGCTTTTCCATGCGCGCGGGCATTACGCCATGTCCGCGCCCCCCGCATAAAGGGCCAAGCCTGAAGGAGGACAGACATGAACGGCAACTCGCATCTTTTCATTCCCGGACCCACCAATGTGCCTGACGAGGTGCGTCGCGCCATGAACATCCCGATGGAGGATATGCGCGCGCCAGATTTTGGCGATTTCATCCTGCCCCTGCTCTCGGACCTGAAAAAAGCGTTCCGCCTGACCCATGGCCGCGCCTTCGTCTACCCGACCTCCGGCACCGGCGCATGGGAGGCCGCGATTTCCAACACGCTCAACACCGGCGACCGCGTGCTGATGTCGCGTTTCGGCCAGTTTTCAATGCTTTGGGTCGATATGGCCGAGCGTCTGGGACTTGAGGTCGACCTCTGCGAGGTGGAGTGGGGCAAGGGCGTGCCGGTCGAGGATTACGCCGCCAAACTCGCCGCCGACAAGGACCACAAGATTAGGGCCGTCTTTGCCACCCATAACGAGACCGCCACCGGCGTCACCTCGAATATAGCGGCCATCCGTGCGGCCATGGACGCCGTGAACCACCCCGCACTTCTCTTCGTCGATGGCGTGAGTTCCATCGGCTCGATTGAATTCGAGATGGAGGATTGGGGCGTCGACCTCGCCGTCGCAGGCTCGCAAAAGGGCTTCATGCTGCCCGCCGGTCTCGGCCTCTTGGGCGTCAGCGACAAGGCGCTCGCCGCCCATGAGCGTGCCAAAATGCCGCGCTGCTACTTCAGCTTTGCCGACATGATCAAGCTGAACGACACCGGCTATTTTCCCTATACCCCCGCCACCCAGCTCCTGCGCGGGTTGCGCTGCTCGCTCGACATGCTGTTGACGGCGGGCATGGAGAGCGTGTGGGAGCGTCACCACCGCCTCGCCTCGGGCGTGCGCGCCGCGATTGCCGAATGGCAGGGCTGCCGCCTCGTGGCGGATGGCCCGGAATGGCACTCAGATACGGTGTCAGCGATCTACACGCCTGAGGGCGTCGATGCCCGCGACGTCATCGCCACCGCCTATCACAAATATCAGACCTCACTCGGCTCTGGCTTGGCCAAGCTGGCAGGCCGCGCTTTCCGCATCGGTCACTTGGGTTCGCTCAACCCGGTGATGCTCTGCGGTGCCATCTCCGCCGCTGAAATGGCGCTCTGCGATGCCGGGGCCGCGATTGAACCGGGCTGCGGGATCGCCGCCGCACAGGAACATTTCCGCGCCTCCACCCCAACACGGCAGGTGCGCGTCGCATCCGCCCGCGCCGCCTGATCGGGACACAACATGAGCTACACACTTCACCCGCTGAAAAAGCAACGCCTGCAACGCTCGGAACTCGCCGTGCCCGGCTCCAGCCCGTCGATGATCGACAAGGCTGCCGACTCGGACGTCGATTACATCTTCTTTGACCTAGAGGATGCCGTCGCCCCCCCGGACAAGGTGCAGGCCCGCGCCAATATCATTCAGGCGCTCAATGACATCGACTGGAAAGCCAAGGGCAAGACCATCTCGATCCGCATCAACGGGCTGGATACCCATTACATGTATCGCGACGTGGTCGAGATCGTGGAACAGGCGGGCCAGCACCTTGACACCATCCTTGTCCCCAAGGTGGGCGTGCCCGCTGATCTCTACACCGTGGAAACCATGGTCAGCCAGATCGAGACAGCGATGGGCTTTACCCATCAGATCGGCCTTGAGGCGCTTATTGAAACCGCCCTCGGCATGGCCAATGTCGAGGCGATTGCCTCGGCCCCCGGACGGCTCGAGGCGCTGCATTTCGGGGTCGCGGATTACGCCGCCTCCAACCGCGCCCGCACCGTGGTCATCGGCGGCCTCAACCCCGATTATCCCGGCGATCAGTGGCATTTTGCGCTCAGCCGCATGACCGTCGCCTGCCGCGCCTACGGGTTGCGCGCCATCGACGGGCCGTTCGGCGATTTCTCCGACCCCGACGGCTATACGCTCTCGGCCAAACGCGCCGCCACCCTGGGGATCGAGGGCAAATGGGCCATCCACCCCAGCCAGATTGCGCTTGCCAATGATGTCTTCTCGCCCCCCGAGGCCGAAGTCACCCGCGCCCGCCGCATTATCGAGGAACTGCGCAAGGCCGAAGCCCAGGGCAAAGGGGCCGCCAGCCTTGATGGCAAGATGATCGACGCCGCATCCGAGCGTATGGCCAACAACGTGATAAGCGTCGCCGACGCCATCGCCGCCAAAGGCTGAGGGCCAAACCAAAAGGCCAACCAGAAAAGGGAGGACTACCAAAATGGACATCCACGAATTCCAAGCCAAGGAACTCTTGAAACGCTTTGGCGTGCAGGTGCCGCGCGGCGGGATCGCCTATAGCCCCGAACAGGCCGTCTACCGCGCCTCAGAGCTGTCCGGCGACCGCTGGGTGGTCAAGGCCCAGATCCATTCCGGCGCGCGCGGCAAGGCGGGCGGCGTGAAGATCTGCAAGAACGAGATCGAGATTTCCGAGGCCGCGCAATGGATGCTGGGCCGCATGCTCGTGACCCATCAGACCGGACCCCAAGGCAAACTGGTGAGCCGCCTCTATATCGAAGAGGCCACCAGCATCGCACAGGAAATCTATCTGGCCTTCGTGATGGATCGCAAGGAAGAGCGCGTCGTCGTCGTGGCCTCCGGCCAAGGCGGCATGGAAATCGAAGAGATTTCCGCGCAGGAACCCGAATCGATCATCCGCTCGGTGGTCGATCCGGCGGTGGGCATGCAGGCGTTTCAGGCGCGCGAAATCGCATTTTCCCTCGGGCTCGACGCCGCCCTCATCCCGCAGGCGGTCAAGACCATCATCGGCTGTTACCGGATGATGGAGGAAACCGACGCCAGTATGGTGGAAATCAACCCGCTCGTCGTCACCACCTCGGGCGAAATCATGGCGCTCGACGCCAAAGTCAGCTTTGACGATAACGCGCTCTTCCGCCGCCCCGAAATCTCGGAACTCCGCGACAAGAGCCAAGAAGACCCGCGTGAAACCTTCGCAGGCGACCGGGGCCTGAACTACATCGGTCTTGAGGGTGAAATCGGCTGTATCGTCAACGGTGCGGGTCTCGCAATGGCGACACTCGACATGATCAAGATGGCGGGTGGCGAGCCTGCCAACTTTCTCGACGTGGGCGGTGGGGCCAGCCCGGAACGGGTGCTGATGTCGTTCAACGCCGTGCTCAACGACCGCAATGTCGAGGCGATTCTCGTCAATATCTTTGCGGGCATCAACCGCTGCGACTGGATCGCAGAGGGGGTGATCCGCGCGGTGCGCGAATTGAACCTCACCCTGCCCCTCGTCGTGCGCCTCTCGGGCACCAATGTCGAAGAGGGTCGCCGCCTTATAGCAGAGAGCGGCTTGCCGATCCTGACCGCCGAGACCCTGGCCGACGCCGCTGATCTGGTGGTTCGGGCTTGGTCTGACACGAAACCCGCCGCAAAAGGAGCCGCATGATGGCCATTATCATCGACAAGAACAGTCGCGTGCTCGTGACCGGCCTCACCGGCCGCATCGGCAGCTTTCATACCCAGGACATGATCAACCACGGCACCAATGTCGTGGGCGGCGTGACCCCCGGCAAGGGCGGCACCAAGCATAACGGCCTGCCGGTGTTCAACACCGTCAAAGGGGCCGTGGCCGAAACCGGCGCCGATCTCGTGATCTGCTTCGTCCCGCCCCCCTTTGCCGCCGACAGCATCATGGAAGCGGCGGATGCAGGCATCACCACCTGCGTCTGCATCGCCGACGGCATCCCCGCCAGCGACATGATCAAGGTCAAGCGCTACATGCGCCGCTACAAGGCGGAAAAGCGCATGCGCCTGATTGGCCCCAACTGCGCAGGGATCATCACCCCCGGTCAGGCCTTCGCCGGTCTCATGCCGCCGCATATCTACAAACCCGGTCGCGTGGGCATCATCGGGCGTTCCGGCACCTTGGGCTACGAGGCCGCCAGCCAGATGAAAGAGCGTGGCATCGGCGTGTCGACCTCGGTGGGCATCGGCGGTGATCCGATCAACGGCTCCTCCTTCCGCGACATTCTGGAGTTGTTCGAGAATGACGAGGGCACCGACGCCGTGGTCATGGTCGGCGAAATCGGCGGCCCGCAAGAGGCCGAAGCCGCCGCCTATATCCGCGACCACATGACCAAGCCCGTGGCCGCCTATATCGCCGGTCTCTCCGCCCCCAAAGGTCGGCGTATGGGCCATGCCGGTGCCATCGTCTCGGCCTTCGGCGAATCGGCGCAAGAGAAGGTCGAGATCCTCTCCGAGGCGGGCGTCACCATCGTCCCGACACCCTCCTCCTTTGGCGACGTGGTTGAGCGCATGGTCGCCTGAAACCCGTCCCTCCGGGGTCGCCTGTCCCTGCGGGCGGCCCCACCGGAATTTGCGTACAAAACGCGTGTACAAAATGCACATCCTGTACACGCTTGCCCTGTCTCGCACCCCACTCTAGGCTGCGCCGAACCCCAGCCAAAGGTGCCTTATGCGCGCAGCCCTCCTGACCCGTTACAATACCCCCACCGAAATCACCGATGTGTCAGATCCCGCCTGTCCCCGCGACGGCGCGGTGATCGCCGTGCGCGCCTGTGGGGTCTGCCGTTCGGACCATCACGCGTGGAAAGGGGCCGATCCAGATGTTATCCTGCCGCATGTCATGGGGCATGAGTTCGCGGGCGAAGTCCTTGAAATCGGGCAAGAATGTCGGGCTTTTGCAGTTGGCGACCGGGTCACGGCGCCGTTTATCCTTGGCTGCGGGACCTGCCCCGATTGCCGCGGTGGAGAGCCGACAACCTGCAATCACCAACAGGTCATCGGCTTTACCGGCTGGGGGGCCTTCGCCGAACGTCTCGCCATCCCGCGCGCCGATTTCAACCTCGTGCGCCTGCCTGATGCGATGGATTTTGCGGCCGCCGCCGGCATGGGCTGCCGCGTAACCACCGCCTTTCGCGCCGTGGTAGACCGGGCAAAAACTCAACCCGGTGAATGGCTTAGCGTTCATGGCTGCGGTGGCGTCGGCCTCTCGGCCATCATGATCGGCGCGGCAATTGGCGCGCGGGTTCTGGCCATCGACGTCAACCCTGAGGCGTTGCGCATCGCCAAATCCCTCGGCGCGACCGCCACCCTTGATGCCAGCCATACCCCGGATGTGGGCAGCGCTGTGCGCGACCTGACCGAGGGCGGCGCGCATGTGTCACTGGACGCGCTCGGGATTACCGACACCTTTCACAACTCTCTGAAAAGCCTGCGAAAACTTGGGCGGCATGTGCAGATCGGCATGCCCCTTGGCCGTCACGCCACGCCCGAATTGCCCCTGCTCGACCTGGTTTATTCCCGCCAGATCACATTGCACGGCACCCGTGGCATCGGGGCGGACCGCTTTGCCGCCCTCTTCGCCATGATCTCCGCCGGGCATCTCGACCCCGAGCGCCTGATCACCAAACGCATCGGTTTGTCGGGGCTGAACGAGGCATTGAGCGCAATGGACGGCTTTCAGGGCTATGGCGTCACCGTGGTTGACCAGCTAAGCGCTTGATTCGCCTTAGTTTCGCCACAATTGCGCCCTAACCGCGCCGTGAAACTTACCGATCCTGTAAGGATAATCAAAGGTCAGGCCGTCCAAGGTCTGCCACCCCATAAATGGAGCAGTCCCATGCCACAGGCCACCCCCCCGATTCCCGGGGCCAAATCCGCGCCCCCGCAACCCGCGTCGCAAGCGCAACCCAAGCCAAATGCCGCACCAGTCTATCAGGATTACGCCAGCATCTGAGCAATGAAAAAGGCCGCATCCCAATGGGATACGGCCTTTTCTTCAGGTATCACTTCAAGATCAGCCGACCAGTTCGAGACCCGAAAAGAAATAGGCGATCTCAACAGCGGCCGTCTCGGTCGCGTCCGACCCATGGACCGAATTCTCACCCACCGACTCGGCAAACTCCGCGCGGACCGTACCAGCGGCAGCATCCGCAGGGTTGGTGGCACCCATCACTTCACGGTTCTTGGCCACAGCGCCTTCGCCTTCCAGAACCTGCACCACAACCGGGCCTGACGCCATAAATTCGCACAATTCGCCGTAAAACGGGCGCTCTTTGTGCACGGCATAGAAAACACCCGCCTGTTCCGGGGTCAGTTGGATGCGTTTCTGGGCGACAATACGCAAACCTGCATCTTCGAATTTGGCATTGATCTTGCCGGTCAGGTTGCGCTTGGTCGCGTCGGGTTTGATGATGCTCAGCGTGCGTTCAACAGCCATTTCAGCCTCTTTTCCGTAGGTTTCACCGGCCCGGCCCCTTGCCCGACCGCGTTTGATCGCGGGTCCGATAGCATGCACACCGCCCCTTGAAAAGCCGCGATTGACGGCGGCGCGCACTTACGGCATGCGGGGGGCCATGTTGCACATTGATGATATCACCTATTCGGTCGCGGGCCGTACCCTGATCGACAGCGCCTCCGCCAGCATCCCCGACGGCCACAAGGTTGGCATCGTGGGCCGCAACGGCACGGGCAAGACCACCCTCTTTCGCCTGATCCGGGGAGAATTGGCGCTGGAGGGCGGTAGCATCAGCCTGCCATCTCGCGCGCGCATCGGCGGCGTGGCGCAAGAAGTGCCCGGAAACGAGGTGTCGCTCGTCAACACCGTGTTGAGCTATGACACGGAACGTGCTGAACTCATGGAAGAATCCGAGCGCTCGACCGATGGCGCGCGGATCGCCGAAATCCAGACCCGTCTGGCCGATATCGACGCTTGGTCCGCCGAGGCGCGCGCCGCGAGCATCCTCAAAGGGCTGGGGTTCACCGACGAGGAACAGCTCATGCCCTGCTCCGCTTTTTCCGGCGGCTGGCGGATGCGTGTGGCATTGGCGGGCGTGCTCTTTTCGCAACCCGATCTGCTGCTGTTGGACGAACCGACCAACTATCTCGATCTTGAGGGCGCGTTGTGGCTCGAAACCTACCTCGCGCGCTATCCGCATACGGTGCTGATTGTCAGCCATGATCGCGGGCTCTTGAACCGTGCTGTGGGCTCGATCCTGCATCTCGAGGACAAGAAACTCACGCTTTATCAAGGGGGTTACGAGACTTTCGCGGAAACCCGTGCCGCCCGTCTCGCCGCCGCCGCCTCTGAAGCCAAGAAGCAGGACGCCCGCCGCGCGCATCTCCAGAGCTTTGTCGACCGCTTTCGTGCCAAGGCGAGCAAGGCCGTGCAGGCACAATCGCGCCTCAAGATGATCGCCAAGCTCAAGCCGATCACGACGCCGCAAGAGGCGGCGCTCAAACGCTTTACCTTTCCCACGCCCGAAGAACTCTCGCCGCCCATTCTGCGGATCGAGAGCGGATCAGTGGGCTATGATGGCGTGCCGGTGTTGCGGCGGCTGAACCTCCGGATTGATCAGGATGACCGGATCGCCCTGCTGGGTCGGAATGGCGAAGGAAAATCCACGCTTTCCAAGCTCTTAGCGGGCAAACTTCAACCCATTGAAGGGCAACTGCACAAGTCTTCCAAGCTGCGCGTTGGCTATTTCGCGCAGCATCAGGTCGAAGAATTGCACCTTGACGAGACCCCCATCGACCACATTCGCCGGATGCGCCCAACCGAAACGCCCGCCAAGTTAAGGGCTCGTTTAGGGGGCTTTGGTATTGGAGCGGAGCAGGCGGAAACGCTGGTGGGAAAACTGTCAGGTGGGCAGAAGGCGCGGTTGTCGTTGATGCTGGCGACGGTGGATGCGCCGCATATGTTGATTCTCGACGAACCGACAAACCACCTTGATATCGAGAGCCGCGAGGCGCTGGTGGAGGCGCTGACCGCCTATAGCGGCGCAATCATTCTGGTCAGCCATGACATGCATCTCCTGGGGCTGGTGGCGGATCGACTGTGGCTGGTACGGGGTGGCGAAGTGGCCCCCTATGAGGGCGATCTGGAGAGTTACCGCGCCATGCTGCTCAGCGGCTCGGACACGGAAAAACCAGCCGAAAAACCCAAGGAAATCAAGGTCAAACGGCCCTCGCGCGACGCAATCCTCAAACTGCGGCAGGATGTGAAACGCTGTGAGGAGCGGCTTGAGAAACTACATGGTATGGAAGGGAAGGTCGCCGAGAAACTGGCAGATCCGAAGATCTATCACGATGTCCACGGGCTGACCCAATGGCAAAAGAAATACGCCGAAATCAAGCAGGGTCTGTCTCTGGCAGAAACCCTCTGGATGGAAGCGTTGGAGCGGCTTGAGGCGGCTGAGGGCTGAGGCGCGCCGTACGTTTGTGCGGGCGGACCGTACGTTTCGGAGCCCCTTTGGCCCGCAATCTGGGGTGAGGGCGGTTTTCTCTTGGCATTTGACCCTGAAAATGGTGCAAGGCCCCTATGGACAGCGCATTTCTGATCACCGCCTTTGTCACGCTCTTTGTGATCATTGATCCTATCGGGATGACGCCGCTCTTTGTGGCGCTGACCCAAGGCATGAACACGGCGCGACGTCGAGCGATTGCCATTCGCGCCTGTGTCACCTCGGCGCTGCTGCTCATTCTCTTTGCCGCGCTCGGTGAGGCGGTGCTGAGCTTTATCGGCATTTCCATGCCTGCGTTTCGCATCGCCGGTGGGTTGCTGCTGTTTCTAACCGCGCTCGACATGCTCTTTGAGCGGCGTGGACAGCGTCGCAAAGGACAGGCAGATGCGGCAGAAGAGGAAGAGGGTGACGATCCGTCAATCTTTCCCATAGCCATTCCCCTGATCGCCGGGCCGGGGTCGATTGCCACGGTGATCCTCTTGGCCGGGCAAAAGCCGGGGGCCGAAGGCTTGCTCTGGGTGATTGGCGTGATGTTGTCGGTGATCGCCCTGGTCTTTGTGATGTTTCTGACCTCGGGCCTGCTGGAACGCGCGCTTGGCAAGGTCGGGATCAACGTGGTGACGCGCCTTTTGGGCATGCTGCTGGCGGCGCTCGCTGTGCAATTCGTTCTGGACGGGTTGCGCGGCTTTGGTCTGGCGGGATGAGCGCCTATATCTGAGCCATGGAACAGGTTGATTATACACAGTTGACGTATCTCGTCATCCTTGGATCGGTGATCCTGATGTGGTTCGTGGTGCAGAACCGCGCCTCCTTGGGCAAGTTGATCCAACAGGCGATGATCTGGGCGCTGATTTTCGTCGGGGCTCTGGCTGTGGTCGGGCTCTGGGATGATATTCGTCAGACCGTCCGTCCCATGCAGAGCGTGGTCTCGGAGGATCGGATCGAGCTGCCGCGCGCGCCGGATGGGCATTATTATCTGACAGCAGATGTGGAGGGTGTGCCCGTGCGGTTCGTGGTTGACACCGGAGCGAGCCAGATCGTGTTGAACCAAAACGATGCAGAGCGGATCGGGATCGACACCGGAAAGCTGGCCTATATGGGGCGCGCCTTTACCGCCAATGGCGAGGTGCGAACGGCCCCGGTGCGCCTGAAAAGCGTGGCCGTGGGGCCGGTGCAACATTCAGATGTGCGCGCGGTAGTGAATGAGGGCGAGATGGGCCAGTCATTGCTGGGAATGGCGTATTTGCAGCGGTTCTCGAGCATCAAAATCACGGGTGGCCTGTTGGTGCTGACCCGGTAGTTTGGACGGGACTGCGATCTTGAAGGGCGCGCGCGGCGCCTAAGGCGGAGTGAGGGCAGGTTTGGGCCTGAAGGGGGCATTCGCCCCAATCTCCAAAGCGCGGAATCAAGGCGCGAAGCGCCGCCGCGCAGCGCCCGTCCGCCCCACCGGGCGGGCGCTTTTGCGACGTCACAACACACTGATAACGCGGATGTATTTGGCAAGCATAAAGTGACAGCCGACTATGGTGCAGCGCCCACCCGACGGACGGGCACCGCGCGGCTCACCAGTTGGAGCGGATGTTAGCAACAGGCCAATCTCGCCCCTCGCCTGCCTCAGCGAATGACAATCTCATCGCTGCGCAACAGTCCCAGAACCTCGCGGGCCTGCTGATCAAGGAGGTCGAGATCGAGATAGCTGTCCGACAGACGCCGGGTCAGGTTTTCCATCCGCGCCACCCGCGCGTCGAGCGCGTCGAGTTGGGCCTGCAACTCCACGCTCTGCGCGTCGATTTCAGCACGGCGAAACAGGCCGTAATCGCCCTGCACGGCGGCAAATGTGAAATAGGCCCCCAGAAAGAAGGCAATCACGAAAAAGATCAACAGGCCCCAAGGGCGGCTGCGGGGTGTCATGCTCTGGTCTGCCTCTTCAATCCGCCTCGTGCCGGGCGTTTCGCCTACAATGCCACAGGTGATTCGCTTTGTGAATCCCCTTTCGCCGTGGCCTTGCCCGCTCTAGCATACCCGCAAAAGGAGAGCACGATGCAGGACATCCCGGCGCAGGATAGGCTTGAGACCCATCAGGTGACCAACCAGCCCGCCCCGCGTGGCGATCTCGATCTCTGGGCGGGCGATCCGGGCTTGCAATCCCATGCGACGGCGGCAGGGGCCGATCCAGAGGCACTGGCCGCTTACGGGGCGCGTATCGGCACCGAGGCGCTGCGCGAGGCGGGGCGCGCCGCCAACCGCCATCCGCCCGAACTGGTGCTCTTTGATGCGGGCGGGCGCCGGCTGGACGAGGTGCGGTTTCACCCGGCCTATCACGATTTGATGCGCGTTGGCATCGGCGCGGGCTATGCGGCGCTTGCGTGGGAGGGGGCGAGGGGCGGGCATGCCAGCCATGCCGCGATGGTCTATATGACCTCTCAGGTGGAACCGGGCGTGTGCTGTCCGATGACCATGACCTATGCCGCCGTGCCGGCACTCCGGGTTGACAAGGCGCTCTTTGCCGACTGGGTGCCCAAGCTCACGGCGCGCGCCTATGATCCGGGTGCCAAGCCGCTGGCGCGCAAACCCGGGGCGACACTGGGCATGGCGATGACCGAAAAGCAGGGCGGATCGGACATCCGCGCCACTGCCACCACGGCCACGCCTGAGGGGAATACCTATCGCCTTGTCGGGCATAAATGGTTCTGCTCCGCGCCGATGTCGGACGGGTTTCTGACGCTGGCACAAACGCCCGAGGGGCTGACCTGCTTTCTGGTCCCGCGTTGGCTGGAGGGCGGGCGCAATGGCATCCAGATCCAGCGCCTGAAGGACAAGCTGGGCAACCGCGCCAATGCATCGGCTGAGATCGAGTATCACGGGGCCATCGCCTATCGGCTGGGCGACGAGGGCGCGGGGCTGCGGACTATTCTCGAGATGGTGCATCACACGCGGCTCGATACCGCCATGGCCCCGGCGGGATTGATGCGGGCGGCGTTGGATCAGGCGCAGTACTGGACCTGCCACCGATCGGCTTTTCAGAAACGGCTCATTGATCAGCCGCTGATGCGCACCGTTCTGGCCGATCTGGCGCTGGATTGGGAGGGCACGCTGGCGCTTGGGCTGCATGTGGCGCGGGCGTTTGACGGGCGGGGGGCCGCGGACCGGGCCTTTGCCCGCCTTGGCGTGGCTCTGGCCAAATTCATGGGCAACAAGCTCTGCCCTGGTGTGGTTTATGAGGCGATGGAGGCGATGGGCGGCATGGGCTATGTCGAGGATACGCCCCTGCCGATGCTCTACCGCGAAGCGCCGCTCAATTCGATCTGGGAGGGGTCGGGCAATGTCATCTGCCTTGATATCCTGCGCACCCTGCGTAAAGAGCCTCTGGCCGGTGAGGTTTTGAGCGCGGAACTGGCCAGCGTCGCCGGGCAGGACCGCCGCTTTGACGCGGCCCTCAAGGCGCATATGCAGACCTTTCCCAAGCTGCCCGACGAGGCACAGGCGCGCTGGTATGCCGAGAGCCTCGCCACGCTTCTCACCGCCTCGGTGCTGATGCGGCATGCGCCGGACGCGGTGGCAAGCGCCTACATCGCCACACGGCTCAGCGATCCGCGCGGACGGGTGGCCGGGGCGATTGGCGCGCTCGACACCGCCCCGATTCTGGCGCGGTTGGGGGGCGGGGCATAATAAATTCATAACGTCGCATGTGTTTGATCTAGATCAAGGCCAGCGTCTCTGCGCACGGCCTAGGGTGCCCTTATAAAATACGGATGCCGAATTCATCTTTGTCTGAAAGAGGACATCATGCGCAAAATCATCACGGCCGCCGCCCTTGGCCTTGCCACGCTGACCAGTCCCGCCATGGCCGAAGACGCCAAGCAGATGGTCACGATCCTGACCAGTGGAGAGCCGCAAACGCAGCTGATGGGCATGGTTCTGACCCTGCAGACGACTAAGGCCGGGGCAAGCTCCTATGTGCTGCTCTGTGGCCCCGCCGGTGATCTGGCCCTCAAGGACGCCCCCGCCAGTGCCACCGCCCCGCAAGCGCCGATGGGAATGAGCCCACAGGGTCTGATGCAAAAGATCATGGACGCCGGGGCCACAGTCGAGGTCTGCGCCATCTACCTGCCCAACAAGGGCGTGGACGGAACCGCCCTGCTCGACGGGATCACCGCCGCCAAACCGCCTGCCGTGGCCGCGCGCCTCTTGGCGGAGGAAACGCGGATCATGTCCTTCTGAGGCATGGTCTGCGGGGCCGCCTCACATCCTCGCCCGGTGTAACAAGTATTCTGGTTGAAAACGGGACGAACATGCGAGGCGGTCCACTTTTCAAAGAGTGGATTTGGACTGGACTGGGCCTTGGCACGCAAGCGAGGCGCTGCGCGACGGCGCGTGCCGCGCCTTGATCCCGCGCTTTGGTCATCGGGACAAATGTCGGCGACGGTCCAGACCTGACCCTGCTCACGCCTCGGCTTTCTTCTCCCAGCGGCCACCCGCCTCGGACCAATATTGGGCGGTGCAGCCAGCGCCGGTCAGGGTCTTCCACTGGCTGCGCGCCGCCTGAACCGCCGCATCGTCATTGCCGTCAAAGAGGATGCAGACCCGGTCCAGCATTTGCACCTCTTGGGCGCTGACCTCTGCCGCATCAATCGCCATGAGGCAGACCGCGCCATTGGGCCGCGCGCTGTCAGTCGTCAGCAACACCGGCTGATCGGCATCCTGCGGCCCGCCCGATAGGCCATGCGGCAGAAAGCCGTCCTCGGGCCCCAACCACAGCCGTTCATCCAGCCAGACCATCCGTGCCCTGTCCCGGCCACGCACCACCACACGCCAGCCCACGCTCAAGGATTTCTCCAAGAGCATCGGCAAGGTCGCCTCGAGCGGTTGACGCGTCAGATGATAGAAATAGGCGGCGCCCATCACCTCTCCTCGAGCAGATCCGCCACCAGCCGGTTGAGCGCCAGCACACCCCAGCCGGTTGCGCCCTTGGGGGCATAGGTGGTGTCGGCCTTGACGCTGGCGACGCCCGCGATGTCGAGATGCACCCAAGGCATGCCATCCTGCACGAAGCGATGCAGGAATTCCGCCGCCGTGATCGTACCCGCCGGCCGCCCGCCAGAGTTCTTGACGTCAGCAATCTGGCTCTTGATGATGTCGGCATAGCCCTGCCCAAGAGGCAGACGCCACGCGCCCTCGCCCTCGGTTTTGGCCGCGCGCATGAAGGCATTGCAAAGCCCGTCGTCATTGCTGAGCACGGCGGCATTTTCATGGCCCAAGGCCACGATGCAGGCCCCGGTCAGAGTGGCCAGATCAATCATGCCACGCGGCTTGTAGGTTTCCTGTGCATACCACATCACATCGGCCAGAACGAGCCGCCCTTCGGCGTCGGTGTTGATCACCTCGATGGTGTCGCCCTTCATTGAGGTGACGACATCGCCGGGACGGGTGGCACGGTCCGACGGCATGTTTTCCACGATGCCCACAAGGCCCACGACATTTGCCTTGGCCTTGCGCAGCGCCAGCGTGCGCATGACGCCCGCGACGACGCCCGCGCCCCCCATGTCCATGGTCATCTCTTCCATGCCTGCGGCGGGCTTAAGGCTGATGCCGCCGGTGTCAAACACCACGCCTTTGCCGATCAGAGCCAGCGGCGCCTCGCCTTTGGGTCCGCCCAGCCATTCCATCACCGCCAGTTTCGACGGGCTGGCGCTGCCGTGACCCACCGACAGGATTGCGCCCATGCCGAGCTTTTCCATGTCCTTTTCTTCGAGGATGGTGATCTTGAGCCCCAGATCCTGCATCGCGGCGATGCGATTGGCAAATTCCGTGGTGGTCAGGTGATTGGCAGGCTCGCTGACCAGATCGCGGGTAAAAAACACCCCCTCGGCGAGGGCCAGCACTGGAGCGGACTCGGCCCGGACCTCATCTGGTTTGCCGGTCATCAAGGTGAGGGCACCCGGCTCTGCCTTGTCCTTGGTGGTCTTGGGCGGTGTCTTGTGGGTGTTGAATTCGTAGGATCGTAGCAGCGCGCCCAAAATCACGTCCACCGGACGGCGTAGCGCGCCCCCGAGAATGAGCAATGGTTTGTCGCCTTTGATCCGGCCCAGGCTGACGCCCGCGCGGCGGCTCTCGGCGGGGCTGGCGCTGCGCGGCAGGATCACCACATCCACCGCCTCTGCCGCCATTCCGGCGGGCCAGTTGATCGTGATCACGTCGCCGGGTTTTCTATCGTTCAGGGCTGCCGCCTCGATCAGCCGGGCGAGCGCACCGCGCGTCATGCGGTTGATGCGCCGCGCACCTGCGTCCAGCTTGCCTTCGGGTGGAATGATCACCGCAATGCGGCCCGGCGCCGTGGCCAGTGCATCCAGATCGGTCTCGGCAAAGACAACAGGCAGGGGTCGGGTCATCGGGAACTCCTCATGGTTCAGCTTTTCCAAGACCTAGCGCGGCTTGCCGCCAATGACCAGTTAGCAGTTTTCCCCCGCAATCAATTCGGCTAGGTTGCCCGACAAGTCTGCTGCCATGGGGGATAAGAGTGACCAGATTCGACAGGTACATGCTGTCGCAATTCATGGTTCTGTTCGGTTTTTTTGCGCTCGTTCTGGTGTCGATCGTCTGGATCAACAAGGCGGTGCGCATGTTTGACCGGCTGATCGGGGATGGCCAGCCCGCATGGGTCTTTGTGGAGTTCACGGCACTGACCTTGCCGGGAGTGATTGGCGTTGTGCTGCCCATCGCGGCCTTTGCCGCGGCGGTTTATGTGGTCAACCGTCTCTCCTCTGAGAGCGAATTGACGGTGATGCAGGCCACGGGCTATTCGCCGCTGCGCCTGGCCCGCCCGGTTCTGGTCTTTGGGGTGATTGTTGCGGTGATGATGTCGCTGCTTGCGCATTACCTCATCCCCGGGAGCCTGAGCCAATTGCGTCTGCGCCAAGATGAGGTGTCGCGCAACATCTCGGCCAAGCTGCTGAGCGACGGCGAATTCCTGCACCCTGCCCCCGGAATCACCTTCTACATTCGCGAGATCACTCAGACGGGCGAATTGCGCGATGTGTTCCTGTCCGACCGGCGTGATCCAGAGGCTCCCGTCACCTATACCTCGTCGCGCGCCTATCTGGTACAAGAGGGCGGCGGCACACGTTTGGTTATGGTATCCGGGTTGGCCCAGAATATCGGTGCCGATCAGAACCGGCTCTTTACCACCTATTTCGATGATTTTTCCTATGACATCAGCAGTCTCGTCAGTCGTGATGTGGTCAATCTCGATGAGGTGGCCTTTGCCAATACGCTTGAGATGCTGCGTGATCCCGAAGCTGTGGCGACCCGCACCGGGACAACCTATGGCACCGTCATGTCACAGACCCATGGCCGGATCACCGCGGCGCTCTTGTGTGTCATCGCGGCGCTGGTGGGATTCTGCACCCTGCTGGTGGGGGCGCACAGCCGCTTTGGCGTCTGGCGTCAGGTGCTTTTGGCCTTTGGGCTTTTGGTGGGGATCAAGATTGTCGAGAGCATCGTGGTGGCCCCGGTTTTGCTGAATGGAGCGCTCTGGCCGCTGCTCTACTTGCCGGTTCTGCTGGGGCTGGTTCTTTCGGGGCTGCTATTGTCCATTGCCAGCCATCCGGGCGTCTGGCGACGGTTGATGGGGCGCGGTCGCCGCTCGGCAGAGGTGGCGTCATGATTCTGGAACGCTATTTCGGCCGTCGCTTTTTCATGAGTTTTCTCGGGGTCACTGTCACGCTTGTGGTGATGCTGGGACTGATTGATCTGATGGATGAATTGGGGGACTTCCCCGAACTCGCATTCGGTCAGGTGTTGGGCATCGTGCTGCTGAAGCTGCCGGAAGCCTATTACGAGATCATTCCGCTGGTGATGATTCTTGCCTCGGTGGCGCTTTTCCTGCGGCTGGCCAGGACGTCGGAACTGGTGGTGCTGCGTGCCTCGGGCCGCTCGGCGCTTCAGGGGCTACTGGCGCCGGCGGCGGTGGCGCTTGCCATTGGCCTCTTGGGGTTGGCGGTGGGTAATCCCCTCGTGGCGGCCACGTCAAAACGACATCACGATCTGGTCAACAGCTACTCCGGGCAGGCGTTGTCGGATCTGGCGATTGCCTCGGAGGGCTTGTGGCTGCGGCAGAGCGCGGCAGAGGGGCAGACGGTGATCTATGCGGCCCGCGCCAGTTCTGATCTGGGCACACTCTATGCGCCCAGCTTTTACGACTTTGCGCCGGACGGCAAACCCCTGCGCCGCATCAGCGCCACCTCGGCGCAGCTTGAGGAAGGCGCGTGGGTGTTGACCGAGGCCAAGATCTGGGATCTGGCGCAAGGGGTCAATCCAGAGGCCTCGGCGCGCGAAGACGCACAGATGACGGTGCCCTCAGACCTGACGCAAGATCGCATTCTCGACAGTTTTGGCAGCCCGGAATATGTCCCGATCTGGGAGTTGCCGAAGTTCATCGCCCAGCTTGAAGAGGCCGGATTTTCGGCCCGACGCTATGCGATCTGGTTTCAGAGCGAACTGGCCCAACCGGTGTTTCTGGTCGCGCTGGTGTTGATTTCGGCGGCCTTTACCATGCAGCACACGCGCGGGGCCAATGTGGGGCTCTCGGTACTGACGGCGGTGCTCTTGGGCTTTGGCCTGCATTATATCCGCAATTTTGCGCAGATCCTTGGTGAGAACGGACAGATTCCGATCCTGCTGGCGGCATGGGCACCGCCGGTGGCCTCGCTCTTCATCGGTCTCGGAATCCTTCTGCATCTGGAGGACGGATGACCCGGTTTGCCCGTATTCTGCTGGGCCTGCTGTTGGCGATGGCAACGCCGGTTGGCGCGCAGGATGGCTCTGTTGATCCCGCTGTTTTGGTGGCGGATGACGTGCGCATCACCGAAGACAACCAATTGATCGCCTCTGGCAATGTCGAGGCGCTCTATCAGGGGCGTCGCCTCAAGGCGCGGGAAATCGTTTATGACCGCGCCACCGAACGACTCGTGATCACGGGACCACTGACGCTTACGGATGTCGATGGCAGCGTGGTCCTGGCCGACAGCGCCGAGTTGGACCGCGACCTGACCAACGGCATTCTGCGCGGGGCGCGGATCGTGATGCAGGATCAGTTGCAACTGGCGGCGGTTGAAATGCGACGCACCGACGCCCGGTTCAACCAGCTCTACAAGACGGCAGTCACCTCTTGTCGGGTGTGCGAGACCGGACGCCCGCCGCTCTGGCAGATCCGGGCGCAGCGGGTGATCCACGACGAGGAGGCGCGGCAGCTCTATTTCGACAACGCGCAGTTCCGGATCCTGAACACGCCAGTGCTCTACCTGCCCCGCCTGCGTCTGCCCGATCCTACGCTGGATCGGGCGCATGGGTTTCTGACCCCGTCGCTGGTCAATTCGACGCTTTTGGGCACAGGCATCCGGGTGCCCTATTTCATCCCGATCGGTGAGAGCCGCGACCTGACGCTGGCGCCGTTTTGGGCCACCAGTTCGCGGCGTCTCGAACTGCGCTATCGTCAGGCGTTTCGCAAAGGAGAGATCGAATTCAATGGCGCAGTTGCGAAAGATGACTTTAGCCCGGACGAAACACGGGGGTATCTCTTTGGCAGCGGTCGGTTCGATCTGCCGCGCGATTTCGTCCTTCGGTTCAATGTCGAACTGAGCAGCGATGATACGTTCCTGCTGGATCACGACTTTTCCGACAAGGACCGGCTGAAGAACGAGCTCTCGGTCGAACGCGCGCGCCGCGATGAATATATCCGAGGCGCGATCACCCATTTCAATTCGCTCCGCATCGGCGAAAGCAATTCCACCCTGCCGACCCTTGCGGGAAATGCGGAGTATGAGCGCCGCTTCTTTCCGACGCGGTTGGGGGGTGAATTACGGTTTGGCGCTGCGCTGCACAGCCATTATCGCGGCTCGGACTCGACGATTGCCACGCTCGACCGCTATGCCGATGGGCGCGACGTGACACGATTCAGCACCCGGCTGGACTGGTATCGCGGCTGGACCCTGCCCGCAGGCGTGCTGGCCAGCTTTCGGACCGGGTTGATCCTCGATCACTTCGAAATCTCTCAGGCCGGGACCACCTCTGCCGCGGATGCGACCGAACTCACGCCCAGTGTCGCGCTTGAATTGCGCTGGCCTCTTTTGAAATCCACCCGGTATGCCGTAACCCATGTCATCGAACCTGTCGTTCAACTGGCGTGGTCTGGTGGGTCTAACCCAAACATCCCGCTGGATGAGGCAACGCAGATCGACTTTGACGAAGGCAATCTGTTCAACCATTCCCGTTTCAATGCGCCTGACCGACGCGAGCGGGGATATAGCGCGGCTTACGGCGTGAGCTGGACGCGGATTGATCCGGCTGGCTGGCAAGGCAGCCTCGCTGTCGGACAGGTCCGGCGCGACGAGCGTTTGCTCGAACGCGATGGCATTACCCCCAGCTTTAGCAAGTCATCGGGACTGCGCGACCGCACGTCGGATTTGCTGATTGCCGGTCAATTCCGCAATGCCACCGGATTGACCGTCACCGCGCGCGGCCTGTTTGACTCGATGTTTGACACCACCAAGGCCGAGGCCCGCGCCAGCTGGCAGAACGCGTACACCAATATCGGGGCGACCTATGTGTGGCTGTCGGCCGATCCCGCAGAAAACCGTCCCTCGACCGTATCGGAATGGGCGATTGATGGCAGCTACCGATTTGCCAAACAATGGACCGGCCATGCCGAATGGCGGTTTGACGAGGCGGCCAGTCGCAGCGTGCGTGCCGGTGCCGGTCTGACGTATTCCAACGAATGCGTTGATATCACGCTTTCGGTCTCGCGCCGCTTTACCTCTTCGACTATCCTTGAACCTGAAACCAACATCGGCTTTACGGTAGGGTTTACGGGGTTCTCCTCCGCAACCCGTGACCCGAGCTTTACCCGGACATGCAGGAACTGACCAGAATGACACCGATCCTCCGCCGCACGCTTGCCGCCCTGACCCTAGCCGCGATTGGCTTGACGGGGTTGCCCGGAGGGGTAAGTCCGGTGCAGGCGCAAAACCTGTTTGCACCGGCAATTCACGTTAACGATCAGGCGATCACCGGATATGAGCTGCAACAGCGCGCCCGGATGCTGACGCTGTTTCGCGCGCCGGGCGATCCACGGCGGTTGGCACGCGAGCAGTTGATCGAGGAACGCATCAAACTGGACGCCGCGCGGGCCGTAGGGCTGGTGGTAGAGGATGACATGGTCCGCACCGGCATGGAGGAATTCGCCGGACGGGCCAATATGACCGCAGATCAGCTCATTTCATCGCTCGAAGAGGCTGGCGTGTCGCAGCAATCCTTTCGCGAATTTGTGCGTGCTGGGATCACATGGCGCGAACTCACGCGCGCGCAATTTGCCTCGCGCGTGTCGGTGAGTGAGGATGATCTGGAGCGTGCGACACGCGCGCTGACAGGGGGGGCGGCGGTGCGCGTGCTTCTGTCCGAAATCATTTTGCCTGTCACCAGCCTTGGGGACGCCGAGGCAAAGCAAGCTCTGGCCACACAAATTGCCGAAGCGGACAGCGAAGGCGATTTCGCCGCCGCCGCGCGCCAGTATTCCGCAGCACCCTCGGCGGGGCGCGGCGGGCGGATGGACTGGGTCGCGCTCTCGGACTTGCCGGCGGGCCTGCGCCCTATCGTGCTGGGTCTCGCCCCTGGCGAGGTGTCCGATCCGCTGCCCATCGACGGCGGACTCGCGCTCTTTTACATGCGCGACATCGAGGAAACCTCTGTTGCTGCACCGGAGTATTCTGCCATTGAATATGCAGCTTATTACATTTCTGGCGGGCGCAGCCCCGAGGCCCTGCAACGCGCCGCACAGGTGCGCGCGGCGGTCGATACCTGTGACGATCTCTATGGTGTGGCCAAAGGCCAACCGCCCGAGGTGCTGGAACGCGGATCAAAGGCCCCTGAGGAAATCCCGCAGGATATCGCTGTGGCGCTGTCCCAGCTCGATCCCGGTGAAACCTCGACCAGCGTGACCCGCTCCAACGGGCAAACGCTGGTGTTCCTGATGCTCTGTGGCCGCTCGCCCAAGTTGGACGGCGAGGCACCGTCGGTTGAGGATCTCTCGAATTTCATCCGCAACCAGCGGATCGAATCCTTTGCCAATGGGTATCTTGAACAGTTGCGTGCCGAGGCGCGGATCGTCGAGCAGTGAGCGCGTCAATTGCGCTCAGTTGTGGGGAGCCCGCGGGGATTGGGCCGGAAATTGCGGCTGCAGCCTGGGACCGTTTGAGGGGCGCTCTGCCGTTCTTTTTGATCGGAGACCCGGCGCATTTGCCCTCTGGCACGCCGATTGCCTGCATCACCGATCCCGCTGAGGCCTCTGCTGCATCGGCCCTTGCCCTGCCGGTTTTGGTGCATTCGTTTGACGGGCCATTGACCCGAGGCGTGCCCAATCCCGCCCATGCGCAGGGCGTGATCGACGTGATCGCGCGCGGTGTGGGTTTGGTGCAATCGGGTGCTGCGCTTGCGCTCTGCACCGCTCCCATCCACAAACAGGCGCTTCAGGATGGGGCGGGATTCGCCTTTCCCGGTCATACCGAGTTTCTGGCGCATCTGGCCGGGGTGGACCGCGTCGTGATGATGCTGGCCTCGGATCAATTGCGCGTCGTGCCCACCACCATCCACATTCCGCTCAAAGACGTGCCGCAGGCGCTGACGCCCGATCTGCTGGAAGAGACGATCCGTATCACCCATGCCGCGTTGATCCGCGATTTTGGCCTGCGCGCGCCGCGTTTGGCCATCGCAGGCCTCAATCCGCATGCGGGCGAGGGTGGCAAGATGGGGCGCGAAGAGATTGACGTGATCGGGCCGGTGCTGACCCGCCTACGCGCCGAGGGGCTGGATCTGCGCGGCCCGATGTCGGCGGATACGATGTTTCACGCCGCAGCCCGTGCGCAGTATGATACCGCGATCTGCATGTATCACGATCAGGCGCTCATTCCGATCAAGACGCTGGATTTCGACCGGGGCGTCAATGTCACACTGGGCCTGCCCTTTATCCGCACCTCGCCGGACCACGGCACGGCCTTGGACATCGCAGGACAGGGGCGGGCCAACCCCACATCGCTGATCGAGGCGCTGAAACTGGCGCAGGTCATGGGCGAGGCACGCCGCGCATGAGCCCGCTCGAGAGCCTTCCGCCGCTGGCTCGGGTGATTGCTGCGCACGGTCTCTCTGCCCGCAAATCCTTGGGTCAGAATTTCCTGCTGGATCTGAACCTCACCTCCAAAATCGCCCGGCAGGCGGGGGATCTGACCACCTGCGACGTGCTGGAGATCGGCCCCGGTCCCGGTGGCCTGACACGCGGGCTCTTGATGGAGGGCGCGCGGCATGTGCTCGCCATCGAAAAGGACGCCCGCTGCCTACCCGCGCTGCACGAGATTGCCGAGGCCGCGCCGGGCCGCCTGACGGTGCTCAATGCCGACGCGCTCGATCTCGATCCGCTGGCGCATCTGACGCCACCCATTCGCGTGGTCTCGAACCTGCCCTATAACGTGGGCACCGAATTGCTGATCCGATGGCTCACACCGCCTGACTGGCCACCGTTCTGGCAATCGCTGACCCTGATGTTTCAGCGCGAGGTGGCCGAGCGGATCGTGGCACAGCCGGGCGGAAAGGCCTACGGGCGGCTTGCCCTCTTGGCCCAGTGGCGCGCGACACCGCGCATCGTGATGCATTTGCCGCCGGGTGCGTTTACCCCGCCGCCCAAAGTGTCGAGCGCGGTGGTGCATCTGACCGCCCTGCCCGAGCCGCGATATCCGGCCGATCCCAAGATATTGGAGCGCGTGGTCGCCCGCGCCTTCAACCAACGCCGCAAGATGCTGCGCGCGGCGCTCAAAGGGGCGGCGCCGGATATCGAGGATCGGCTTTTGGCAGCGGGCATTCAGCCCACGGATCGGGCCGAGACCGTGAGTCTCGAGCAGTTTTGTGCGCTCGCACGGGTGATGCCGGGCGGGACGGAAGCGTGAGGGAAGGGCGTGAAACGGACGTTGGCCACACGGGGTAAGCTGCGCAAGACGAGCGGCGCAAGACCAGGCGCACACGCGGCTTCCCCAACGTAAAATTCACACTCGCAACGGCGACGCGATTGGTGTATGAAATAGTTTAATGCTAAACTATATTCGCCAACAAGGAGTCGCCATCTCATGGTTGCCCGGAAAAGCACAAAGAAACCAAACGTTTCAGCCGACGATCTCAAGCAATACTATCGCGACATGCTGCTCATCCGACGATTCGAGGAGAAGGCTGGCCAGCTCTACGGCATGGGTCTGATCGGCGGGTTCTGTCACCTCTATATCGGGCAGGAAGCGGTGGTTGTCGGCCTTGAGGCCGCCGCCGAAGACGGCGACCGCCGCATCACCACCTACCGCGATCACGGGCATATGTTGGCCTGCGGCATGGACCCCAAGGGCGTCATGGCCGAGTTGACGGGGCGCGAGGGCGGCTACAGCCGGGGCAAGGGCGGCTCGATGCATATGTTCTCGACCGAAAAGCGGTTCTACGGCGGGCATGGCATCGTCGGGGCCAATGTGCCGCTCGGGGCGGGTTTGGCCTTTGCCGACAAATACCTTGGCAATGACCGTGTCACCTTCACCTATTTCGGCGACGGCGCGGCCAATCAGGGGCAGGTCTATGAGACCTTCAACATGGCCGCCCTCTGGAGCCTGCCGGTGATCTTCGTGATCGAAAACAATCAATACGCAATGGGCACCTCGCAACAGCGCTCCACCTCGTCGCCCGATATTTATCACCGCGGCGAAGCCTTTGGCATTCCCGGCGAGATGGTCGATGGCATGGATGTCCTGGCCGTGAAAGAGGCCGGTGACAAGGCCGTGGCACACTGCCGCTCGGGCGCCGGACCCTACATTCTCGAGATCAAGACCTATCGCTATCGCGGCCATTCGATGTCTGACCCTGCCAAGTATCGCACCCGCGAAGAGGTGCAGAAAATGCGCGATGAGAAAGACGCCATCGAGCATGTGCGCGATCTGCTGATTTCCGGCGGCCACGCCACGGAAGAGGATCTCAAGGCGATCGACAAGGACATCAAGGAAGTGGTGAACGCCAGTGCCGAGTTTGCCAAGGAAAGCCCGGAGCCTGCGATTGAAGAGCTCTGGACCGATATTATTGCCGATACGGCACCGCAGAACGCCTGAGGAGGAGAGACGACAATGGCAACCGAAATCCTGATGCCCGCGCTCTCTCCGACCATGGAGGAAGGCACGCTTGCGAAATGGCTCGTGAAAGAGGGGGACACGGTCAAGGCCGGTGACATCATGGCCGAGATCGAGACCGACAAGGCGACGATGGAATTTGAGGCGGTCGATGAGGGCACAATCGGCAAGATCCTGATTGCCGAGGGCACCGAAGGCGTGAAGGTCAATACGCCAATCGCCGTACTTCTCGAGGAGGGCGAAAGCGCGGAGGACGCAGCAAGCGCCCCCGCCGCCAAAGCGCCGGAAGAGAAACCCGCAGATAAGCCGAAATCTACCCCTGCCGCAGCGAAAGCCCCCGAGGCCCCCAAACCCGACACCAGCCCGGATTGGCCTGAAGGCACCGAGATGCAGACCATGACCGTGCGCGAGGCGCTCAATTCGGCCATGGCCGAGGAAATGCGCCGCGACGACACCGTGTTTGTCATGGGCGAGGAGGTGGCCGAATATCAGGGCGCCTATAAGATCACCCAGAACCTGCTCGAAGAGTTTGGCGCCAAGCGCGTGATCGACACGCCGATCACCGAACACGGCTTTGCCGGGATCGGTGTGGGCGCGTCCTGGGGCGGGCTGCGGCCCATCGTGGAATTCATGACCTGGAACTTTGCCATGCAGGCGATTGACCAGATCATCAACTCCGCCGCCAAGACGCTCTATATGTCGGGCGGGCAGATGGGCAGTCCCATCGTCTTCCGCGGCACCAATGGGGCGGCGGCGCGCGTGGGCGCGCAGCACAGTCAGGATTATGCCGCATGGTATGCGCAAGTCCCCGGCCTGCGCGTGGTGCAGCCCTATTCGGCGGCAGATGCCAAGGGTCTGTTGAAAACTGCCATCCGCGATCCCAACCCGGTGGTGTTTCTGGAGAATGAGATCCTCTATGGTCGCTCCTTTGAGGTGCCCAAGATCGACGATTTCACCATTCCGTTCGGCAAGGCCCGGATCTGGCGCGAGGGCACCGATGTGACCATCGTCAGCTTTGGCATCGGCATGACCTATGCGTTGGAAGCCGCTGAAAAATTGGCTGGGGACGGCATCAGCGCCGAGGTGATCGACCTGCGCACGCTGCGCCCGATGGATACCGATACGGTGATTGCATCGGTGATGAAGACCAACCGCTGCGTCACCGTGGAAGAGGGCTGGCCTGTGGCCTCGATTGGCAACCATATCTCATCCGTGCTGATGCAAAAGGCGTTCGATTATCTCGATGCGCCGGTGATCAACTGCACGGGCAAGGATGTGCCGATGCCCTATGCCGCCAATCTGGAAAAGCTGGCGCTGACGTCCACCCAAGAGGTGATCGACGCCGTGCGCCAAGTGACCTATCGTTGAGGGAGAGACGCGATGCCAATTGAGATTCTGATGCCCGCCCTCTCACCCACCATGGAAGAGGGCACGCTGGCCAAATGGCTGGTCAAGGAGGGCGATACCGTGTCCGCAGGCGACCTCTTGGCCGAGATCGAGACCGACAAGGCCACGATGGAATTCGAAGCCGTGGAGGAGGGCGTCGTCGGCAAGTTGCTGGTGGCCGAAGGCACCGAGGGGGTCAAGGTCAACACCCCCATCGCCGTCATGCTGGAAGACGGCGAGAGCGCCAGCGATATCGGCAGCGACCCGGCGAAGGCCAAGACATCCGAAGCGCCCAGCGAGAAATCACCCGAGGCTGCGCCACAGAAGGCGGACGAGGCCAAGCCTGCGCCTGCCGCACCAAAGACAGGCGATGGCAGCCGGGTCTTTGCCTCGCCGCTCGCACGGCGGATCGCGGCGGACAAGGGGATTGATCTCGCAGGGATCAAGGGTTCTGGCCCGCATGGGCGGATCGTCAAGGCGGATGTGGAAGGGGCCAAATCCTCGACCGCGCCCGCCAAGGATGCCGCCAAACCCGCAGACAAGGCCCCTGCCCCGGCATCCATCGCGTCTGGTCCGTCCTCGGATGCCGTGATCGCCATGTATCAGGGCCGCGAGTATGAGGAGGTCAAACTCGACGGGATGCGCAAGACCATCGCTGCACGCCTGACCGAGGCCAAGCAGACCGTGCCGCATTTCTATCTGCGCCGCGAAATCCGTCTGGATGCGCTGATGAAATTCCGCGCCGATCTCAACAAGCAGTTGGAGGCGCGCGGCGTCAAGCTGTCGGTCAACGATTTCATCATCAAGGCCTGTGCGCTGGCGTTGCAGGCGGTGCCGGATGCAAATGCCGTCTGGGCTGGAGACAAGGTGCTGCGGTTGAAACCGTCGGATGTGGCCGTGGCTGTGGCGATTGAAGGCGGGCTGTTCACGCCGGTTCTGAAAGATGCTGAAATGAAATCGCTCTCGGCGCTCTCGGCGGAAATGAAGGATCTGGCCAAGCGCGCGCGCGACCGCAAGCTGGCCCCGCAGGAATATCAGGGCGGCACCTTTGCCATTTCGAACCTCGGCATGTTCGGGATCGAAAATTTCGATGCCGTGATCAACCCGCCGCATGGCGCGATCCTTGCGGTTGGTGCCGGGCTGAAAAAGCCGGTGGTCGGCAAGGATGGCGAATTGACCGTGGCCACGGTCATGTCGGTGACGCTGTCGGTGGATCACCGGGTGATCGACGGCGCACTTGGCGCAGAATTGCTGACGCAGATCGTCGAGAACCTCGAAAACCCGATCGTCATGCTGGCCTGAGGTCTCTGCCCCGACCTTTGGGTCGGGGCGGGTTCAGGCCTCGATGAGCCGCGCGGTGCCCGACCGCGGGAGGGCGCTGCAACTGCATCGGCTGGCACTTTATGTCCGCAAAAAACTCCTGCGTTATCAGTATGTTGATACGTTGCAAAGGCGCCCGCCCGGGGGGCGGTCGGGCGCCGCGCGGCGGTGCCTGCGGCACCTTGTTCCGCGCATTGGAGATAGGGGCCAAAGCCCTATCAAGGCCATTCCCCACGTCACAGCGGCGCGCGAAAGATCACGAACGCCCCGGCCGCGATCAGCGAGAACCCGAGCGCGTGGTTCCAAGTGATCGGTTCCTTGAGATAGAGCACAGAAAAGCCTGCAAAGATCACCAGCGTGATCACCTCTTGCATGGTCTTGAGTTCCGCCGCTGAATAGACGCGGTGCCCAAGCCGATTGGCGGGCACCGCGAGCATGTATTCAACCAGGGCAATACCCCAGCTTATCAGGATGACAAGCCAGAGGGCGACATGCGGAAACTTGAGGTGCCCATACCACGCAAAGGTCATGAAGATATTGGACAGGCTCAAGAGCACGACCGGTGCCAGCCACAGCCAAAGGCCGTGCATGCGCGTCAGTCGCTCGCGTCGTCGTCAGTGCCGCGGACGCCCAGGAGTTGATCCATCTTGACCGAGGGCTGATCGCAACCCGCCTCACCGACGATGCGCGCGGGCACACCCGCCACGGTTTTGCACGGCGGCACCTCTTGCAGCACCACCGAACCTGCGGCGATGCGCGAGCAGTTGCCCACACGGATATTGCCCAGAACCTTGGCCCCGGCCCCGATCAGAACGCCATTGCCGATCTTGGGGTGGCGGTCCTCTTCTTCCTTGCCGGTGCCGCCAAGCGTGACGGAATGCAGCATCGAGACATTGTCGCCCACCACCGCCGTTTCACCGATCACTATGGAATGGGCGTGGTCGATCATGATGCCCTTGCCGATCCGTGCGGCCGGGTGGATATCGACGCCGAACACCTCTGAGGCGCGCATCTGGAAAAAGCGCGCGAGATCGCGGCGGCCCGTGGTCCAGAGCCAATGCGCGATGCGATAGGCTTGGATCGCCTGAAACCCCTTGAAGAAGAGAAGCGGCAGGAGAAACCTGTCGCAGGCCGGATCACGGTCATTGACGGCGACGATGTCGGCGCGCGCGGCGAGGCCGATTTCCGGGTCGGAGGCAAGCGCCTTGTCGCAAATCTCGCGCAGGATCTGTTCGGGCATCTCGTTCGAGGTCAGCTTGAGCGAAATCCGATAGGCCAGCGCTGATTCGAAGGTCCCATGGTGCAGGACACTTGAATGGATCAGCCCGCCCAAAAGCGGCTCATCGGCGATTGCAGCCTTGGCCTCTTGGGCGATCTGTCCCCAGACCGGATCAAGTTCGGCCAGCTTTCGTCTTGTATGCGCCATGGGGTATGCTCCTGTAGATCAACATGAGTATATCAGATAGGCAGGCCGGGTAAAATGCAAAGGGGTGAGGCGGGGGATCACCAAAATGAATGAGAGGCTACCCGTGGCCGAGGGCGCACGTGTTCTGGTTCTGGGCGCCACCGGAACGATAGGCCGGGCAACCGTGGCGGCGCTCTTGGCGCGAGGGCATGCGGTGGTCTGTTTCCTGCGACCCGGCGCTGAGGCGGCGGGATTGCCGGAAGGGGTCACGCTGCGGCGAGGGGCTATAACCGAGCTTGGGCGAGAGGGGGTCCGGGGCGAGCGGTTTGATGCGCTGGTCTCGTGCATGGCCTCGCGCAGCGGTTTGCCGGACGATGCCTGGGCAGTGGATCACGACACGCATATCCTGGCGCTGGAGGCGGCGCAGGCGGCGGGGGTTGGGCATATGGTGCTTTTGTCGGCGATATGCGTGCAAAAGCCGATGCTGGCGTTTCAGGCGGCCAAGCTGGCCTTTGAGGCGCGGTTGATCGCCTCGGGTATGCGCTATTCGATCGTGCGGCCCACGGCCTATTTCAAATCCTTGTCGGGACAGATTGCGCGGATTCAGGCGGGGCGGCCTTTTTTGGTGTTCGGGGACGGGCGGTTGACGGCGTGCAAGCCGATCAGTGACCGAGACCTGGGGGACTATCTGGCGGGCTGTCTGCAAGAGCCTCGGCGCTGGAACAAAGTCCTGCCGATTGGCGGTCCCGGCCCGGCAATCACCCCGCGCGATCAGGCGGCGTGGCTATTTGAGAGACTCGGGCGTCCGGCGAAGGTGCGGCAGGTGCCGGTGGGCGTGATGGATGCCATCATCGCAGGGCTTTCGCTGGCGGGGCGTATCGCGCCGCGTTTGCGGGCCAAGGCGGAACTGGCGCGGATCGGGCGCTATTACGCGACCGAGTCGATGCTGGTGTGGAACCCGGCGACGGAGGTTTATGATGCCGAGGCCACGCCTGAAACCGGGCGGGACCGCCTGTTTGACTATTATGAAGAGGTGATATCCGGGCGCGCCCGTGTCGATCTGGGCGAGCACGCGATATTCTAGGCGGCAGGGCTCTCGCCGCGTTGCAGGCGCACCGGAATTTCCCGCGCCAGTTTCAGCAAATGCGCCATATAGGGCTTGTCCGCGTCATCGTCGCGGATCGCGGCATAGAGGCGCTTGGTCTTGCCTGCGGCGGTGAGGCGGCGGGTGACGTAATCGGTGCTGGTCTTGACCTCGCGCACGACCCAATCGGGCAGCACCGCAACGCCGCGATTGGACGCGACCAGCAAGAGGATCACCGCCGTCAGCTCCACCTGCCTGATGCTCTTGGGTTCGACCTTGGCCGGGGTCAGCAATTCGGTAAAGACATCAAGTCGCGAGCGGTCCACCGGATAGGTGATGAGCACCTCATCGCGGAAATCCGCGGCCTCGACATAGGGTTTCTGCGCCAGCGGATGCTGGCTTGAGGCGACAAAGACCGGCTCGTAATCAAAGAGTGGCTTGAAGCTGATTCCCGGCAAATCCTCGGGGTCGGACGAGACCACAAGATCCACCTCTTCCTTTTGCAGGGCAGGCAGAGCGTCAAAGGCTAGGCCGGGCCGGATATCAACATCGACCTCGCCCCAGGTCTTGCGAAACCGCTCAAGCACCGGAAAGAGCCATTCAAAACAGGCGTGGCATTCAATGGCGATGTGGAGGCGTCCGGCGCTGCCCTCGCGCAGCCCTTCGAATTCGGCCTCGAGCGCCTCAATCTCGGGCAGGATTTTCTCGGCCAGACGCAGCAGGCGATGACCCGCCGCCGAGAGGCGTAAAGGCTTGGATCGTCTGACAAAAAGCTCGACACCGGTCTGATCCTCCAGCCCCTTTATCTGGTGGCTCAGAGCCGATTGAGTGATGTGCAACAGGTCCGCCGCACGGGCCAGACCGCCCGCCTGATGGATGGCGCGGATCGTTTTCAGATGCCGGAACTCGATGTGCATATATTAGCGAACCTCATTCAAACCATGAATTTAATGAAGTTGTCTCACATTGCTGCACCTGCAACAAGTGGGACAACAGATTTCACTCCTGCACAGGATGCACCCCGATGACAACGCCGCGTATCTCGTTCGAATTTTTCCCGCCCAAGACGCTGGAGGCTTCTTTTCGCCTTTGGGACACGATCCACACTCTGTCCCCGCTTGATCCGCGCTTTGTGTCGGTAACCTACGGCGCGGGCGGCACCACCCGCGAATTGACGCGCGAGGCGGTGGGTACGCTGCACAAGACCACGGGCCTCAATGTGGCGGCGCATCTGACCTGCGTCGATGCCAGCCGCGCCGAGACGCTGGAGATTGCCGAGCAATTCGCCGCTGCGGGCGTGTCCGAGATTGTCGCCCTGCGCGGCGACCCGCCCAAGGGCTCGAACGGGTTTGTTGCCCACCCCGAGGGGTTTGCCGACAGCTGCGAGCTGATTTCGGCGCTGGCCGATACCGGCAAGTTTACCATCCGCGTCGGCGCATACCCTGAAAAGCACCCCGAAGCTGTGGATCAGAAAGCCGATATCGACTGGCTCAAGCGCAAGATTGATGCCGGCGCATCCGAGGCGATCACGCAGTTCTTCTTTGAGGCCGAGACGTTCTTTCGCTTCCGCGATGCCTGTGCGGCCGCGGGGATCAATGCGCCAATCATTCCGGGCATTCTGCCGATTGAAAACTGGGTTGGCGCGCGCAAATTCGCGCTCTCCTGTGGCACGCAAGTGCCCGCATGGCTGGATGAGGCGTTTGACAAGGCGATCCGTGACAATCGCCACGATCTCTTGGCAACGGCGCTGGCAACGGAGCTGTGCAGCGATCTGCTCGAGGGCGGGGTTGAGGATCTGCATTTCTACACTCTCAATCGCCCGGAACTGACGCGCGATGTCTGTCACGCTCTGGGTGTGACCCCCAAAGTGACGCTGCGCGACGTCGCCTGAGAGCTTGCCGCTCGCGTCGGCCCCGCCTACCCTGTGAGGAGCAGGGACAGGAGGGGCCGACATGCCGAATAGCCACGCCACATCGCTGGACGATTTACCGGATATGCAGGCGATCCTTGCACGGTCCGGCTTGGCGTTCATTGAAGACCTGATTGCAGGCCGCCTGCCCGCGCCGCCGATTGGCGTGACGCTCGGGTTTTGGCCCGTTGAGGCCGCGCGCGGTCACGTGGTGTTTGAGGGGCGACCCCGGTTTGACGCCACCAACCCGATGCGCGGCGTGCATGGTGGCTGGTATGGCGCGATCCTCGACAGTTGCATGGGCTGTGCCGTGATGACGGCGCTGGAGCGCGGAGAGATCTATACCACGCTGGAATACAAGGTGAATATCATCCGCGCCCTGACCTTGGATACGCCGGTTCACGCCATCGGCACGCTCGAGCACAAGGGGCGCTCGACCGCCGTCGCGCGGGGCGAGTTGCGCGGTGTGGCGGATGGTCGGCTCTATGCCACCGGCTCGACCACTTGCCTCGTCATGCGGCCAGAGGCGGGGTCGTGAGGATTGGGGAGAGTGCGCGCGTGGCGTGTTGCTGACATTGGTCCCAACTGATGAGACGCGCGGTGCCCGTCTGCCGGGTGGGCGCTGCGACTTGGTCGGCTGGCACTTTATATCTGCCAAACACTCCCGCGATTTCAAGAGACTGCAACGTTGCAGAAGCGCCCGCCCGGTGGGGCGGACGGGCGCTGCGCGGCGGCGCTTCGCGCCTTGATTCCGCGCGTAAGCGCTTGGGGCAAACGTCCCCTTCAGGCCAATTCCCGCCCCCCGCTTCGTCACCCGATTTCAGGTCGCGAACACAGCCTCCATATCGGCAAATCCCTTGACCTCGACCGGATTGCCCGAGGGGTCGCGAAAGAACATGGTCCATTGCTCTCCCGGCTCTCCTTCAAAGCGCACCGAAGGCGGGATGACGAAATCAACGCCCGCCGCCATCAGCCGTTCGGCCACGCCACGCCACGTCTCTAGCGGCAGCACCACGCCGAAATGCGGCATTGGCACCATGTGGTCACCGACCTTGCCGGTCGCCTGTGTGGCGAAGGGCGTGCCCAGATGCAGGCTGAGTTGGTGGCCGAAGAAATCGAAATCCACCCAAGTCTGGGTCGAGCGCCCCTCGATCCCACCCAAGAGCGAACCGTAAAAGCCCCGTGCTACATCGAGATCCGTGACATTGATTGCCAGATGAAAGGGATGTGCCATATCTTACTCCTCATGCCCGTTGCATGGCACCTAGCGATGCCGTAACCGGGTTTGCAAGATTTATGACGCGGGAGGACAGATAAATGACCTATGGCTTTGATACGTTGCAAGTTCACGCAGGCGCACGGCCCGATCCGGCCACGGGCGCGCGGCAGGTGCCGATTTACCAGACCACGGCCTATGTGTTTCGTGATGCCGATCACGCCGCCGCGCTCTTTAACCTACAAGAGGTGGGGTATATCTATTCGCGCCTGACCAACCCGACTGTTGCGGCGCTTCAGGAACGTGTCGCCACGCTTGAGGGTGGCGCAGGGGCGGTGTGTTGCTCCTCTGGGCACGCGGCGCAGATCATGGCGCTGTTTCCGCTGATGGGTCCGGGGCTAAATGTGGTGGTCTCGACCCGGCTATATGGCGGCTCGATCACGCAGTTCAGCCAGACCATCAAGCGCTTTGGCTGGTCGGCCAAGTTCGTTGATATCGACGACACCGATGCGATCAATGCCGCAATTGACGAAAATACACGCGCGATCTTTTGCGAATCCATCGCCAATCCGGGGGGCCATATCGCCGATCTCGATGCGCTTGCGGCGGTGGCCGACAAGGCGGGTCTGCCGCTCATTGTCGACAACACCTCGGCCACGCCCTATCTCTGCCGCCCGATCGAGCATGGCGCAACGCTGGTCGTGCATTCGATGACCAAGTTTCTCACCGGCAATGGCACGGTCACGGGCGGTGTTGTGGTCGATTCGGGAAATTTCGACTGGTCGGCGAGCGACAAGTTCCCCTCGCTCTCGGCACCGGAACCGGCCTATCACGGGCTCAAATTCCACGAGACCTTTGGCCCCCTAGCGTTCACCTTTCACGGCATTGCCATCGGTCTGCGCGATCTGGGCATGACGCTCAATCCGCAGGCGGCGCATTACACGCTGATGGGCATTGAAACGCTGTCCCTGCGCATGGCGCGGCATGTCGAGAACGCGGAAAAAGTCGCAAGCTGGCTGGAAGGCCATCCGGCGGTTGAGGCCGTGACCTATGCCGGTCTTAAATCCTCGCCCTGGCATGATCGGGTCGCGCAGATCTGTCCCAAAGGGGCGGGCGGTCTCTTTACCGTGGCGCTCAAAGGGGGCTATGACGCCTGTATGAAGCTGGTGGATAATCTCAATCTTTTCAGCCATGTGGCCAATCTGGGCGATACCCGCTCGCTGATCATTCATTCCGCCTCGACCACGCACCGGCAGTTGACGCCTGAGCAACAGACTGCCGCCGGGGCCGCGCCCAATGTGGTGCGGATTTCGATCGGGATCGAGGATGCCAAGGACATCATCGCCGATCTGGATCAGGCGCTGGCCAAGGCCTCTGGTTGATGTGGAAAAGTGCCGGGGCCGGTCGGACTGTTGGCCTCGGCGCGAAGCTGCTGTAAAATGGCGCGGATGACACCAAGGACTCCCGCTGACGCAGGACGAGTGCTAGAGCGTTACATATGAAACCGAATTTCGCCCTTTCCCTCTCCTTCGAAGGCATCGGCCTTTTGCACCGCGCAGGCAGCGCGGGCTGGCACCTTGTGGGTGAGGTGGCACTTGATGCAGAGGATCTGCCGGGGGACCTGGCATCCTTGCGCGCCAAGGCGACGCTGCTTGATCCCTCGGGGCTTGCGAGCAAGCTGATCATCCCGGATGAGCAGATCAAGTATCTCGACCTGCCCGCCGCAAGCGCGCCGGAGGGGAATTACGATCTGGCTGCCGCCGAAGCGCTGGAAGGGGCCACACCCTATCACATCGACGATCTGGTCTATGACTGGAGCGTCGAAAATGGCCGCCTCTATATTGCCGCCATTGCCAGCGAGACCCTTGACGAAGCCGAGGCCTTTGCGGTTGAGCATCGCTTCAACCCGGTCAGCTTTGTTGCGCGCCCGCAGTCGGATCGCTTTGCCGGTGAGCCGTTCTTTGGGGCGGCGGCGCAGGCGCGGGGCGTAGACCGCGACGAGGCCCCGGTGCGCATCATCGGCAGCGCGCGCCTGCCCGAGGTGACACCGCCCGCAGAGACCGCCCCTGTGGTGGTGCCCTCGCCTGCGGCAGCGCAAGCATCCAAGATCGAGGCGGCACGCCTGCCGGATGAGGCCAAAGCCACTGGTGAGACGCCAAAGACTGCCCTGCCGCCTGCCCCGCCCAAGGCACCAGAAGAGGCCGCGGCCAAAGCTGCTTCGGCCCCAGCGGCACCCGGCGTCAAGTCTGCGGACTCGCCTGCGCTGTCCTTTTCCAGCATCCGCGCCGAGCGGGCCGCCCCTGTTGAGGGAGCGCCCAAGCTCGACGGGGCGGCGCGGCGTACGCCCCTGGCCGATACCGCCCCGACGCCGGAGTTGCCACGACCGGGGGCCGCTCCGCTCTTGACCGGGGGGGCCGACCCGACGCTGACCGATATGGCGGCGGCCAGCCTCGCGCCCAAAGCCGCCAAAGAGGCCGGGCTGTCCGGCCTGCTGGCACGCCGCGACAAAGGATCGACAGAGCCCGCCCCCGGTTCATCCTCCGGTGCCACGTCGGATGACGAAGCGCAACGCATGACCATCTTTGGCGCGCGCAGCCAGCCTGTGACACGCGGCAAGCCTCGGTTTCTGGGACTGATTCTGACAGCCGTTTTGCTGCTGTTTCTCGTAGGCGTTGCCGCGTGGTCCACGATCTTTAGCCAAGACGGCGTGTCCGGCCTGTTCGGGCGCTCTGAGCCTGAAATCGCCGTGACGCCGGCCTATGATCTGGAACCGGATGTCGAAACGGAGAGCGATCCAGATCCCTCCTCGCCAACCGACTCCGACGTGGTCCTGACGCCGCCACCGGCGCAGGACGCGCCGGTGCAGGACACTGGCGCAGATCCCACCGTGGCCGCGCCAGAGGTGGTGGCCGAAGCGCCAGAGACGCCGCAAGAGTTGACCCCCGAGCAGGCGTTGACACGCTATGCCGCGACCGGCATCTGGCAATTGGCCCCCGATGCGCCTGCGCAGGCAGAGACCACCGATGTTGGTGAATTCTACCTTACCTCGATTGACGAGGCGGTGAATTTTCAGGATGCGGTCGCCCTGCCCTCCGCCCCGGATGTAGAGGCGGATCAGCGCCCCGAAACACCCGCCTCTCCGGCCCCGCCGGGTACCGAATTCACGCTGGATGCGCGGGGGTTTGTGCAGGCCACGCCCGAGGGCGCGCTGACCCCGGACGGGGTGACGGTGCGCGCCGGTCCGCCGCCCGTGCGCCCGCCCGAAACCCCTACCCGCGCCCTGCC
>NZ_LADY01000028.1:0-23236 GCF_000961715.1 Roseovarius sp. BRH_c41 | reverse complement strand
CGCCGCACCACCGCCCGCCCCCGAGGTGCAACCCGCCACCGTCAGCTCTGCCTCGCTCGCGGCTGCGCTGATCGAGGCCAATCGCGGGGCTGTGGCCGGGACCGAGAGCCTGCCGCAGGCCGTTGGCGTTTCGATCAAACCCAAACTGCGGCCGCAGGATCTGGAACGGGCCGCTCGCGCGCCTGCGCGGGGTCAGGCGACGCCGGGCGAGGATGAGGAACCCGAGGTACAGACCGCCGCCGCCGCGCGGGTGGCGCCCAATATTCCCACATCCGCCTCTGTGGCACGCTCTGCCACCGAGACCAACGCCATCAACCTGCGTAACGTCAACCTGATCGGCGTCTACGGGAGCCCGCAGAGCCGCCGCGCGCTGGTGCGACTCTCGAACGGGCGCTACCAAAAGGTTCAGGTCGGCGACCGGCTCGATGGCGGGCAGGTGTCAGCGATCGGGGATACCGAATTGCGCTACAACAAACGCGGGCGCGATGTTGTGCTACGCATGCCCAAGGGGTAACGCCATGTTCCCGCGCCACGCGACTCACCGCTGATGGAAGGGTTCCTCTTCCAAGCGACGATCTATCTCGGGGCGACCGTGATTGCCGTCCCGCTGGCCGCACGTCTGGGGTTCGGCTCGGTGCTGGGCTATCTGGCGGCGGGAATCCTGATTGGGCCGGTTCTTGGTCTGGTCGGGGGCCATGAGACCGCCGAATTGCAGCATGTCGCCGAATTCGGCGTGGTGATGATGCTCTTTCTCATCGGGCTGGAGTTGGAGCCACGCGCGCTCTGGGACATGCGCCACCGGCTCTTGGGTCTGGGCGGGCTGCAAATCACCCTGACGACACTGGCGGTGATGCTGGCCTGCATACATCTCTTAGGTCTGGGGTGGAGTGTTGCGTTGGCGATTGGCCTTGTCTTTGCGCTGTCGTCAACGGCCATCGTACTGCAAACCCTGTCGGAAAAGGGATTGATGCAGACGGGCGGTGGGCGCTCGGCCTTTTCGGTGCTGCTGACGCAGGATATCGCCGTCATCCCGATGCTGGCCTTCTTGCCGCTTCTGGCCTTGCCCAAATCGCCGAATGTGGTGATGGGCGAACTGCTGTCGCGCAGCACCGCGGAGGCGGGTCATGGTGACACGAGCGCACCGCATCAGGCCGCCCAGAGCTTTATCGCCTCGCTGCCGGGTTGGGGGGCGACTCTGGTCACTATTGCGGCAGTGGCAGCGATCATCCTGACGGGCATTTATCTCACTCGACCTGTGTTTCGCTTTATCCATGCCGCGCGCCTGCGCGAGATGTATACCGCCATCGCCCTGCTGATTGTGGTGGGCATTTCATTCCTGATGATGCTGGTCGGCCTATCGCCCGCATTGGGGGCGTTCCTCGCAGGGGTCGTTCTGGCCAATAGCGAATTCCGCCACGAGCTGGAGAGCGATCTGGCCCCGTTCAAGGGACTTTTGCTCGGGTTGTTTTTCATCACCGTGGGTGCGGGGATCAATTTCACCGTGCTCTTTGGCGCGCCGCTGGTAATCCCCGGCCTTGCCCTTGCTTTGATCCTGACCAAGGGGGCGATCCTCTATATCCTCGGGCGCGTCTTTGCGCTGCGCGGGCGCGATCTGTGGCTCTTTACCCTGTCTCTGGCGCAGGCGGGCGAGTTTGGCTTTGTCCTCGTGGCGTTTTCGGTGCAGCAGCATGTGCTGCCCGCTGCGCTGAGCGAGGTGATCTTGCTTGTGATCGCCCTGACCATGCTGATCACACCGCTCTTGTTCATTCTCTACGATGTCTTGTCACGGCGCATGCAGGACAGCACCGAGACCCCGGAGGCCGATACCATTGACACCACAGGGCCGGTGATCATCGCGGGCATCGGGCGGTTCGGACAGGTGGTCAACCGGTTGGTGCGGTCGAGCGGGTTTGAAACCGTCGTTCTGGACCATGACCTGCTTGCGATCCAGCGGATGCGCCGGTTTGGCGTCAAAGGCTTTTTTGGCGACCCGACCCGGCCAGACCTTTTGCATGCGGCAGGGCTGGCACGGGCGCGGGTGCTGGTCGCCGCGTTGGATGATCCAGAAGCCACGGTGCGGCTGGTGAGCTTTGCCCGGCGCGAATGCCCGGACCTGCATATCATCGCCCGCGCCTATGACCGCACGCATGTGTTCCGGCTCTATCAGGCGGGGGCCGATGACATCGTGCGCGAGATGTTCGACAGCTCCTTGCGCGCGGGGCGTTATGTGCTGGAAAACATGGGGCTGACGGAATTCGAGGCGGCGGAGTTGGAAAAGACCTTTTACCACCATGACCGCCAATCCGTGCGCGAATTGGCAACGCTCTGGGACCCGGCGCGCCCGACGGTCGAGAACGATGCCTATATCAGCCGCGCCCGTGAGCTTGAGGCGGAATTGCAGACCATGCTCTTGTCACAACTGGAAGAAACCGCCGCACCGAAGGAGTGAGGCGGAGCGCGCTCAGGTGCCGCCCTGCTGCTTGAACACGCCGGTCAGGCGTGGGCCGCCCCAGCGACGGCGCGCAAGCCCCCCCACGCTCTCATGCAGGCGCTCAGAGCGGTCGCGCCCCACCACGCGGGGGCGGCGCAGCACGAGGATCTTGCCCCAGCCCGCCCATGTGCCCACCGAGGGCGCATGGATATCCTGCGGAAAGCGCGCGCGCCAATCGGCGGGCAGCGGCAACGCGCAGCCCTCAAGCCGCTCAAGCATCCAGACCAGTGGGATATTGGCGAGGGGACGCGCGGCATGAATGCCGCAGAGTTGCCCGCCCACATCCGAGTGACAGCCCCGGAACCAGACCTGTTCGACATGGCCGTCGAATTCGGGCGGGCAATCCCAGAGCACAGGCGTATAGGCATTGCGGGTCTCATCGAGGGCCAGCGCATGATAGCCGTGCCGCGTGGTGCGCCCCAGTTGGTGATTGTGAAAACCATGCGCATCGGCGCGAAAGCGCCAGAGAATCGGGACGCGCAGGCCCAGCGCCTTGACCGTATCCCAGACACCGATCATCTCGACATGGGTATTCTCATGGCAATGGGCGCGGGCAAAGGCCTGAGCGGCGCGACCCGAGGGCGTGCAGCGGTAATGGCGAAAGGCCTGATGCACATTGCGCTCTGTCGCCTCTTCGGCGCGCAAGAGGCCGATGCGGTCGATCACCCCCGCAAGCGAGCGCACCGCATAGGCACCGCGTGAGTAGCCCAAGAGGAAAATCCGGTCGCCGGGGCGGTAGCGATTGGCCAGATAGCCATAGGCGCGGCGAATCTGGCGGTTGATGCCACGCCCCATCACGATGTCGCCGGTGGCGCGCCAGTCGCGCCATTGAATCCCCGCCTCGTAATAGAGCGAGAGATTGGCCCCCGACACCTCACGCAGCAATTTGTAGGTGAGGCCAGCGTTGGTTTCAAACCCCGGTGACAGGCTCGACATCGTACCGTCGAGGATGAGCACATGGTTGACCGGCCCGCGCCGGTGGCCAAAGGCCGGGTGCGCCTCACTCGGCCCCGGCCGCAGCCAGTCCAGAACGCTCTTGGTCCAACTCCGCCATGACATGACGCACCGCCTTTGCCGCCCGAGAGCGCGCCCAAGGGGTCAAGGGCGCGACCGGGACCTGTCCTCAGCTTGCGCAGAAATCCGTTGCGATTCCATGAAAATCACTGTGAGCGCCGCGTTACAGTTGCACAACGGTCACAATCTCGCGCAGGCCATAGCCGTTGAAATCGGTGCTGAGGCAGCGGGTATAGGCCCCCATGCCCGCAATCAGCAAGTAATCGCCCTCGGCCAGATCCGACGGCAGAGGCAGAGGATCAGGCAGCCGGTCGATGCTGTCGCAGGTCGGACCAAAGACCACGCGCGGCAGCGGCGCGCCGGTGCGGGGCGTGCCGTTCGGAGCCAGCACGGTGAGGCGGTCCGGCGCGCCGATGTCGCGGATTTCGGTGAGACCGCCGTAGACCCCGTCATTGACAAAGATGGCACCACTGTCGCGCAGCGCCTTGACGCGCACGGCCATACTAAAGGCCTCGGCGACCATGGCGCGGCCCGGCTCGCACACGAGCGCCGGAGCATTGGGTCCAAAGACCCGCGCCACCTCGACCCCGATGTGATCAAAAATCGCGGTCAGATCCGGCATGGTCCCAGTCCGATGCGACGCAAAGCCGCCGCCCACATTGATCCGCGCCAGACGCGCGCCCGCCGCATGCGCCACCTCGGCGACGACACTGATATAGGCCCCCCATGCCGCCGGGTCAGCGCATTGGGTGCCGGGATGAAAGGTCATCGACGGGGTAAAGCCGCGGTCTGTGACCACGCGCAGCAATTCCGCAGCCCGGTCGGGACCAACCCCGAACTTGGCCCCGAAATCATAGGCCGCACCGCGCACCGGCAGGGCAAGGCGCACGGTGATTTCGGCATCGGGGGCAATCCGCCCCGTCAGCTTGTCCAATTCGCGCAGGCAGTCGATGGAATAGGAGCGCACGCCCATTTGCGCCGCGACCTCGATCTCGGGGAGGGACCGCACAGGGTTGTTGTAATGCAGCACGGCATCGGGGCAGACCGCACGCACGGCGCGCATTTCCTCGGGGCTGGCCACGTCAAAGGCAGTGATCCCCGCCGCCACCAGATTGGCCAGCACCTCGGCCCCCGGATTGGCCTTGACCGCATAGGTCACAAGCCCCGGAAACCCGGCCTGAAAGGCTCGGGCGGTGGCTTGCAATTGGTCGGGTGAGAAATAGAGCAGCGCCGCATCGGGGGTCTGGCGCATCAGATGGGCGCGCGGATCGGACCAGGGGGCGGCGTTTTTCATCGGACATACCTCAATCTGCTGCGTCTTTTCTTTGAGTGTGCCGCGAATTCTCGTCGATTCATGGTGTCATTTCGTATATATTGGCAGATATCGTCGTCATATTGCCGAGGTGAGCATGCAAATAGACGAAACTGATCATGCCCTGATCGCACTCTTGCAGGAAAACGCCCGCCTGCCGGTGGCGACACTGGCGCGCAAATTGGGGTTGGCGCGCACCACCGTGCAGGCGCGGCTTGACCGGCTGGAAACCTCTGGGGTCATCACGGGCTATAGCCTGAGGCTGAGCGCCGATACACGCCCTGCCCTGCGCGCAACGGCGCTGGTCAGCATCGAGCCGCGCTCTGGCCCAACGGTGCTGGCACGGCTGAAATCGCTGCCACAGGTGCGCCGGGTGCATACCACTTCGGGGCGGTTCGACCTGATCGTGATGATTGAGGCGGAGACCACCGAAGCGCTGGATGAGACCCTGGACCGCATCGGCGAGGCCAAGGGCGTGCGCAGTTCCGAGAGCCTGATTCACCTCTCGACCAAACTTGACCGGGGTCACTGAGTGCAGCAGTCTGGCCGCACCAACACAAGCGGAGGCGCAGGCATGGACACGGTCAGTTTCAGACAAATGAAGGACGGCACCAAAGAGGACTACGAATTCCTCACCGCCCATGAGATCGACCATACCCGACACACGGCCAAGCGCCTGTTGAGCGCGCTGGTCGATCTGGATCAGAGCCTGTCAGGCTATCAGATCACCCGGCTTGGGCACTCTGTCCAGTCGGCCACACGGGCGTGGCGCGGGGGCGCGGATACCGATTGGGTGGTCGCCGCACTCTTGCACGACATTGGCGATATCTATGCGCCCTACAATCACGACGAATACGCCGCGACGATCCTCAAGCCGTTTTTGCGCGAACAATGCACCTGGTGCGTGGCGACCCATGGCGATTTCCAGATGCTTTATTATGGCCAGCACCTTGACGGGTTTGATCAGCACAAGCGCGACCGTCACCGGGGCAATGCCTATTTTGACGATTGCGCCGAGTTTTGCGAACGCTGGGATCAGGCCAGCTTTGATCCCGAGTACGACAACCTGCCGCTGGAATTTTTTGCCCCGCTGGTCGAAGAGGTGTTTGCGCGCAAACCCTACGACCCGGCGGTGATCCGCGCGGGCCTGCGCGTACCGCTGACCGATGTATCCCTCGCGTCGGCGCGCCAGAACCGAGGTTAGCGCCGCCCCAAGAGCCCCATGCGCCAGAAAATCGCCATCAACGCCACCCCCAGCACCACCAGCCCGGCGCAGACCAGCCAGAATGCGCGCACGTCATCCGCGCCGGGCATGCCGCCCACATTGATCCCCAAGAGCCCGGTGATCAACCCCAGCGGCAGAAAGATCGCCGCCACCACGGACAAGAGCAGCATCTGGCGGTTCATCGATTCCGCGCGGGCATCCATGATCTGATCATGCACCACCTGTGCGCGGTCACGGAGCGCGTCCAACTCCTCTGCCAGCCGCGTCACCCGCTCTGTGGCTTCGCGCAACCGGCTGCGGTCGTGGCTACGAATCCACGGCATATCCTCAATCTCAAAGGTGCTGAGCGCATCGCGCTGCGGTGCCATGTGCCGTCGCAGCATGATCGCCACCCGCCGCACATCCGCCAGATCGCGCCGGTCGAGCACCGCCAGAGTGTCGATCACATGATCTTCAAGCAGATCCAGCTTTTCGTTCAACCCGGCGACCACCGGCTCTGCCCGGTCTGCCAGACGCAGCGCCAGGCGCGCCACCAGTTCCGCCGCACCATCCGGCCCCTGATCGCGCATGATGCCCTCCATGACATCGCCCACCGCCATCAGACGACGCAGTTGCACGCTGACCACCAGCCCCTCGGTGACCCACATCCGCAGGGACACCATATCCTCGACCTCGTCACCGGGGTTGAGATTGACACCGCGCAGGTTGATGAGCACGCCAGACCCATGCACGGTTGCGCGCGGCCGGGTTTCAGGCGCGAGCAGCGCGCGCAGCACCAGCGGGTCCAGCCCCGAGGCCTCCAGCCACTCACGCGCACCGGGATGGGCGCAATTGACATGCACCCATGTCAGCGATTGCCTGTCCTGCCAGTCCGCCAGCGTCTCGCCTGTCGCATCGACCGGCGTACCCTTGCCATCCCGGGTCAACCGCCATTGCCGGACCCCGTCCATCTGCCTGTTCTCCGTCATCGTGTTTTGCCGGACACTCTGCGCCATATTGCCCCCGCTTGTCACGCAGGCAGGCCAAGAAAATGCGCGCTTTGGCTTTTCCTCTGAGCCCACATTAGATAGAGCAGGGCGAAACCCGGTTTTTGCAGGATCAAGACGTCATGGCGATGGAAAAGACATTCGACGCGGCCGAGGCCGAGACGCGGCTCTATCAGGCGTGGGAGGACGCAGGCGCGTTCCGGGCCGGGGCAAATGCCGCGCCGGGGGCCGAGACCTTCAGCATCATGATCCCGCCGCCCAATGTGACCGGCAGCCTGCATATGGGGCATGCCTTCAATAATACGCTTCAGGATATCCTGATCCGCTGGCATCGGATGCGCGGGCATGACACGCTCTGGCAGCCGGGGCAGGATCACGCGGGCATCGCCACGCAGATGGTGGTCGAGCGCAAGCTGGCCGCCGAGGGCGCGCCTTCACGCCGCGAGATGGGGCGTGAGGCGTTTCTCGAAAACGTCTGGGAGTGGAAGACGCAATCCGGCGATACGATCATCAATCAGTTGAAGCGCTTGGGCGCCTCCTGCGACTGGTCGCGCAACGCCTTTACCATGTCGGGCGCACCGGGGGCACCGGCGGGCGAAGAAGGCAATTTCCATGATGCCGTCATCAAGGTCTTTGTCGATATGCACGCCAAGGGTCTGATCTATCGCGGCAAGCGATTGGTCAATTGGGATCCGCATTTCGAGACGGCGATTTCCGATCTTGAGGTCGAGAATATCGAGGTCGCGGGCCATATGTGGCATTTCAAATACCCGCTGGCCGGGGGCGAGACCTATGACTATGTCGAGAAAGACGCAGACGGCAACGTGACCCTGCGGGAAACGCGAGATTACATTTCCATCGCCACCACCCGGCCGGAAACCATGTTGGGTGATGGCGCTGTCGCTGTTCATCCATCAGATGAACGTTACGCGCCAATTATCGGAAAACTCTGCGAAATCCCGGTGGGACCAAAGGAGCATCGCCGCCTGATCCCGATCATCACCGATGACTATCCCGATCCCAATTTCGGTTCGGGCGCGGTCAAGATCACCGGCGCGCATGATTTCAACGATTATGGCGTGGCGAGCCGAAATGGCATCCCGATGTACCGCCTGATGGATACCCGCGCGCAGATGCGGGCCGATGGCGCGCCCTACGCCGAATGTGCCGCCCGCGCTCAGGAGATCGCCGAAGGGGCGGCGTTCACCATCGAAGAGGTGGACACGTTGAACCTCGTGCCCGACCACCTGCGCGGTCTGGATCGGTTCGAGTCGCGGGAACAGGTCGTGGCCGAGATCACCGAGGAAGGGCTGGCGGTGATGGTGACGACGGAGGACGGAGAGGACGTGCCCTTCGTCGAGGCCAAACCGATCATGCAGCCCTTCGGCGACCGCTCCAAAGTCGTCATCGAGCCGATGCTGACCGATCAATGGTTCGTCGACACCGCCAAGATCGTTGGCCCCGCCCTCGACGCCGTGCGCTCGGGCGAGGTGGCGATCCTGCCGGAAAGCGACCGCAAGGTCTATTTCCACTGGCTGGAGAATATCGAGCCATGGTGCATCTCTCGGCAACTCTGGTGGGGGCATCAGATTCCGGTGTGGTACGGCTTTGACCTCAGCGCGCCGGATTTCCACGATGACGAGGGCGATGGCACGCTCGATCTGGTGGAAATGCTGCGCCTCTTGAACGAAGGGCATCTCAGCCCCTTGATGGAATGCGGTGCGGATTTTGGCACCGTCTCGGACGCCTATCACGACAGGCTCGCCAGCCTGCCGGTGCCTCTGGCCGCGATGCGGGTGGTCGAAGTCGCGAGCCGGGATGAGGCGCTGCATCAACTGGCCAGTGCACTGGCAGAGTATACCGCCACGCAAGACCCCACCCATCTGGTCTATCCGGTCTGGCGCGACCCCGACGTGCTCGACACATGGTTCTCGTCGGGTCTCTGGCCCATCGGCACGCTGGGCTGGCCCGAGGACACGGCGGAACTCAAGCGCTATTTCCCGACCTCTGTTCTCATCACCGGCTTTGACATCATCTTTTTCTGGGTCGCACGGATGATGATGATGCAATATGCCGTGGTCGGGCAAAAGCCGTTCAGCCATGTCTATGTCCACGCTCTCGTGCGCGACGAGAAGGGCAAGAAGATGTCCAAGAGCCTGGGCAATGTGCTCGACCCGCTGGATCTGATCGCAGATTATGGCACCGATGCGGTGCGGTTCACATTGACGTCGATGGCCGCCATGGGGCGCGATCTGAAGCTCTCGAAAGAGCGCATTGCAGGCTATCGCAATTTCACCACCAAACTGTGGAATGCCGCCCGCTTTGCCGAGATGAACGGCGCGGTCGGCTCGACTGGCATGGTGCCCAGCCCCACCGCCACGGTCAACAAATGGATCATCGGCGAGACCGCCAAGACCCGCGCCGCTGTCGATGAGGCGCTGGAAAACTTCCGCTTCAACGATGCGGCGGGCGCGCTCTATGCCTTTGTCTGGGGCACGGTGTGCGACTGGTATGTCGAGTTTTCCAAGCCGCTCTTGTTGGATGGGGACGCAGCTACCAAGGCGGAAACGCAGGCCACGATGGCCTGGGTCATCGATCAATGTCTGATCCTCTTGCATCCGATCATGCCCTTCATCACCGAGGAACTCTGGGGCACGCTGGGTGCGCGCGCCAAGATGCTGGTGCATGGCGATTGGCCGACCTATGGGGCGAAATTGATCGACGCTGAGGCGGATCGCGAGATGAACTGGGTGATCGCCCTCATCGAGCAAATCCGCTCGGCCCGCGCGCAGATGCATGTGCCGGCCGGTCTCTATGTGCCGCTTCTGGTCACAGAGTTGAACGAGGCCGGGCGTGCAGCCTGGGCGCGCAACGAGGTGATGATCAAGCGGCTGGCCCGCATCGAGAGCCTGACGGATGTGGACAGTTTCCCCAAAGGCTGCGTCACAGTGGCGGTCGAGGGCGGCAGCTTTGGCCTGCCACTGGCCGATATCATCGACGTGGCCGAGGAAAAGGCGCGGTTGGAAAAGACGCTGACCAAGCTTGAAAAGGAATTGGGCGGGCTGCGCGGGCGGCTGAACAACCCCAATTTCGTGGCCTCGGCCCCCGAGGAAGTGGTGGTTGAGGCGCGCGAGAACCTCGCCCTGCGCGAGGATGAGGACAGCAAATTGCGCGCGGCCTTGGCGCGGCTGGCAGAACTGGGTTGAACCATGGCCCTGTGCGGGCCTGTATGACCCAAGACGAAGCAGGACCTCTGCTTTTTCTTGGGTCAAATACTCAAAAATCCGCCTGCGATCAGGCGCGCGTCCAGCGGTGCATCACATCACCGCCCAAACTGCGTGTCTCGACCAAACGAAAGCGCGCCGCCTCTTCCAGGCGTGCCAGACCCAGCGCACCGATCCCCGGCAGCCCTTCTGCCCCGATGGCAAAGCCTGCGGTGAAACCGATCAGCTCATCCACCAGCCCCGCCGACAAGAGCGAGGCTGCCAGCGCCCCACCGCCTTCGCAGAACACCCGTGTCAGCCCCTCGGCCCCGAGCGCCTTGAGAACAGACGCCGGATCAACCTGCCCCAGCCTGACCTCGCAGGACACGAGCCGCGCGCCGATGCCGCGCCACGCGGCAACCAGTGCCGGGTCCACATTCGGCCCATGGCAGAGCCAGAGCGGCACATCCTTGGCCGTGCGCGCGAGATTGGACAGGAGCGGCAAGTCGAGTCTGCGCGAGACCACAACACGCACCGGCTGACGCCGCGCGCCCATGTCGCGCACTGTGAGCATGGGATCATCGGCCCGCGCGGTCCCTGCCCCCACCATCACCGCGTCATGCCGCGCGCGCAAGGCATGCACCACGCGCCGCGCCTCTGGCCCAGTGATCCACTGGCTGTGGCCGGTGGCGGTGGCAATACGCCCGTCGAAGCTCGATGCCAGCTTGAGCGTGACCAAAGGTCGTCCGATCTCGTTGCGCATGAGGAACCCGGCCAGATCGCGCCCCGCCACATCGGCAAGAACGCCGGTGCGGACCTCGATCCCCGCCGCGCGCAACCGCGCAAAGCCGCGCCCCGCAACGCGCGGATCATTGTCGTCAAACGGGGCCACCACCCGCGCGATACCCGCCGCAATCAGGGCGTCGGCGCAGGGCGGGGTCTTGCCGTGATGGGCGCAGGGCTCCAACGAGACATAGGCCGTGGCCCCGCGCGCCAGATCTCCCGCCTGCGCCAAAGCCTGCGTTTCGGCATGGGGACGCCCTCCGGGCGCGGTCCAGCCGCGCCCGACGATATGCCTGCCCTGCACGATGACACAGCCCACGGCCGGGTTGGGCGCGCATTGCCCCATGCCCCGCCGCCCCAGCGACAGGGCCAGCGCCATAAAGCGGGCGTCGGCGCCGCTCACGCGTCCGGTTTGGGATTGAGGGCCGCGTCCTCGGGCCGCAATTCGCTGACAAAGCGGTCGAAATCATCCGCTTCTTGGAAATTCTTGTAGACGCTGGCAAAGCGCACATAGGCAACTGTGTCGATCCGTGCCAAGCTCTCCATCACGATCTCACCCACGGTTTTCGAGGGAATATCGGTCTCGCCCATGCTCTCCAGTCGCCGCACGATGCCGGAAATCATCTGTTCAATGCGTTCAGGATCTATCGGCCGTTTCTGGAGCGCAATGCGGATTGAGCGTTCCAGTTTGTCACGGTCGAAATCCTCGCGGCGACCGTTGGATTTCACCACCACCAGATCGCGCAGTTGCACGCGTTCATAGGTGGTGAATCGCCCGCCGCAACCGGGGCAGAACCTGCGCCTGCGGATCGAGACATGCTCTTCTGCGGGGCGCGAATCTTTGACCTGTGTATCTATATTTCCGCAAAACGGGCAGCGCATTGGCCGTCCCCCTTTTCTGTCCTTGCCTCTTGGGTCATGGGTCTGATGCCCAGTTATCCACAGCCACTATAGGACAGCCGCAAGGTTTTGGGTAGGGGGGATTTTAGCGCCCCAGATCATGGGGGCAAAACGGATCAAAAGCTATACTCGACGGTGCCGGCACGGCATTTGAGATGGGCAATCTCACCCTTGCCGTCCTGCAACACGACAACGCCACCAAATCGGCTGTCGGGTTTGGTATCGTCCACCGCATCGAATTTATCGAAACCTGCATAGGCCTCGTAGATCACCGCGTTATTACGCAGGCGCACCGCCTCCCAGATGGTGCGGCCGATGCCGGGCCAAGGCACGATTTCCGCGCCATCACCGATAGGGCGTGTCAGCGCCAGGTCTGGCGCGCCGCCCTTGGGGCCAAAACTGTAGCTCACGTCCTTTTCGCTGCTGCAGACGTGCAGCACCTTGCCGCCCCGCTCCATATCGCAGCTGAGAAACAGCGTCTGGCCCTCACGACAGGCCGTGGCGGGCAGGGCGATGACGCTCAGGAGTGCTGTGATCCATCCGCGCATCTGCCGCCCTCCCGCTTTGCTCGCTCAGGTTTCCGAGAGCGCGACCTTCATATCCGTGACCTGATAGATCACCTCGCCATCCGCTTCGACCCGTCCATTGGCCACGCCAATGGTCAGGCGGCGGGTCTGCACCGCCTTGGTGAAATCCACATAATAGGTCAGCATCTTGCGATCGGGTCGCACCATGCCTGTCAGCTTGACCTCGCCCACGCCCAGCGCATAGCCGCGCCCCTGCCAGCCGCGCCAGCCGAGGTTGAAGCCGGTCAGTTGCCACAGACCATCCAGCCCGAGACAGCCGGGCATGATCGGGTTGCCCGGAAAATGACATTTGAAAAACCACAGGTCCGGTGTGATGTCGAACTCCGCCACCACATGTCCCTTGCCATGCGCGCCGCCATCTCCGGAAATCTCGGTGATCCGATCCATCATCAGCATCGGCGGTTCGGGCAATTGGGCGTTACCCGGGCCGAACAATTCGCCACGGGCGCATTTAAGCAGATCGTCACGATCGAAGCTGCTTGGATAATCGGCCATTCAGGCGGCCCCTTTCATTGCAAATACCGGTCGTCGCACCCCTCTAGCATCCAGCAAAAGGCGCATGCAAGCCTGCGACATCACCGCACCCCCTTTTGCTGGTAAATGGATTTTATTTGAAACTGCCCCCCCCGAGGCCCTATATTGATATAAACATGGGATGAACGAGACAATGACAGCATATGCGACGATGACCACACCGGCAGGATCGGTTGCCGCCAAATGGCTCTCAGATGCAGGGCTGCGCCCCACCCGGCAGCGCGTGACCTTGGCCACGCTGCTGATCGGTGACGGCCAGCATCGTCATGTCACCGCCGAGAGCCTCTATGCCGATGCCCAAAACGGCGAGGACGCAGTGTCCTTGGCGACCGTCTACAACACTCTGCGCGCCTTTTGCGACGCCGGATTGCTGCAAGAGGTGACGGTAGACGGCTCCAAGAGCTATTTTGACACCAATACTGTCGATCACCCGCATTTTTACTGGGAAGACGAGAACCGTCTGAGCGATGCCCCGGCAAGCGAGTTGGAAATCACCCGCCTGCCCAAAGCCCCGGACGGGGCAGAGATCACCGCCGTCGATGTCGTGATCCGTCTGCGCCGGACCAAGTGATCCCGCGCAGCATGCGTGCTGTCAGCTACGCGGCCTTTGGTGCGCCGCACGACGTTCTGAGCCTTGGCGATGTGCCGACGCCTGTGCCAAGCGCGGGCGAGGTTCTGGTGCGGCTGCGCCTGTCCGGGGTCAATCCATCGGATGCCAAGGCGCGGGCCGGCACGCGTCCGGGCGTGATAAAACCCGCCTTTCCGCGAATCATACCCCATTCTGACGGGGCTGGCGTGATTGAGGCTGTGGGCCAAGGCGTGAACCCCGGTCGCATCGGTCAACGGGTGTGGATCTGGAATGGCCAGTGGCAGCGCAGCCATGGCACCGCCGCCGAATTCATCGCCCTGCCCGCCGCCCAAGCTGTGCCGCTGCCCGACGGTGTCTCGTTTGAGGTTGGCGCGACCTTGGGGATTCCCGGGCTGACCGCTGCGCAGACCGTGTTTGGCGACGGCGATGTTGCGGGGCAAACGATCCTGATTTCAGGTGGTGCTGGCGCGGTGGGACATAACGCCGTTCAATTGGCGCGGGCCGCCGGAGCACAGGTGATCGCCACCTGTTCCGCCCCCGCGATGGAGCGGGTGCGCGCCGCCGGGGCCGCGCATGTGTTCGACTATGCCAGCCCTGATCTGGCGGCCCAGATTCTCGCAGCCACGGACGGGCGCGGTGTGACCCGCGCCATAGAGGTCGAGTTTGGCCAGAACGCCAGCCTTTTGGCCGAGGTCATGGCCCCCAATGGGACGATCGCCGCCTATGGCTCGGGCAAGGAGATGACCCCGACCCTGCCCTTTGGGCCGTTTCTCTTCAAGGCGCTCAAGATCGACATCACATTGATCTACATTCTACCCGACGCCGCGCGCGAGGCCGCCATCGCGCGCCTGCATGCAGCGCTGGAGGCGGGCACGCTGCGCCCCGAGATCGCGGCGCATTACCCGCTGTCAGACTGCGCCGCAGCCCATGAGGCGGTGATGACGCCGGGGCGCGCAGGTGCCGTTTTGCTCGATATCGGGTGAGACGGGGCCGGGTTTGGCCTGAAGCGGACTTTGGTCCCAAGCGCTTACGCGCGGAACCAAGCCCGAAGGGCGCCGCGCGATCGCTGGGCCGTCCGTCGCACCGAAGATGCGCCGCTTTTTCTCGGCACGCCTTCGGCGTGACGGCCTAGCGACCGCGCGGCTCATCAATTGGGACCAATGTCAGCAACCGACCAACACCCCCGCACTCTTCCGGAACCGCACGCGCTGGGCACAGCGCATTCGCACTCAGGCGATTTCGACCAGTTCGATGGCAAAGGTCAAATCCTTGCCTGCCAGGGGGTGGTTGGCATCAAGCACGACCTCTTGATCTGTCACGTCGACCACAGTCACCGGCAACACCTGACCCTGCGGTGTCTGCATCTGCAACTGAGTGCCCAAATCGAGCGGGATATCCGCTGGAATCTCGGCGCGCGGCACCGCCTGTTGGGCGCTTGGATCGGGCTGGCCATAGGCCATGTCGGCGGGCACTTCGACGGTTTTCTTATCACCAACGGTCATGCCGGTAATCGCGGCATCAAGGCCGGGAATGATCTGGCCAGAGCCTACGGTGAATTCGAGCGGATCACGTCCGGCGCTCGAATCGAAGGTTGCGCCATCGGCCAAGGTGCCAGTGTAGTGAATGCGGACAGTATCGCCCGGTTTGACCTGCGTCATTGGATCTCCAATCTGTTTGGGGAGAGGGATGAGTTTGCAAGGCCACGCAAGATCTGCGCGGGTGCTTGGTGCGACTGCCCTCTAATTTAGCGACGCCGGTCCCGATTTGCAAACCGACTCCTGAAATTGCGGCCCGGTCCCTCACAGCCTCGTGCGCGCGTGGGGTCTTTTCGCCCCTGCCGTTCCATGACAGTCTGCGCGCGATCACCAAGGGGGATACGAGACCATGCCGATCACCACCTGCATTTTTGATGCCTATGGCACGCTGTTTGATGTGGCGGCCGCCGCGCGCAATGCCGCAACTGAGCCGGGGCGCGAGCGATTTGCCAAACACTGGCCCGCAATTGCCGAAAAATGGCGGCTGAAGCAGTTGCAATATACTTGGCTGCGTGCGGTCATGGGCCAGCATACGGGGTTCTGGCAGGTCACACAGGACGGGCTGGATTGGGCGCTGGAATCGGAGGGATTGCACGGCGATACCGCGCTGCGCGACCGACTCTTGCAGCTCTATTGGGAGTTGGAAGCCTATGCAGAAGTGCCCGCCATGCTGGGCGCACTGAAAGCGGCGGGGATGAATACGGCCATCCTCTCGAATGGCGCGCCGGATATGTTGCAGGGGGCGGTAAAATCCGCCGGGATTGGCGATGTGCTCGACGATGTGCTCTCGGTCGAGAGCGTGGGCATCTTCAAACCCGCGCGCGTGGTCTATGATCTGGTGGGACAGCGGTTTGGCTGCGCGCCCGACGAGGTACTGTTCGTGTCTTCGAATGGCTGGGATGCCTGTGCCGCCGCTGGTTATGGGTTCGCGACCGCATGGGTCAACCGTGCGGGCGATCCGGTGGACCGCCTGCCCGCCACGCCGCGCCACCAGTTGCGCGACCTGACCGGCATTCCGGATCTGGCGCGCGGCTGATGGGGCGGTTTACAACCTCTGACGGCGTCTCGCTTTATTACACCGATGAGGGGACCGGCGCGCCGATCCTCTGCCTTGCGGGGCTCACGCGCAACAGCGCCGATTTCAGCTTTGTCGCGCCGCATCTCGCAGGCAATCGTTTGATCTGCATGGATTATCGCGGGCGCGGGCAATCCGAGTATGCGCCCGATTTCATGTCCTACAACATCCTGCGCGAAGGGCAGGACGCGATTGAATTGATGGATCATCTAGGGCTGGAGCGTGTCACGCTGATCGGCACCTCGCGCGGCGGGCTGATTGCCATGGCGCTGGCCTATGGGCATCCCGCACGCCTGCGCGGTGTCGTGCTCAATGACATCGGGCCAGAGGTGGCGCCCATCGGGATCGAGCGGATCATGGATTACGTGGGCAATGAGCCGGCGCAGCCCGATCTGGACAGTTGCGCCGCCGCCCTCGCCCATGTCCACGCCAAAGGTTTTCCCGGCGTGCCACTGGAACGCTGGCGGCAACAGGCGGGCTTCATGTTCTATGAAAAACCGGGCGGGGGCCTTGGCCTGCGTTATGACGCGCGACTGCGCGATGCGCTGGTGGGCCAAGCGGGGGCGGGAGAGACGGTGGACCTCTGGCAATTGTTCGATGCGCTGCGGGATATTCCCACCGCCGCGATCCGGGGGGCGAATTCCGATCTTTTAAGCCTTGAGACCTTTGCGAAAATGCAAGAGCGTCACCCGGACCTCATCACCGCCACCGTGCCCGACCGAGGCCATGTGCCCTTTCTCGACGAACCACTCGCCCTCCGCGCCATTCGCGCCCTCTTGGACCAGATGAAATGACCGACATTACGATGATCCGCGCCGCCGCCAGCCGCCTTGCTGGCCATGCAAGGCGCACGCCGCTCTTGTCTTCGCCCTTTCTCGACGAGATCGCCGGACGGCGCGTCTTTGTCAAACCCGAGTGCCTGCAACATACTGGCAGCTTCAAGTATCGCGGCGCGCGCTCTGCTGTTTCGGCGCTGGATGCAGAGACCCGCGCACGGGGCGTGATCGCCTTTTCCTCTGGTAACCATGCGCAGGGCGTGGCGCTCGCGGCGCGGCAATTTGGTGTGCCAAGCGTGATCATCATGCCGTCGGACGCGCCGCGCATGAAGATCGACAACACCCGTGCGCTGGGGGCCGAAGTGGTGCTCTATGAGCGCGCAACCGAGGATCGCGATGCCATCGGGGCGGCGCTGAGTGCTGAGCGCGGTCTGACGCTGATCAAGCCCTATGACGAGCCACAGGTGATCGCAGGCCAAGGCACCATCGGGCTTGAGATTGCCGAGGATGCAGCGGCCATGGGCATCACCCGCGCCGATGTGCTGGTCTGTTGCGGCGGGGGCGGTCTGACCTCGGGCATCGCTCTGGCGCTTGAGGCGGACGCGCCGGGCCTGCGCGCACGGCCCTGTGAGCCGGAGGGGTTCGACGACGCCGCCCGATCGCTGGCATCGGGGCAGATCGAACGCAACGCCCGGACCTCGGGCAGTCTCTGCGATGCCATCGTCACACCGCAGCCGGGGAACATCACCTTTCCGATCATGCGGCGGCTCTGCGGTCCGGGGCTGGTCGTGACCGAAGATGAGGCGCTGCACGCCATGGCGCTGGCCTTTGCCCGGCTCAAGCTGGTGGCGGAACCGGGGGGTGCCGTGGCGCTGGCCGCCGCCCTCTTTCGGGCCGATCAGATCGCGGGCGACGCGGTGTTTCTCACTATTTCGGGCGGCAATGTCGATGCGGATGTGTTCCAAGACGCGCTTGCGCGCTTTGCCTGAGAGGGGATCATGGCCTTTCTCGATCTGGATGATGTGACCCTGCATTACCTCGACGAGGGCGACCACGAGGGCGCGCCCATCGTCTTTGCCCATGCGCTGGGCACCGGCACGTTTCTCTGGGATGCGGTGGTGCCGCTCTTGCCGCCCGGCCTGCGGATCATCCGCTATGATGCGCGCGGGCATGGGCAATCCTCCTGCCCGCCTGCCCCCTATACGATGGGCGCACTGATCCGCGATGCCGAGCGGCTGATGGATCATCTGGGCATCAATGACGCCATGTTCGTGGGCCTTTCCATCGGCGGGATGGTGGCGCAGGGGCTGGCGGTGAAACGCCCCGACCTGATCCGCGCGCTGGTGCTGTCCAATACCGGGGCCAAGATCGGCACGCCCAAGCTCTGGGCCGAGCGCATCGCCACGGCGCGTAATCCGGGCGGTATGGCGGACCTCGCACGCGGATCATGCGAGCGCTGGTTCACGCGCGCCTATCTCAAGGAGAATAAGCATCTGCCTTGGTTCGAGCGCCTGTGCCAGCATGACCCCGAAGGCTATGCCGGCTGCGCCGCCGCTATATCGGGCACAGATTTCTACACGCCCACCTCTGGCCTGCGCCTGCCCACGCTGGGCATTGCCGGGGCCGAGGATGGCTCGACCCCGCCCGACCTCGTGCGTGAAACCGTGGACCTGATCCCCGGCTCACGGTTCGAGCTGATGCGCCGCACCGGGCATGTGCCGCCGGTGGACCAACCGGACGACTATGCGCGTCTGCTGACCACGTTCCTGCAGGCCACCGGGCATATCGACCCCGCCTGACTGAAACCCGCTTGCGGTGGCGCGCGAATCCGGGTCACCTGCGCCAAGGATCAACGCCCGCCGCCCTGTATTTGGATTCGACAGACTGCCGGTCATCTGGCGTCAAATACCGCGGGGGTCAGGGGCTGGCCCCCGGTTCGACCTTGCAAACCCACGCTCTTGACACCTTACAGGATGCACCCATGAAGCTCAGAGACCTTGACATCATCGTGACCGCGCCCCCCGCACCCGGCTGGGGCGGGCGCTATTGGATACTGGTCAAAGTAACCACCGATACCGGCCTCACGGGATGGGGGGAATGCTATGCTGCCAGCGTCGGGCCCGAGGCCATGCGCGCGGTAATCGAGGATGTGTTCGCCCGCCACATGGCCGGGGAAAACCCTGAGAATATCGAACTCATGTTCCGCCGCGTCTATTCTTCCGGCTTTACGCAGCGTCCGGACCCCACCACCATCGGTGCGTTCTCGGGGCTGGAAATCGCCTGTTGGGACATCCTGGGCAAGGCGCGCGGACGCCCCGTCTGGGCGCTCTTGGGGGGCAAGATGAACCCCCGCATCCGCGCCTACACCTATCTCTACCCCCTGCCCCATCACCCGGTTGCAGAATTTTGGACCTCGCCCGACATGGCCGCCGAAAGCGCCAAAGACTGCGTCGCGCGTGGGTACACGGCGATCAAGTTTGATCCCGCTGGCCCCTACACCCTGCGCGGTGGCCATATGCCCGCAATGACGGATATTTCGCTCTCGGTGGAATTTTGCCGGGCGATCCGCGCCGCCGTGGGCAACAAGGCGGACCTGCTCTTTGGCACGCATGGGCAGTTCACCACCGCGGGCGCAATCCGTTTGGGTCAGGCGCTCGAGCCCTATTCACCGCTCTGGTACGAAGAGCCGGTGCCGCCAGACAATGTCGCCGCGATGGCACAGGTGGCGCGCGCTGTGCGTATCCCGGTGGCCACTGGCGAGCGGCTGACCACCAAGGCAGAGTTTGCCCCCATCCTGCGCGATGGGGCGGCCGCGATCCTGCAACCGGCGCTGGGCCGCGCAGGCGGCATCTGGGAGATGAAAAAGGTCGCCGCGATGGCCGAGGTCTACAATGCGCAAATGGCACCGCATCTCTATGCCGGGCCGGTGGAATGGGCCGCCAATGTGAGTTTTGCCGCTTCCATCCCCAATCTCTTGATGTGCGAATGCATCGAGACACCGTTTCATGACGCGCTGATCAAGGGGAGCATCCGGGTCGAGGGCGGGTTCATCACCCCGCCGGAAAACCCCGGTTTGGGTATCGAGGTGGATGAGGATCTGGCGCGGGCAAATCCCTATCGTGGCACCGGATTGCATTTGGAGATGCAGGAAGCGCCTTGTGATTACGTCAATGGTAACAGCTTTGTCGGGGGTGCGCCGCCTGAGGATGAGTGAGGGCAGGTTTTGGTCTAGAGATGACGTTGGCCCCAAGCGCTTACGCGCGGAATCAAGCCCGAAGGGCGCCGCGCGATCGCTGGGCCGTCCCGCGGCCTAGCGATTTGGAGACGGAGTGCATCTCTTTGACGTCATACGGACTTTGCTTGCATTAAGTGGCAGTTGCCGCCGTTGCATCGCCAGTCCCCGACCCAGCGACCGCGCGGCTCATCGCTTGGGGCCAAGGTCAGCAGCAGGCCATTACCTCAGGGCAAAACCTGCAACCAAACCCAGGCCGTGACAATCGTCAGTCCGGTGGACAAGAGCACGCTCGACGCCGCCACCCGCTTGGCATGGCCATAGATATTGGCAAAGATATAGGCGTTGACCCCCGGTGCCATCGCCGCCGTCACCACCGCCGAACGCACGCCCTCAACCGGCAAACCGAGCCCCAGGCCAAGACCAAAGGTGATCGCCGGATGCGCCACCAGCGAAATCAGGCACACGTAGAGGATGACGCGCAGATCGCCCTCGGGTCGATATTGCACCAACACACCGCCCAAGCCGAATAGCGCCGCCGGAAGTGCCGCGCGTGCGATGAGGTCTAGCCCCTGCTGCACCGGCGAAGGCAGCACCAGCCCCGACAGGTTGACCACAAACCCGGCTGCCACGCCCATGATCAGCGTGTTGGAAAACATCGCCTTGAGCACCTTGACCGCCACCTGCGGCCCCGCCGTGCCACGCGCTTTGACGATTTCCATGACGGTGATGCCGAGGCCGTAGCAAAAGGGCGAATGCACCGCGATGATGGCGAAATTCGCGGCCAGAGCATCCGCCCCATAGGCGCGCTCCATGATCGGCAGGCCCAACAAGAGCGAGTTGGAAAAGAGGCAGCAAAAGCCGATGGCAACCGCATCCTCCCAGGTTCGACCAAAGATCAGCCGCGCGCCAAAGAGGCCCAGCGCAAAGCCGGAACTCGCCCCCACGTAGAAACTGAGCAACAGCCGCCAATCGAAACTTTGCGCCAGATCGAGCCGCGATATGGCGGTGAAGAGCAGACAGGGAATGGCAAATTTCTGGGTGAAACTCATCAACCCATCCACACCCGCCTGACTGAACCAGCGCCGCCAGACCGCGAGATAGCCAAAGCCGATCACCAAAAAGACCGGCAGGATGATTTCAAACAGCGCCTGCATCGCGCTCAGACCGTGTAACGCAGGATCATCCCGTCATAGGCGGGGGTCACATGCGCAGGTGTTTCCTCTTCTACAGTCTGATAGTCGAGGTCGATATGCATATTGGTCAGCACGGCACGACGCGGGGCCGCGCGCATAATCCAGTCCAGCGAGCGGGCCAGATGCGCATGGGTCGGATGTGGCGTGCGGCGTAGCGCATCCAGGATCCAGCAATCCAGACCACTCAGAACCGGCCAGACATCCTCGGGAATGGCGGCCACATCTGGCAGATAGGCCAGATCAGCCACCCGAAACCCGAGCGCGTCGATCGAGCCATGATTGACCTGAAACGGGTTCAGGCGGATCGCACCGCCCGCGCCCTCGATCTCGAACGGGCCGTCAATCGTGTGCATGTCGAGAATGGGGGGATAGGGGCTATCCTCGGGCTGAACAAAGGCATAGCCAAAGCGCGCATAGAGCGCGTTTTGCGTGTCGCCATCGGCCCAGACCGGCAAACGCTGGCGCATGTTAAAGACGATCATCCGCAGATCGTCGATGCCATGCACATGATCGGCATGGGAATGGGTATAGACCACCGCATCAAGCGCACCGATACCCGCATCCAGCAGTTGCGCGCGCAGGTCGGGCGAGCTGTCGATCAGCACGCGGGTGATGCCATCCTCGGTCTCACGCTCGATCAGCATAGAGCAGCGGCGGCGCGTGTTGCGCGGATTGGCGGGATCACACTCGCCCCAATGCCCGCCCAAACGCGGCACACCGCCGGACGACCCACAGCCCAGAATGGTAAAGCGCAACTCGGCCATCAGAGCACCGCCTTGGTAAAGAGCCGCTCGAAGTTCGCCTCGGTTTGTGCGGCAAACTCTGGCCAATCCATGCCAAAGACCTCGGCCGCCTTTTGGCCCGTGTGCAGCGTGTAGGCAGGCTCGTTGCGGCGACCGCGATAGGGGGGCGGTGCCAGATAGGGCGCGTCGGTTTCCAAGAGAATACGGTCCACCGGCGCGCTGGCAAAGATATCGCGCAGCTCTTGGCTCTTGGGAAAGGCCGCAATGCCCGACATCGACAGGTAAAATCCTAGGTCGAGCGCGGCGCGGGCCAGTGCGGCACTGGAGGAAAAGCAATGCATGACACAGGTATAGGCACCATTGCCGTATTCCTCGGCCAGAATACGCGCCATATCGTCATCGGCGCTGCGCGCATGGATGATGAGCGGCAGTCCGGTGCGTCGCGCCGCCTCGATATGCACGCGCAGGCTCTGCTTTTGCACCTCGGCGCTCTCGGCGGTGTAGTGATAATCAAGGCCGGTTTCACCGATGCCGACGAACTTGCGATGCTCCGCCAGTTTCACAAGGTCGTCGACCGTCACCAGCGGGCTCTCTGCCGCGCGCATCGGATGGATGCCCGCCGCATAGAACACCGCCGCATGGGCCTCGGCAATCGCCCGCACGCGCGGCTCCTGATCCAGACGGGTGCAGATTGTCACCATACGGTGCACGCCCGCCGCAACGGCGCGGGTGATCACCTCATCCCGCTCGTCGTCGAAATCGGGAAAGTCGAGGTGGCAATGGCTGTCGGTGATACGAATGTCGGTGCTCATGCCTGTCCTTGGTGGGGGCTCAGGCCCCGGCGGTTTGCTGAATCCTGAACACCGTATCTAGGACCAGGCTGGCAGGGTCAAGGTTGACCGCCCGCCCATGGCGTGCGCGCGCTCCAATTGCTTCGGCACAGTCGGCCCAGTCGCGCCCCTTGCGGGCATCGGGCGCCAGTCGCGCCAGCAGAGCCGCCTCGCCCGGTGCTGCCTCGGCGCGTGGCGCATGGCCGGTGGCCCCAGCCCGCGCCA
>NZ_LADY01000032.1:0-32977 GCF_000961715.1 Roseovarius sp. BRH_c41 | reverse complement strand
AAGCCGCATGTGAACATCGGCACGATTGGTCACGTTGACCACGGCAAGACGACGTTGACGGCGGCGATCACCAAGTATTTTGGCGAATTCCGGGCCTATGACCAGATTGACGGTGCGCCTGAAGAAAAGGCGCGCGGGATCACGATCTCGACCGCGCATGTGGAATACGAGACCGAGGCGCGTCACTACGCCCATGTCGACTGCCCCGGCCACGCCGACTATGTGAAGAACATGATCACCGGTGCCGCGCAGATGGACGGCGCGATCCTGGTTGTGAACGCCGCTGACGGCCCGATGCCGCAGACCCGCGAGCACATCCTGCTCGGTCGTCAGGTCGGCATCCCCTTCATGGTCGTCTACATGAACAAGGTCGATCAGGTCGATGACGAAGAGCTGCTGGAACTGGTGGAAATGGAGATCCGCGAGCTTCTGACCTCTTACGACTATCCGGGCGACGATATTCCGATCGTGCGCGGCTCGGCGCTGCATGCGATGAACGGCACCCAGCCGGAAATCGGCGAGAATTCGATCCGCGCGCTGATGGCGGCTGTGGATGAGTATATCCCGACCCCGGCGCGCGCCGTGGATCAGCCGTTCCTGATGCCGATCGAAGACGTGTTCTCGATCTCGGGCCGTGGCACGGTTGTGACCGGCCGGATCGAGCGTGGCGTGATCAATGTTGGCGACAGCATCGAGATCGTGGGGATCAAGGACACCAAGACGACGACCTGTACCGGCGTCGAGATGTTCCGCAAGCTCTTGGATCGTGGGGAAGCGGGCGACAACGTCGGCGTTCTGCTGCGCGGCATCGACCGTGAGGGCGTTGAGCGTGGTCAGGTTCTGTGCAAGCCGAAATCGGTTCTGCCGCACACCAAGTTCGAGGCCGAGGCCTATATCCTGACCAAGGAAGAGGGTGGCCGTCACACGCCGTTCTTTGCCAACTACCGTCCGCAGTTCTACTTCCGCACCACGGATGTGACCGGCACGGTGATGCTGCCCGAAGGCACCGAAATGGTGATGCCCGGCGACAACCTGAAGTTCACGGTTGAACTGATCGCGCCGATCGCCATGGAAGACGGCCTGCGTTTCGCCATCCGCGAAGGCGGCCGCACCGTCGGCGCCGGCGTCGTGTCGAAGATCATCGAGTAACAACCTTTAAGGGTTCGACGAGGGAGGCCGGGTGGTCCGGCCTTCCTCCTATCAACTCCAATGCCGCGAAAGGCTAAGACAAATGCAAAGCCAAAATATTCGCATTCGGCTCAAGGCGTTTGACTACCGTGTGCTGGATGCCAGCACTCAGGAAATCGTCAACACTGCCAAACGGACCGGTGCCCAAGTGCGTGGGCCGATCCCGCTGCCGAACAAGATCGAGAAGTTCACCGTTCTGCGCAGCCCGCACGTGAACAAGAAATCCCGCGATCAATTCGAGATCCGGACGCACAAGCGTCTTTTGGACATCGTTGATCCCACGCCGCAGACGGTGGACGCGCTGATGAAGCTCGACCTCGCCGCTGGCGTGGACGTGCAGATTTCGGTTTAAGGAGAGCAAGAGATGTTGCGCTCTGGTGTGATCGCGAAAAAAGTCGGCATGACCCGGCTTTTCCTCGAAGACGGCAAGCAGGTTCCTGTGACCGTTCTTCAATTGGACAAACTTCAGGTGGTGGCACAGCGCACCCCTGAGAAAGACGGCTATACGGCCGTGCAACTGGGGGCAGGAACCGCAAAGGCCAAGCGCACGACGCAGGCCATGCGCGGTCATTTTGCCGCCGCCAAGGTCGAGCCCAAGCGCAAGATCGCGGAATTCCGCGTGGCGCCTGAGAACATGATCAACGTGGGTGAGGAAATCACCGCTGACCATTACTTTGAAGGTCAGTTCGTGGATGTGTCCGGCACCTCGATCGGTAAGGGTTTTGCCGGTGCGATGAAGCGCCACAACTTTGGCGGTCTGCGGGCCAGCCACGGTGTGTCGATCAGCCACCGTTCGCACGGCTCGACGGGTCAGTGTCAGGATCCGGGCAAGGTGTTCAAAGGCAAGAAGATGGCCGGACACATGGGCGCCGCCAAGGTGACCACGCAGAACCTGCAGGTCATCAAGACCGACGCGGATCGTGGCCTGATCATGATCAAGGGCGCTGTTCCGGGCTCCAAGGGCGGTTGGGTGACGATCAAGGATGCGGTCAAGAAGCCGTTCCCCGAGAACGCCATTCTGCCCGCCGGTCTGCGGTCTGCTGCGGAAGAAGCTGCCAAGGCGGCTGAGGCCGCTGCCGCTGCCGCCGCTGCTGAGGCGGAAGCCGAAGCCAAGCGTCTGGCCGAAGAGGCTGCTGCCGCTGAAGAAGCTGCTCTGAAAGAGGCTGAGGCCAGCATTCAGGCCGAGAAGAAGGAAGGCGAGGAATGAAACTCGACGTGATCAAACTGGACGGCGGCACGGCCGGCTCGGTCGATCTGGGCGAAGACATCTTCGGCCTGGAGCCGCGCGCGGACATCCTGCACCGCGTCGTCCGCTGGCAGCGCAACAAGGCGCAAGCCGGCACGCACAAGGTCAAGACCCGGTCGGAAACCAGCTATTCCACCAAGAAGATCTATCGCCAGAAGGGCACCGGTGGCGCACGTCACGGTGACAAGAACGCGCCGATCTTCCGCCACGGTGGTATCTACAAGGGTCCGACGCCCCGCAGCCACGCCCATGACCTGCCCAAGAAGGTTCGTGCGCTTGGTCTCAAGCATGCGCTCTCGGCCAAGGCCAAGGCGGGTGAGCTTGTGATCATCGACGTCGCATCGTCGAATGGCAAGACGGGTGAGTTGGCCAAGCAGGTCAAGAACCTCGGCTGGAAGCGCGCGCTGGTGATTGATGGCGCACAGGTGAATGCCGAATTCGCGCGTGCTGCGGCCAATATCGAGGGTCTCGATGTGTTGCCGTCGATGGGCGCAAACGTCTATGACATCCTCAAGCGCGACACGCTCGTGCTGACCAAAGCGGGTGTCGAAGCACTGGAGGCTCGTCTGAAATGAGCGCTAAACCTGAACATTACGATGTGATCCGCAAGCCGATCATCACCGAGAAGGCCACGATGGCCTCTGAGAATGGTGCGGTTGTGTTCGAGGTCCACATGGACGCCAACAAACCCCAGATCAAGGAGGCCGTCGAGGCGCTCTTTGGGGTGAAGGTGAAAGCTGTGAATACCACGATCACCAAGGGCAAGCAAAAGCGTTTTCGGGGTCAGCTTGGTCGTCGGAATGACGTCAAGAAGGCCTATGTGACGCTGGCCGAAGGCAACACGATCGACGTGACCACGGGTCTGTGATCGCGGTGGGGTAACACCCACCCTACGGATTGAGATTTGAACCCCGGCTGCCGAAAGGTGGGCGGGGTTTGGCATTTGGAACAAGTGCCTTTTCACCGGAGCGGGGCAATGATACCTGATGCGGCAATGACCTCTGGGAATGAGACATCTCAATGCAGCTAGAAATCGACATTGAAGCCGAAGCTGCGGAGGATCGGATTGCAGCGCTCGATCTCAGTTGCTTTGATCGCAACGATCTTGTGAACCTGATTTTGCAGCGGTCCGAAGTGATGTTCGACCGCCCCAAATCGGGACGGGTGATCAAGGCCTGGCAAGAGGGTAATGACGCGCCGATCCAAGCTGTGGTGGATGACATGGGCGACACCATCGCGCGCCGGGCCGCAGGGGTCATTCATGCCGAATACAAAGCGATCAAAGGGCTTCTGCAGGAGCTGAACCCGAAGCGCATCGCGGATATTGGCTGTGGCTATGGGTTTTTCGATCTCTTTGCGGCGCAGGACCTGACCTGCACAGTGCTGTTGATTGATATCGAATCGAATACGCATCGGCATTTCGGTTTTAATCCTGAGGGGGCGGCGTATTCATCACTGAGCCGTGCGAGACACCTGCTCACGGCGAACGGGATCGCACCTGAGGCAATTGAAACGCTCAATCCCAATGAAACGACACCCGAGTCTGCGATGGCCGTGGATCTCGCTGTCAGCTTTCTGTCCTGTGGGTTTCACTATCCGGTGGATCTCTATTTACCGTTTCTAGACAAGGTTTTGCGGCCCGGAGGGGCTGCGATTTTTGATCTGCGCAGGAATACGGCGGAGGAGCAGGCACGGAAGCTGGGGGTCTTTGGCGCGCTGTCTGATATGGACTCGCCGCCGAAATCGCGGCGCGTTCTGTTGCGAAAATCGAAACCTTAAAGCCTGCGGCAAGGGGTCGGGGGACGGGACTGGCGGTAAAGCGTCCCAAGGCCGTGCTGCGCCTTTAATTCTTGGTCAAACCCCTTGACCGCAAACGCGGCCTCCCCTATCAGACCCCATCCGCAAGGCCCCGGATTCGTCCGGGGCCTTGCAATTGTTCGCAAGAGCAATTCTAGCCGAGGACCTACGGGGCCTCATACCTTGGCCACCCTCGGGGGGCTACAACACAGGCAGGTTATCCTGCCGTAAGCAAACGGAAGACAGAAAGCATGGCACTCAAGTCGTATAAGCCGACGACGCCGGGCCAGCGTGGGCTGGTGCTGATCGACCGTTCGGAGCTGTGGAAAGGACGTCCGGTCAAATCTCTCACTGAGGGTTTGACCAAGCATGGCGGCCGGAACAATACCGGACGGATCACGATGCGTCGCAAGGGCGGCGGGGCGAAACGCCTCTATCGTATCGTCGATTTCAAGCGGACAAAGTTCGATATCTCGGCAACGGTTGAACGGATCGAATATGACCCGAACCGGACCGCGTTCATCGCGCTGATCAAATATGAAGATGGCGAGCAAGCCTATATCCTGGCGCCGCAGCGTCTGGCGATTGGCGACAAGGTTGTTGCCGCGGCGAAGGCCGACATCAAGCCGGGCAACGCGATGCCGTTCTCGGGCATGCCCATCGGTACGATCATTCACAACATCGAGCTGAAAGCTGGCAAGGGCGGGCAGATTGCACGCGCTGCTGGCACCTATGCGCAATTCGTGGGCCGCGATGGTGGCTATGCTCAGATCCGTCTGAGCTCGGGCGAGCTGCGTCTGGTGCGTCAGGAATGCATGGCCACCGTTGGTGCCGTCAGCAACCCCGACAACAGCAACCAGAACTACGGTAAAGCTGGCCGCATGCGTCACAAGGGCATCCGCCCGTCTGTGCGTGGTGTCGTGATGAACCCGATCGATCACCCGCATGGTGGTGGTGAGGGTCGCACCTCGGGTGGTCGTCACCCGGTCACGCCCTGGGGTAAGCCCACCAAGGGCGCGCGCACCCGCAACAAGAACAAGGCGTCGCAGGATCTCATCGTGCGCTCGCGTCACGCCAAGAAGAAGGGCCGCTAACACATGGCACGTTCTGTATGGAAAGGCCCCTTTGTCGATGCCTATGTCTTGAAAAAGGCAGAAGCATCGCGTGAGTCGGGGCGCAATGAAGTCATCAAGATCTGGTCGCGTCGTTCGACGATCCTGCCGCAATTCGTGGGACTCACGTTTGGCGTCTACAACGGCCACAAGCATATCCCTGTCAACGTCAGCGAAGACATGATTGGTCAGAAGTTCGGTGAGTATTCGCCGACCCGGACCTATTACGGTCATGCCGCCGACAAAAAAGCGAAGCGGAAGTAAGTCATGGGCAAGGAAAAGAACCCCCGCCGCGTGGCAGACAACGAAGCGATGGCCAAGTTGCGCATGCTTCGTACCAGCCCGCAGAAGCTCAACCTCGTTGCCGCGATGATCCGTGGCAAGAAGGTCGACAAGGCGCTGACCGATCTGACATTCTCGAACAAGCGCATCGCCGCTGACGTCAAGAAATGTCTCCAGTCGGCGATTGCCAATGCCGAGAACAACCACAATCTCGATGTGGATGGTCTGGTCGTGGCAGAGGCCTATGTCGGCAAGAACCTTGTGATGAAGCGTGGCCGTCCGCGTGCCCGTGGTCGCTTTGGCGCGCTCAAAAAGCCGTTCTCGGAGCTGACAATCAAGGTGCGTGAAATTGAGGAGCAAGCCTAATGGGTAACAAAGTCAATCCGATTGGCATGCGCCTGCAGGTGAACCGCACCTGGGACAGCCGCTGGTATGCCGACACCAAGGACTATGGCAATCTGCTGCTCGAGGATCTTGCGATGCGCAAGTTCATCGGCGAAGAGTGCAAGCAAGCCGGGATCAGCCGTGTGATCATCGAGCGTCCGCACAAAAAGTGCCGCGTGACGATCCACACCGCACGTCCGGGCGTGATCATCGGCAAGAAAGGCGCCGATATCGAGGGTCTGCGCAAGAAGCTGGCGGCGATGACCGCAAGCGAATTGCACCTCAATATCGTCGAAGTTCGCAAGCCCGAGCTGGATGCGGCCCTTGTGGGTGAGAGCATCGCACAGCAGCTTGAGCGTCGTGTGTCCTTCCGTCGCGCCATGAAGCGTGCCGTGCAGAACGCGATGCGCATGGGTGCCTTGGGTATCCGGGTGAACGTCTCTGGCCGTCTTGGCGGTGCCGAGATCGCGCGGACTGAATGGTATCGTGAGGGTCGGGTTCCGCTCCACACGCTGCGTGCGGATATCGACTATGCCCCCGTCGAGGCCACAACGGCCTATGGGATCATCGGTATCAAGGTCTGGATCTTCAAGGGTGAAATCATGGAGCACGATCCCGGTGCCCGTGACCGCAAAGCCCAGGAACTCCAGGATGGTCCCGCGCCCCGTGGCGCCGGCGGCCGCCGTTAAGGAGGAATGAAAGATGCTTCAACCAAAGCGCACCAAATTCCGCAAGATGCACAAAGGCCGGATCAAGGGCGAAGCCAAAGGCGGCTCTGATCTGAACTTTGGCACTTTCGGTCTCAAGGCCACTCAGCCCGAGCGTATCACAGCGCGTCAGATCGAGGCCGCTCGTCGTGCCATGACGCGTCACATGAAACGTCAGGGCCGTGTCTGGATCCGGATTTTCCCGGATACGCCGGTTTCCTCCAAGCCCACCGAGGTTCGGATGGGTAAAGGTAAGGGTTCGGTCGACTATTGGGCCTGCCGGGTCAAGCCGGGCCGGGTGATGTTCGAGATCGACGGTGTGAGCGAAGAGATCGCCTTTGAGGCGCTGCGTCTGGCGGCCATGAAGTTGCCGATCAAGACCCGCGTCGTGGTCCGCGAGGACTGGTAAAGGCGGCGGGGTAACACCCACGCTGAGAATTGCCCCTGTGCGAGAGATCGCGCGGGGGTTTTTTGTGGCGCTAGTCTTGGTCCGGAGCGATAACTTCCGGTGCGATGACTTCGGGCGCGACGACTTCCGGAGCGATGACTTCCGGTCCGTTTGGGTCCGGGGCGTCGGCTTCTGGAGCGTAAACATCTGGTGAATTCACAACCTCGAGGCCGATATTGCCGAGGTGAGTGTTGCGCCCCCATTTCCGATGGATCAGCGCGCCATTGACAATGTAGAGGTCTTTGACGCGATACATTTGGCGGACACCGTCGTCGCCGCGAATGAAGATTGCGGCTGTTTGCAGCGTGTCATCATTGGGTTTGTCGATCTCGAAATAGCTGGGGTCGGCGTTCTGCGCCAAGCCTTCCATGATCAAGAGAACCTCTGCGTAATCTGTCACCTTTTCATCCTGGAAGAAGTAGCAATAGCCCTCGGTGCCGGCGACGCCGACGCCGACGATTGCGCCCACGACAATTCCGGTTGGAGACATCAGCGCGGCGCCAATGGCACCGGCACCGCCACCCGAGCCCGCGATTAGACCGAGCGTGCTGGCGGCTGAGCTTCCGGCCACGGTGGACCCGAGCAAGGTTGCGCCGGTCACGGAGTGCGTGAGCGTGTAGAACCCAAGTGCCTTTTCAACGAGTGTTGGTGCGGATGTTACAGGCTCTGCCAGAGCGGCGACATTGGACCGCGCTGTTCCAAGCAGTTTGCTGAGACGCCAGTTGCAAACATCAGCCGATGCAGGTGTGCCAAGCATCAAGAGTGCTGCTGCGAGTCGCCAGTTGATAGAGGTGCGCATCGGTCTTTCCTTTGAGAGGTCGTGTAGCCGTTAGGGCTGGTAACAAGGAATTGCGGGAGGGGCATCTCTTATTCCACAAACTGAAACCTTGCCCTTCTCTTTTCATTACCATCTGGGTATTGCGACAGACATGCCCAATATCGACTCGCTCTTTGTGACCCGCCTCTATCGTGCCGCCCTCAGCGAGCACGGACCTGCCATTGATGCCAAAGAAATGGAGGCGTCATGCTATTCCATCGCCGAGGATGACGAGGCGGGGCAGGGGTGGTGTGACGAGAACGGCTATCCCGGCTATACCTCTTATGCCTCGCTCAGTGATCTGCCCTGGCGGTTTCCGATCTTTGCCGATCTGGTCAAGGTGCTGGATGCGCATGTCGCGGCCTTTGCCGAGGATCTGGAGTTTGATCTGGATGGCAAGGCATTGAAGCTGGAGGATATCTGGATCAACATTCTGCCCGAGGGGGGCATGCATGCGAGCCATATCCATCCGCATTCGGTGATTTCCGGCACGACCTATGTGGCGATGCCCGAGGGCACGAGCGCGCTCAAGCTGGAAGACCCACGGTCGGCGCGGATGATGGCCTCTCCGGTGCGGCGCAAGGATGCGCGGCAGGAGTTGCGGACGTTCATCTATGCCAAACCGGTGGTGGGCGACGTGCTGCTTTGGGAATCATGGCTGCGCCATGAAGTGCCGATGAACATGTCGGAAGAGGACCGGATCAGCGTGAGTTTCAACTATTCCTGGGGCTGAAGCCCGGAATCGCCCCATATGTTCTCAAAGTGTTCTCAAAAAAATTCAGTAATTTATCATTCTCCCTTGTAAATTGATGCGATTTCGGCCATATGCAGGGGGCTTACGTTATTCTATTTCGATCATCTGTCTCCTCTAAACCGGCTGTCAGTACCTCGATCCAGACCGACCACGCCGCGACTGCCGCACTTACGCGGGCAGCACTACATAGGAGACGACACGATGGCCAATGGCACCGTGAAATGGTACAATTCCACTAAAGGCTTCGGCTTTATCGCACCCGACAATGGCGGCAAGGACGTTTTCGTTCATGTCAGCGCAATCGAGCGTGCGGGCCTGACCGGCCTTGCTGACAACCAAAAAGTGACCTTCGACATCGAATCCGGCCGTGACGGCCGTGAGAGCGCGTCGAACCTGCAGCTCGCATAAGCGATCTGATCTGGCTTGAGTGCGGCCTCGGGGAAACTCGGGGCCGTTTCTCGTTTTGGATGGGGGATTGTGCCGTGATGCGCTGATTGCCTCAGGGACCACAACGCGCCGGCGCAAGGAGCAGAGGCGGGTAGAGGTGAGAGCGTCGTGCGTACCGCGTTTTAAACTCTTGCTGCTTGCATAAACGGAGCTTGCCAAAGACATCGCCAATTTCCATATTGCAGTTACGGTTCCGGAGTACGAAATGGCAACCAACGTCAAGAAAACTGCCGTCAAAGGTGGATACATCGTCCGAAGTGCCAAGACCGGTTGCTTGGTTGAAGTTGGCACGCCTGCCGGTGCGAAGAAGGCGAGTGTTAAAACGCTATCAACCGTTAAAAGCGCTTCGGAAAAGCGCAAAGCTGCGTTGAAGCGCTTGGCCGATCGCTAGGTCGCATTACAAGGTAACGCTGGCCGATGCGATCACCGCGCATGACGAGGCGCTGACATTTGGTGGCCGTGAAGGTGTGAGCAGTCTCGGGCTGATCGAGTCTGCTTTAGGTCGGCCATATTCCGGGTATCACAGGCCAATTTATCGTAAATCAGCGGCTTTGCTGCACAGCATGGTTGGAAATCACGGGTTCGTTGATGGCAACAAGAGAACGGCTTGGCTCGTTGTTGAAATTTTAGTTGATCGCAGCGGATACATCCTGGCGATTGATGATGACGAGCGTATTGACGATCTCGTGGTGAGCGTCGCGGACGGTACTCTGGATTTTGAAGAGCTGTGCGTATGGTTCAGGGATAGATTGGTGAAGTCCTGAATGTATTGCCAACGGTCCGCTTTTGAACTTTGGGCTCAAAGGAGCCAAGCGGGTTCTATTTTGCGATGATCCGACTTGAACTTCTTCCTTGCCCTCTGAGAGCGCCTCCCGTATAGAGCCCCAATCCGCGAGCCCCGGCATGTCCGGGGATTCGCGTATTTGCAATTCATCCACCGGGTTTTGGGTTACCCTGAAGCAACCGTCAGGGGCCGTCCGGTGTTTTGAGAAAGGAACAGGCGATGAACGCCAAGGAACTGCGTGACAAGACCCCGGACCAGCTCCGGGAAGAACTCACCAACCTGAAAAAGCAGCAGTTCAATCTGCGTTTTCGGGCGGCCACAGGCCAACTTGAGAATCCCGCTCAGATGCGCACGGCGCGCCGCGATGCCGCGCGCGTTCTGACGATTCTGAACGAAAAAGCCAACGCGGCAGCAGAGTAAGGAGCCTGAGATATGCCCAAACGTATTCTTCAAGGCGTCGTCACCTCTGATGCCAACGCCCAGACCGTCACCGTATCGGTCGAGCGCCGTTTCAAGCACCCCGTGCTTCAGAAAACCATTCGTAAGTCCAAGAAATACCGGGCTCACGATGAGAACAACACGTTCAAAGTGGGCGATGCCGTTCGGATTGTCGAATGCGCGCCCAAATCCAAGACGAAGCGTTGGGAGGTGCTGCAGGCTTAAGCCTCGGCGCCTTTCGGCATTAATCGAAACCCTGGGGATTAGGCATTGCATCGCCCCCCATAGGTCGGGAGAAACCAAATGATCCAGATGCAGACCAACCTGGATGTTGCTGACAACTCTGGCGCTCGCCGTGTTCAGTGCATCAAGGTCTTGGGTGGTTCCAAGCGTCGATACGCATCCGTGGGCGACATCATTGTCGTCTCGGTCAAGGAAGCCATCCCCCGCGGCCGCGTGAAGAAAGGGGACGTCCGTAAGGCCGTCGTCGTGCGCACCGCCAAGGAAGTCCGTCGTGAAGACGGGACCGCCATTCGTTTTGACCGCAACGCCGCCGTGATCCTGAACAACGCAGGTGAGCCGGTCGGCACCCGTATTTTCGGGCCGGTTGTGCGCGAGTTGCGGGCCAAGAACTTTATGAAAATCATCTCGCTCGCCCCGGAGGTGCTGTAAGATGGCTGCCAAACTGAAAAAAGGTGACACCGTGATCGTTCTGTCCGGCAAGGACAAGGGCCAAAAAGGCACGATCACCAATGTCGATCCGAAATCCGGCAAGGCCGTGGTCGAGGGCGTCAACATGGCGATCCGCCACACCCGTCAGAGCCAGACCAGCCAAGGCGGTCGCATCCCCAAGGCGATGCCGATCGACCTGAGCAATCTGGCGATTGTCGACAAGAACGGCAAACCGACCCGCGTCGGGTTCAAGATTGAAGGCGACAAGAAAGTGCGCTTTGCCAAGACCACGGGGGACGTGATCGATGCTTGATACCGCAACCTATACCCCGCGCCTCAAGGCCCACTTTCGTGAGGTCATCAAGCCCGCTCTGAAAGAAGAGTTCGGCTACAAGAATGACATGCAGATCCCGCGTCTGGACAAGATCGTTCTCAACATCGGCTGTGGTGCCGAAGCTGTGCGCGACTCGAAGAAGGCAAAGTCGGCTCAGGAAGATCTGAGCACGATCGCCGGTCAGCGCGCTGTTGTCACCAAGGCTCGCAACTCCATCGCCGGGTTCCGCGTTCGTGAAGACATGCCTCTCGGGGCAAAGGTCACGCTGCGCGGCGACCGCATGTATGATTTCCTTGACCGTCTGATCACCATCGCGATGCCGCGTATCCGCGACTTCCGGGGTGTGTCGGGCAAGTCGTTCGATGGGCGTGGCAACTATGCCATGGGCATCAAGGAACATATCATTTTCCCCGAAATCAACTTCGACAAGGTCGACGAAGTTTGGGGGATGGACATCGTCATCGCAACCACGGCGAAGACCGACGCTGAAGCCAAGGCGCTGTTGAAGCAATTCAACATGCCCTTCAACAGCTGAGCCGGGGGAGGATAGATCTATGGCTAAGAAATCAATGATCGAGCGTGAAAAGAAGCGCCAAGTGCTGGTGGACCGTTTCGCCAAGAAACGCGCCGCGTTGAAAGTGATCATCAACGACCAGAGCAAGCCGATGGAAGAGCGGTTCCGCGCCTCCATGAAGCTTGCGGAACTGCCGCGCAACAGCTCGGCCACTCGGCTGCACAACCGGTGCCAGCTGACGGGTCGTCCGCATGCGTATTACCGCAAACTCAAAGTGTCCCGGATCATGCTGCGCGAGCTCGGCTCGAGCGGGCAGCTGCCCGGCGTCGTGAAATCGAGCTGGTGAGGAGGTCAGAGATATGAACGATCCTATCGGCGATATGCTCACCCGTATCCGCAACTCGCAGATGCGCGGCAAGTCCACGGTCAGTACCCCGTCTTCGAAAATGCGCGTGCGCGTTCTCGATGTGTTGGCGTCCGAGGGCTATATTCGTGGCTATGAGATGACAAAGGATGCCAATGGCCATCCCGCCATCGAAATCAGCCTCAAGTATTATGAAGGCACCCCCGTCATTCGCGAAATGAAGCGGGTTTCCAAACCCGGTCGTCGCGTCTATCTGGGTGTCGATGACATTCCGCAGGTCCGTCAGGGTCTCGGTGTGTCGATTGTCTCCACCTCCAAGGGTGTGATGTCGGATGCAGCAGCGCGCGCAGCCAATGTTGGCGGCGAAGTGCTCTGCACTGTCTTCTAAGGAGACCTGGACATGTCACGTATCGGCAAACAACCCGTGTCTCTGCCGGATGGCGTCACCGCGACGCTGTCGGGACAGACGATCGAAGTCAAAGGCCCCAAGGCGACCAAGAGCTTTACCGCGACGGATGATGTCACCATCACCATCGACGGCAGCGTCATTTCGGTCACGCCGCGCGGCAAATCCAAACGTGCCCGCCAGCAGTGGGGGATGACCCGGACGGTCATCGCCAACATGGTGCACGGCGCCAAGGATGCCTTTAAGAAAGAGCTGGAAATTCGCGGTGTGGGCTATCGTGCCCAGATGGCGGGCAATGTGCTCAAACTGAACCTCGGCCTCAGCCATGACGTCGATTTCCCCATTCCGGAAGGTGTGACTGTTACCGCACCCAAGCCCACCGAACTGGTGGTCGAGGGCACGGACAAGCAGCTCGTTGGACAGGTCGCGGCGAATATCCGCGACTGGCGACGCCCCGAGCCCTATAAGGGCAAAGGCATTCGCTACAAAGGCGAGTATATCTTCCAGAAGGAAGGCAAGAAGAAGTAAGGACGCGACAGATGGCAAACAGCAAAAGAAAACTGTTCCTCAAACGCCGCCTGCGCGTTCGGAACAAACTCCGCAAGGTCAATGCAGGGCGCGTGCGCCTCAGCGTTTTCCGCTCCAACAAGAACATCAGCGTGCAGCTGATCGACGACGTCAACGGTGTGACGCTCGCCGCTGCCTCGACCCTCGAAAAGGATCTGGGCATGGTGGGCAAGTGCAATGTGGAGGCGGCCGCCAAGGTCGGCACCGCGATTGCCGAGCGGGCTCAGAAGGCCGGCATCACCGAGGCCTATTTCGATCGGGGCGGCTTCCTGTTTCATGGTCGCGTCAAGGCAGTTGCCGACGCGGCGCGTGAAGCTGGCCTGAAGATTTAAGGGGACGAGAGAATGGCAAGAGAAGACAACCGTCGTGACCGTCGCGAGCGCGACGAAACACCGGAATTCGCCGACCGTCTCGTGGCGATCAACCGCGTGTCGAAAACTGTAAAGGGCGGTAAGCGCTTTGGGTTTGCGGCACTGGTGGTCGTGGGCGATCAAAAGGGCCGCGTCGGCTTTGGCAAGGGTAAGGCCAAGGAAGTTCCCGAGGCAATCCGCAAGGCTACCGAGGCCGCCAAGCGCGCAATGATCCGCGTGCCGCTGCGCGAGGGCCGGACCCTGCACCACGACATGGAAGGTCGCCATGGCGCCGGCAAGGTCGTGATGCGCACAGCCCCCACCGGGACCGGCATCATCGCCGGCGGTCCGATGCGCGCCGTGTTCGAGATGTTGGGAATTCAGGACGTGGTCGCGAAATCGACCGGGTCGCAGAACCCCTACAACATGATCCGCGCCACGCTGGACGGTCTCAAGAAAGAGACCAGCCCGCGTATGGTGGCGCAGCGCCGTGGCAAGAAGGTGGCCGACATCCTGAAAAAGGGTGACGAAGCGCCGGTTGCCGAAGCGGCAGAAGCGTAAGGAACCGGACAAATGGCAAAAACCATCGTCGTCAAGCAGATCGCCAGCCCGATCCGCCGCCCCGAAGATCAGCGTCAGACCCTCATCGGTCTAGGGCTCAACAAGATGCACAAGACCCGCGAGCTTGAGGATACCCCCTCGGTGCGCGGTATGGTCAACAAGATCCCGCATCTGGTCAAGATCATCGAAGAGCGCGGCTAAACCCGCGCGCACGGGAAGGGGTGACATCCGCCCCTCGGACATCAGAACGCCCCGGCCCGAGAGGACCGGGGCGTTTTCGTTTGTCCGCTGGTGTCATCCTTTAGTCGCGTCCGACCAGAATCAGCGCCGGGGTCCGGCGTGGTGCATGATAGGTTGAGGGCCAGGGCGGATCCGGGGTCTTAAACCCAGGGTCGCCCATCCGCATCGCTTTGAGGAGGAAGGCCGATGTCTGACACAAGTTCCGGTGGTTGCGACCACATCCATACCAAGACGACCCATGCGCCGATTGACAATCACACCTGTCATTGTTCCGTGTGCAAAAGCGTAACCGGGCAACCGACGACGCATGTTGTGTTTTTCAAGCACGGCGATGTCGTGGTTGACAATGAGGCGGGGCTGAACCGTCAGCCCTTCAATGCCAGTAATCCTGAGGGCCCGCTTGAGCTTTGCACCTGTGCGACATGCGGGACGCCGATCATGCTCGATGACAAGCAGCACCGGATCAGGGTGATCGTTCCCAACCTGATGGGCTATGGGGACCAGATCGAGGCCGCGAGCTATCATGCGTTCTATGATCCCGCCACCGGCGTGCCCAAGCCATCGGACGGGCGTCCTGTCCATGCCGCGCTGCGGCCGGATTTTGTCTGGCCTGATCCGTCCTGAGCGGCGGCTTGGCCGGGACTGTTTCAGCCCCGGCCGTGCGGCATCTCGAGGTCTAGCACCGGGTTGATCGGGATGATCCGGTTCGGATTGATCGTATCGTGGCTGTAATGATAGTGCCGGACGACATGGTCGAAATCCACGGTCTCACGCACCCCCGGCCATTGGTAGAGTTCGCGCAGATAGCCCCAGAGATTGGGGTAATCGACGATCCGCGCCCGGTTGCATTTGAAATGCAGGTGATAGACCGGATCGAACCGGATGAGGGTGGTAAAGAGCCGCCAATCGGCCTCTGTCACGCGCTCCCCCATGAGATAGCGGTTTTGAGCCAGGCGGTTTTCGAGCCAATCGAGGCTGTCGAAAAGGGGATAGACGGCCGCCTCATAGGCCTCCTGCGTGGTAGCAAAACCCGCCTTGTAGACGCCGTTGTTGACGGTGTCGTAGATCCGTTCGTTGACCGGTTCTATGGCGGCACGCAGATCCTCGGGCCAGAAATCAAGCGTGTTGCCGGTGATCCCGTCAAAGGCGGAATTGAACATGCGGATGATCTCGGCGCTTTCGTTCGAGACGATGGTCTCGCGCTCTGTGTCCCAGAGGATCGGCACAGTGACGCGGCCTGAAATCCCGGGGTCGGCCTTGAGGTAGATGTCGCGGGCGAAGGGCAGGCCATAGAGCCGGTCGCCGGTAGCGCCGGGGAAGTTGGTGCGGAATTCCCAGCCCTCCGAGAGCATGTCGGGATGCACGACCGAGACGCCGATATGATCCTGCAACCCCTTGAGCGCGCGAAAGATCAGGGTGCGATGCGCCCAGGGGCAGGCCAGCGACACATAGAGGTGATAGCGCCCGCTCTCCGCCTTGAACCCGGCCTCGCCTGAGGGACCGGCGCTGCCGTCTGCGGTGATCCAGTTGCGGAACTTCGCCGTCGAGCGCACGAATTTCCCGCCCGTCGATCCGGTGTCATACCAGGTGTCTTGCCATTCTCCGTTGACCAGTTGGCCCATGTTCAAAGTCTCCTCTTTGTCCATAACCTAGGGCCGGGGGTGCGGGTCGGGAATGCACAGCACCGCGCAGCCGCCGTGCAGGGCTGCACATGTCGCGAACGGGGGCGGGGGCTTCGTTTCTTCGTTTGCAGGCGCGCGGGCCAGCGCCTATAACCGGGCGATGACGAAGCCCGCGACCGGGCCGGAAAGGTGTGCGACGATTGGCTGACCCATGTCGGGGGCGGATCGCGCGTCGTCGGGGCCACGTGGCCCGCCGCCCCTTTTCGCCCTGTCGCGCGACCGAGTATAAGGGGACTGCCATGCGATTTGCCACCATTCTGACTGCGCTCTTGAGCGGCACCGTTGCCAATGCCCATCCGGGCCATCTGGCCGAAGTTGCCGGGCATGGCCATTGGTTGGGAGCCGCGGCGCTTGGGGCGGCGATCGCGATTGGCCTCTGGTCCGGGTTGCGGGCGCGCAAGGATCGCGCGGCGGACGAGGCCGAGGATGAGGCCCCAGAAGAAGAGCCGCAGGAGGCATGAGCATGGTCAAGACGGGTGTGATGATCTGTGGACATGGCTCGCGCAGCCAATCGGCGGTCGATGAGTTCAGCGTGTTGGCGGACAAGCTACCGGGGTATCTGCCCGATGACTGGGTGATGGAATATGGCTATCTCGAATTTGCCAATCCGGTGATCCGCGACGGTCTGGACCGGTTGCGCGCCGCCGGCTGCGAGCGGATTCTGGCGGTGCCGGGGATGCTCTTTGCAGCGATGCATTCCAAAAACGACATTCCCACCGTGCTCAACACCTATGCCGCGACGCATGGTATCGAGGTGCGCTATGGCCGCGAATTGGGGGTGGACCCCAAGATGATCGCCGCCGCTGGCGCCCGCGTGCGCGAGGCGATCGACCGCGCAAATGTCAAACATGGCGAGGTCAGCCTGCATGACACCTGCCTTGTGGTGATCGGGCGCGGTGCGTCGGACCCCGATGCCAATGGCAACGTCGCCAAGATTGCGCGGCTCTTGCAGGAGGGCATCGGGTTTGGCTGGTGCGAGGTGGGCTATTCCGGTGTTACCTTCCCCTTGGTGGAACCCTGCCTGCAGCATGTGGTCAAGCTGGGCTACAAGCGTGTTGTGGTGTTTCCCTACTTTCTCTTTTCCGGCATCCTGATCGACCGCATCTATGGCTTTACCGACCGGGTTGCGGCGGAGCATCCGGAGATGCAATTCGTCAAGGCCGGGTATCTGGGCGATCATCCCAAGGTGTTGGAAACCTTTGCCGAGCGCATCACCGAGCAGCTGAGCGCTGTGCCGCCACCCAATTGCGGCACTTGTCAGTATCGCACGCAGATCCTTGCCATCGAGGGCGGGGCTGTGCAGCGGATCACGCCTGAGCAGCGCGCCGCCCTGGCCGAGGCGCGGGGTGCAGGGCATCCGGCGTTTGGCGATGTGCCGCCGCCCACCTGCGTCATGTGCAAATACCGCACGCAGGTCTTGGGGTTCGAGGCCGAGGTTGGGGCGGTGCAGGAAAGCCATCATCACCATGTCGAAGGGCAGGGTGCCTCTGCGCCCGGCTCGAACGTGGTGGATTGCACGCTCTGCGATACGTTCTGCACCGGGCTGTGCCGGTTGGAGGCGCAGGCGGCCCACCATCATCACCATGATCACGATCATGACCACGATCACGATCATCCACATGACCACGGGCATGATCATCCTCATGACTATGGGCATGACCATCACCACGATCACGATCATCACCACCATCACGCGCCCTATCCTCATGCCAGCCATCCGCATGGACCCGAGAGCGCGCGGCGAACCAAGGTCTGATCACCGCTTTTTCTTGGTGAAAATACTCCCGCCGGAGGCTCCGACACCGGCCGCAATTGCAGAGGGTTGATTTTGCGTCCCTATGAAAAGAATCCCTCGGCCATCTATGAGATGAGCTTTGCCACCGTTCGCCGCGAGGCGCGGCTGGATCGGTTTGGAGCCGGAATGGAAAGCCTCGCGATCCGGCTCATTCATGCCTGTGGCATGGTCGAGGTGGCGGATCGGTTGGCGTTTTCCAGCGGGGCCTATGCGGCGGGTCATGCCGCCTTGCAGGCCGGTGCGCCGGTGTTTTGTGATTGCGAGATGGTGGGGGCGGGGATCATCCGCCGCTATCTGCCCTGCCAGAACGACGTGATCGTGACGCTGAACGACCCGCGGGTGCCGGGCATTGCGGCGGGGATCGGCAATACCCGTTCGGCGGCGGCGGTCGAATTGTGGGCGGAACGGCTGGAGGGGGCTGTGGTGGCGATCGGCAATGCGCCCACCGCGCTCTTTCACCTTCTCGAACTGCTCGACGAGGGTGCACCGCGTCCGGCGCTGATCCTCGGCTTTCCGGTGGGATTTGTCGGGGCCGCCGAGAGCAAGGCCGAACTGGCGGACAACCCGCGCGGCTGCGAGTTTGTCGCCCTGCGCGGTCGGCGCGGCGGGTCGGCGATGGCAAGTGCCGCAGTCAATGCGCTGGCGGCCGGGCTGCCGGAGGTGGGCGCGTGACGGGCGGACTGGATCCTTGGCTGCATATCGTGGGCATTGGCGAGGATGGGATGGCGGGGCTCTTGCCTGCCTCCCGTGCCATTGTCGAGACGGCAGAGGTGATCGTGGGCGGCGAGCGGCATCATCAATTGTCCGAGGCGGTGCGCGCCGAGCGGATTGCCTGGCCGTCGCCGTTTGATGCCTTGACGGACCTCTTGGCCGGGTTGCGCGGGCGGCGCGTGGTGGTGCTGGCCACTGGCGATCCGCTGTGGTTCTCAGTGGGCGCACGGATCGGGCGGAGCTTGCCGCCCTCCGAGATCGTCTATCATCCGCAGCTTTCGGCCTTTCAATTAGCCGCCGCGCGGATGGGGTGGAGCATGGCGGATCTTGAGACGCTGACCGTACACGGCCGGCCTGTCGAGCAGATGATCGCCTTTATTCAACCTGATGCGCGGCTCTTGATCCTGACCACCGGGGCCGAGACGCCGGCGCAGATCGCGCGGTTTCTGACCGAGCGCGGGTTTGGGCAATCGCGCCTGACGGTGCTGGCGAATATGGGCGGGGCCGAGGAGGCGCGGTTTGACGGGCTGGCCGAAAGCTGGGCGCATGTGGTGCCGCCGTTCAATACGCTGGCGGTCGACTGTGTGGCAGCACCCGATGCCGCGCTGATGCCCCGAGTGCCGGGACTGGCGGATGATCTATTTCAGCATGATGGCACGATGACCAAGCGCGAAGTGCGCGCGGCAACGCTGGCCAAGCTGATGCCGATGCGCGGCGCGCTTCTATGGGACATCGGCACGGGCTGTGGGTCGGTTGCGGTGGAATGGATGCGCGGCGCGCGCTATGCCCGCGCGATTGGCATCGAGCCGCGCGCGGATCGCCGCGCGATGGCGGCGGCGAATGCCTTGGCGCTTGGGGTGCCGCGACTGGAATTGATCGAGGGTCGTGTGCCCGAAGCGTTGGCGGGGTTGGATGCCCCCGATGCGGTGTTTATCGGCGGCGGGTTGTCGGAGGCCGTGTTCGAGGCGGCATGGGCGGCGCTGCGCCCGTTGGGGCGGCTGGTGTGCAATGCCGTGACGCTGGAGAGCGAGGCGGCATTGGTGGCGCTTTACAAGCGGCATGGTGGGGACTTGGTGAAATTGCAGGTCAACCGGGCAGAGCCGGTGGGGGGGCTGACGGGTTGGCGGCCTCTGATGCCGGTCACGCAATGGAGCCTTGTGAAGCGATGAGCGGCGGGCGTTGGACGTGAGTATTTTTGGAACGATGAAAGGCGCGCGCGCGCATGGCCGGTAAGCTCTATGGCGTGGGTCTGGGGCCGGGCGATCCGGAGTTGATGACGCTGCGGGCGCATCGGCTGATTTCCGGCGCGCAGGTCGTGGCCTATCCGACATTGGCGGGCGGCGAGAGTTTTGCCCGCGCGATTGCCGCAGGCGCGATTGCGCCGGGTGCGCGTGAGATCGTGATGGATGTGCCGATGAGCGTTGAGCGCGCCCCGGCGCAGGCCGCCTATGATCGGGGCGCGGTCGAGATTGCCGGAGCGCTTGATGAAGGGCAGGATGTGGTCTGTCTCTGCGAGGGCGATCCGTTTTTCTATGGCTCGTTCATGTATCTCTTTGCCCGGTTGAGTGCGCGCTATGAGGTCGAGGTGGTGCCTGGTGTGACCTCGATCGCTGCCTGCGCGGCGCGGGCGGGGCGGCCCTTGGTGGCGCGTAACGAGCGGCTGACGGTTCTGCCCGGCCCCTTGCCCGAGGTGGAGCTGCGGGCGCGGATCGAGGGGGCTGAAAGTGTCGCCATCATGAAGGTGGGGCGACATCTGGCCAAGATCCGGGCGGTGATTGATGATCTGGGGCTGACCGCGCAGGCGGTCTATGTCGAGCGTGCCAGTCTGCCGGAGGAAATCGTCTGTCCGCTGGCGCATGCCCCTGAAAAGGCACCGTATTTTTCAATGATTCTGCTCACGAAAGGGGCCGATCCATGGCTGTGAAACCTGTTGTTCTGGCGCTGAGCCGCTCTGGTGAAGCGGTTGCGCATCGCGTCGCCGGGTTGATCGGCGGCGATGTGCATGGGCGTGAAGGGCGCGTGGAACGCGCGGCGGCATGGTTTCCCAATGCGCTGGATCACGCGCGCGATCTCTTCGCCGCCGGGGTGCCCGTGGTGGGGGTTTGCGCGAGCGGCATTTTGATCCGCGCGGTGGCACCGCTGCTGAGTGACAAGCGCGGCGAGCCGCCGGTGGTGTCGGTGAGCGACGATGGTGCGGTGGTGGTGCCGCTCTTGGGCGGGCATCGGGGTGCCAACCGTCTGGCGGCGGTGATCGCCGAGGGGCTGGGTGCTGTTGCAGCGGTGACGACGGCCGGAGATGTGGCGATGGGGGTGGCGCTGGATGCGCCGCCGATGGGCTATCGTTTGGCCAATCCCGGCGATGCCAAGGCGGCGATGGCGGCGATGTTGTCGGGGGAAGGTGTCTGCGTTCGTGGCGAGAATATATTTGATATCAAAGATATGGGCGGTGCTGTCGAACTGGTGGTGACCGAAGCGCCGGTTGAAGGGCATGGTGCGCGGCTGGTCTATCATCCGCAGCGCTATGCGCTGGGGCTGGGCTGCGCGCGGGGGTGTGAGACCGAGGAACTGTGGGATTTGGTGCGCCGGACGCTGGACGAGGCCGGGATTGCACCGGGGGCGGTGGCCTGTGTCGCGTCGATCGACCTCAAGGCTGACGAAGGCGCGATGAACGTTGTGGCGCGGCGGTTGGGCGTGCCGTTCCGTCTGTTCTCGGCGGCGGAATTGGAGGGCTATGCCGGGCAGTTGGCGACCCCGTCTGAGGTGGTGTTTGCCGAGGTGGGGTGCCATGGCGTGTCTGAGGGCGCAGCGCTGGCCTGCGGGGGACAACTGGTTGTTGAAAAACGGAAAACCGCCAATACGACCTGTGCGCTGAGCCGATCCGAGGCGGTCATTACTCAGATGCCGGGGCGGGCGCGGGGGCGGTTGAGCGTGCTGGGCATTGGCCCCGGTCAGGCGAGTTGGCGGACGCCGGAGGTGTCGCGACTCGTGGCGGAGGCGGATGAGCTGGTGGGGTATGGGCTCTATATCGACCTGCTCGGACCGTTGGCGGCGGGGAAAGCGCGCAGCGATTTTCCGCTGGGAGGCGAGGAGGCGCGGTGCCGCTATGCGCTGGAACAGGCGGGGCAGGGAAAGAGTGTTGCGCTGATTTGTTCAGGAGATGCAGGTATTTACGCGATGGGGGCGCTGGTTTTTGAACTTTTGGACCGAGGGCCGGAGGCGCAGGGGGTGAGTGATTCGGCGCGACGGGTTGAGGTGATTTGCTCGCCCGGTGTGTCGGCGCTTCAGGCGGCGGCGGCGCGGGCGGGGGCACCGCTTGGGCATGATTTCTGCACGATTTCGCTGAGTGACCTATTAACGCCGCGCGACGATATCATTCGGCGGTTGAATTCTGCGGCGGAGGGCGATTTTGTGATCGCTTTCTATAATCCGGTATCCAAGACGCGACGGACTTTATTGGCCGAGGCGCGGGATATTTTGTTGAAACACCGCCCCGAGGATACGCCAGTGCTGCTGGCAAGTTCGCTGGGGCGACCGGAAGAATCCTTGCGTTACAGGCGTTTGGCCGATTTGCAGGTGGATGAGGTGGATATGTTAACGGTGGTGCTGGTGGGGTCGTCGAACAGCCGTCTGGCGCAGTTGGGTGAGGGGCCGCGCATGTTCACGCCGCGCGGCTATGCGCGCAAGATTGATGGCGATCTGGCTGAGGTCAGAGCAGGGAAGGCATTGAAATGACGGTCTATTTTATCGGCGCGGGGCCGGGTGATCCGGAGCTATTGACCAAGAAGGCGGAGCGCATCATCGGGCAATGTCCGGTCTGCCTCTATGCGGGAAGTCTGGTGCCCGCCGAGGTTGTGGCCGGGGCACCCGAGGGGGCGCTGGTGATGGACACCGCGTCGATGACGCTGGACGATACCCACGCGGTAATTTTAGAGAGCCATACCAAGGGCTTGGATGTGGCGCGGGTGCATTCGGGCGATCCGTCACTCTATGGTGCGATTGCGGAACAAATTCGTAAACTTCGGGCGGATGGGATTGATTATCAGATCATTCCGGGGGTGCCGGCCTATGCGGCGGCGGCGGCGGCGCTGGGGCAGGAATTGACCGTGCCTGAAATCGCGCAAAGCATTGTTTTAACACGGGTTTCCATGAAATCTACCTCGATGCCCCAGGGGGAGACGCTGGAGAATTTTGCGCGCACCGGGGCGACGCTGGCGATCCACCTTGGTATCCGTAACCTACGGGAAATACACAGAATTCTGGCGCCTCACTATGGCGATGAGTGCCCCGTCGTGGTGGCTTACCGGGTGGGGTGGCCGGATCAGATGTTTATTAAGGGCACGCTCAAGGATATTCACGGCAAGGTGCGGGCTGAGAAGATCACCCGTACAGCCTTGATTCTGGTGGGAAAAGTTCTGGGCGAGATCACTGATTTCAAGGATAGCGCGCTCTATGATCCGGGCATGCCGCATGTGCTGCGGCCCAAGGTGGCGGCGAAGGCCTAGACCTCACGTTTTGTAAGGTTTGTGAGGGGATTTTGTAAGGTTGGCGCGCGATCGCCGACCCGCCCCTCGGGGCGGCGACCTCGCGGCGGCGGAAAAGCCTGTGCGGTGCGTGAAATTTCATTTGATTTTTTCACGGAATCGGCGCAGCGTGAAAATAGAGCGGAAATTTTCACGGATCCCCGATGCATCAGAGTGAGATCAATGCGATGCGCAGCCTTGGCGCGGACCTGCGCGCCTTGCGCAAGGCGCGCGGGCTGACGCTGGCGGCGCTGGCCGAGAGGCTGGGGCGGTCGGTTGGGTGGCTGTCTCAGGTCGAGCGCGATCTGTCGGAGCCGTCGATCAGCGACCTGCGGCAGGTCGCGGAAGTGCTGGGCGTGCCGATGTCGCTGCTTTTTGGTCATGCGAGCGCGCCTGCGGAGGAACAGGGCTATGTGGTGCGCGCGGGCGCGCGGCGGCCGATGGGATCGGGCGAGGAGGGGTTGATCGAGGAACTGCTCTCGCCAGACCTGACCGATGATTTCGAGGTGATCCATTCGACATTCCGGCCCCTGTCCAAGATGCAGCGCCCAGCGCAGCGTCCGACGCAGGAGGTCGGCTATATCCTGTCGGGGCGGCTCGATCTGAGCATCGGCGGGCGGAAATTCACCGTTGGCCCCGGCGACAGTTTCCGGTTTCGCGGCGAGCCTTACGGTTGGGCCAATCCCTATGACACCCCTTGCGTGGCGATCTGGGTGATCGCCCCGCCTGTGTATTGAGGGCGCACATATGAGTTACCAAGCTTGGACCGTCTTTGCGCTTTTCTGGGTGGTGTTTGTCACCACGCCGGGGCCGAATGCGGTGAATTGCATCACCAATGGCATGACCATCGGGTTTCGGCGCAGCCTGTGGGGGGTGTTGGCGATCTTGACGCAGGCGACGCTGTTTTTGTGCCTGTCGGCGGCGGGGGTGACGGCGCTGATCGCGGCCTCGCCGGTGGCGTTTCAGGTGGCCAAGCTGATCGGGGCGGGGTTCTTGATTTACCTTGGCGTGCGCGGCTGGATCATGGCGCGGCGGCCTGTTGAGGCGGGGGAGGCACCGAAAGGCTCGGTCTATTGGCGGGCCTTGGCGATTGCCACGATCAACCCCAAAAGTGTCGCGGGCTATCTGGCGGCGTTTAGCCAATTCGTGCAACCGGGTGTGCCGATTGGCGCGCAGATGTGGGTGATCTTTCCCACGGCGCTGAGCCTGACGACGCTGAGTTATATGGGCTATTGCGCCTTGGGCGCAGGGCTGGGGCGTGCGGCGTTGGGGGCTGTGTTCAATGTCTGGCTGCGGCGGGGCATGGCCGCCTGTTTCGTAATCTATGGCGTGGCGCTGGGCAGCGCCGTAACTCCGGGGAGGGGATGATGCATAAGGGATCGTGTCTGTGTGGAGATGTGACATTTGTCGTGACTGCGGCACCTGAAGGGGCGAGTGCGTGCCATTGCGGGCAATGCCGCAAGCAATCGGGGCATGTCTGGGCCTCGGCCTATGTGGCGCGGTCGGATTTGAGTATTTCAGGCAAGGTGAATTGGTACGCCGCGAGCGAGATGGCGGAGCGCGGGTTTTGCCCCAAATGCGGCTCGTTCCTGTTCTGGGCCGCGCACGCAGAGGACACCATGAGTTTCGCGCTGGGGGCGCTGGAGGCGCCGACCGGGCTGCGGTTGGAGAAGCACATCTTTGTCAGGGACAAGGGTGATTATTACGACATCGCGGACGGCGTGCCGCAGAGCGATTGAGGAACAGGACATGGCGGAATTTCCGGGCACGGCGCGGGTCGTGATCATCGGCGGAGGCGTGGTGGGCGCGTCCTGTCTCTATCATCTGGCCAAGGCTGGGTGGGCTGATTGCGTTCTGTTGGAAAAGAACGAATTGACCGCCGGGAGCACTTGGCATGCGGCGGGCAATGTGCCGACGTTTTCGACAAGCTGGTCGGTGATGAACATGCAGCGCTATTCCACCGAGCTTTATGCGCGGTTGGGGGCGGAGGTGGAGTATCCGATGAATTACCACCAGACGGGGTCGATCCGTCTGGCGCATAGTCGCGAGCGGATGCAGGAATTCCAGCGGGCGCGGGGGATGGGCAAGGTTCAGGGGATGGATCTTGATATCCTCGGGGTGGACGAGATCAAGGCGCGTTATCCGTTTCTGGAGACGCATGATCTGCAAGGCGCGCTCTATGATCCAAATGATGGCGATATTGATCCCGCGCAGGTGACGCAGGCGCTGGCCAAGGGTGCGCGGGACATGGGGGCGCAGATTTTGCGGTTCACGCCCGCGACCGGGGTGCGGCGCGAGAATGGAGAGTGGATTGTCGCGACCGAAAAGGGCGAGATCCGCTGTGAATATGTGGTCAATGCCGCAGGCTATTATGCGCAGCGGGTGGGCGAATGGTTCAAGCCTTACGGTGGGCGCACGGTGCCGATGATGGTGATGAGCCATCAGTATCTCTTGACCGATGAAATTCCGGAATTGGAGGCGTGGAGCCGGGAGGCGGGGCATAAGCTGCCGCTGCTGCGCGATGTCGACAGTTCCTATTACTTGCGGCAGGAGAAATACGGGCTGAACCTTGGCCCCTATGAGCGCAATTGCAAGGCGCATTGGGTGAAGCCTGATGATCCGATGCCGGAGGATTTCAGCTTTCAGCTTTACCCCGACGATCTGGAGCGGTTGGAGTGGTATATCGAGGATGCGATGGCGCGGGTGCCGTTGCTGGGGCAGGCGGGGATTTCCAAGGTCATCAATGGCCCCATTCCCTATGCGCCCGATGGTCTGCCGCTGATTGGGCCGATGCCGGGGGTGCCCAATGCGTTTGAGGCCTGTGTCTTTACCTTTGGTATCGCGCAGGGCGGGGGCGCGGGCAAGGTGCTGGCGGAATGGGTGACGGAGGGGGCCACGGAATGGGATATGTGGGCCTGCGATCCGCGCCGTTTTACCGATTATACCGATGCTGAGTATTGCGTGGCCAAGGGGATGGAGGTCTATGGCCATGAATATGCCATGCATTTCCCGTGGCATCGCTGGCCTGCGGCGCCGGACCGCAAGGTGAGCCCGGTGCATGAGCGCGTCAAGGCGCTGGGCGGGGTGATGGGGGTCTATAACGGCTGGGAGCGGGCCAATTGGTTTGCAAAGCCCGGCGATGATACCTCAGAGGCGGCGACACAGACATGGGACCGCGCAGGGCCGTGGGAGGCGCGTATCCGCGAGGAATGTGAGGCGGTGCGCGATGCTTGCGGCGTGCTTGATCTGCCGGGGTTCACCCGGCTCTGGATCGAGGGGACGGGGGCCGATGATTGGCTGCGCGGTTTTGTGACGGGTGGCTTGCCAAAGGTGGGGCGGATGAACCTCGTCTATGTCGCCGATAAGCGGGGCCGGATTGTGACGGAGTTTTCCTGTATCCGGCTGAAAGAAGACAGTTTCGTGCTGATTACGGCGGCCACGGCGCAGTGGCATGACGGCGAGTTGGTACGCCGCGCGCTGCCCGAAGGGCTGAGCCTGCGAGAGACCACGACGGAGCGCGATGCGCTGCTCTTGGCGGGGCCCAAGAGCCGCGACATCTTGGCAGGGCTGACCGATGCCGATCTGAGCCTGCCGTGGCTGAGCCATCAGCATGCGACCGTCGCGGGGCAAAAGGCGTTTCTGGCGCGGGTCAGCTTTACCGGCGAATTGGGCTGGGAAATCCATGCCGAGAATGCGGCTATTCCGACGATCTATGAGGCGTTGATGGCGGCGGGGGTGAAACCCTTTGGCATGTTCGCGCTGAACAGTTTGCGAATCGAGAAGGGCTATCGTGCGTGGAAGGGTGATCTCAGCACCGATTACTCGATGCTGGAGGGCGGGCTTGAGCGGTTCGTCAAGTTCGACAAGCCGCAGGACTTTGCCGGCAAGGCGGCGCTCTTGGCTGAAAAGCAGCGCGGCGTGAAGAAACGGTTCGTGACGCTGATCGTCGAGGCCAAGGCGGCGGATGCGCCCTATATGTCGACGCTCTGGCATGAGGGGCAGATCGTGGGCGAGACCACGAGCGGTGCCTGGGGCTACCGGGTGGGTGCCAGCGTAGCCTTGGGGATGCTCCGCGCCGATCTGGCGGTGCCGGGGACGGAAATCGAGGTGGAGATTTACGGGGAACGCTGCCGCGCGGTGGTGCAGCCCGATGCGCCGCTCTGGGATGCGGAGAATGAGCGGTTGCGGGCATGAGCCTACCTGAGACCATGCCTCAGACCATGCGCGGCGTTCTCCTCACGCGGCACGGCGGACCCGAGGCGTTGCAGTGGCGCGAGGATATCCCGGTGCCACGCCCCGGTCCCGGCGAGGTGCTGGTACGGGTGCGGGCGGCGGGGGTCAACAACACCGATATCAACACCCGCGAGGGCTGGTATGCCGCGGAGGTGACCGGGGCCACGGGCGAGACAGGTGACGGTGTGGAGCGCGGCGGCTGGGCGGGCGCGCTGGCGTTTCCGCGTATCCAAGGCGGCGATCTCTGTGGCGAGGTGGTGGCCAAGGGGGCGGGGGTTGAAGCCCCCGCGCTGGGCGCGCGTGTCACCTGCCCGATCAACATCCCGCGCCCGACCGAGGAGAACCCGGTGGGCTTTCTCGCCCTTGGGTCCGAGATTGACGGCGCCTTTGCCGAGTATTGCCTGATGCGGGCGGATGACCTTTATGACGTCAGCGATGTGCCGCTCTCGGATATCGAGATCGCCGCCCTGCCGTGCGGCTTTGGCACGGCGCTTGGTCTCTTGGAACGGGCGGGGGTAGGGCCGGGCCAAGAGGTGTTGATCACGGGGGCCTCGGGCAATGTCGGCCTAGCGGCGGTGCAGATTGCCGCCGCCTTGGGCGCGCATGTGACCGGCATCGCCGCGCCTGCCAAGGCGGCGATACTGCGCGCGGACGGCGCGGCGGAGGTGATCGCGCGCGACGCCCCCTTGGCGCAGGACCGCTATCATGCGGTGATTGACCTTGTGGGCGGCGCGGGCTTTGCGGCGCTGATCGACGCGCTGCGCCCCGGTGGGCATTATGCCGTGGCGGGGGCCATTGCCGGGCCGATGGTCACTGCCGATCTGCGGCGCATCTATCTGCGCGATATCACGATCCACGGCTGCACCTATCAGGCGCCCGAGGTCTTTGCCCGGCTGATCGAGATGGCACGCGCGGGCCGCTTGCGCCCTCGGATCGCCGCCACCTACCCATTGCGCGATATCGCCCGCGCCCAAGCGGATTTTCAGGCGAAGACCCATGCTGGCAAACTGGTGCTTTTGCCCCCGGAGGATAAAGAATGACCGAAATCACAGTGCTCGATGGGTCCATCGGGCAGGAATTGGTGAAACGCTCGGGCGACCGGGCGACGCCGCTCTGGTCGACGCAAGTCATGATCGACCATCCCGAGATCGTGCGCGCGGTGCATGAGGATTATTTCGCCGTGGGGGCGACGGTGGCCTCGACCAATACCTATGCGGTGCTGCGTGACCGTTTGGCGCGGGTGGGATTGCAGGATGAGGTCGCGCGGCTCACCGATGTGGCGGTGCGCGCGGCGGTGGCGGCGCGGGGTGCGCATGGGTCGGGACGGGTGGCGGGGGCGATCGGGCCGCTGGTGCAATCCTATCGCCCCGATCTCTGCCCGCCAGCCGCAGAGGCGGCGGCGCTCTATGCCGAGAATGTGGCGCTGCTCAAGGATCGGGTGGACCTGATCCTGTTGGAAACCATGTCTTCGGTTGATCAGGCGCGGGGCGGACTGATGGCGGCGGGGCTGAGTGGCCTGCCGGTCTGGCTGGGGGTCACGGTCATGGATGACGACGGCACGCGGCTACGCTCTGGCGAGGCGCTAGGTGATCTGGCGGGGCTGGTGGCCGAGTTTGCGCCCGACGCGGTGTTGATCAACTGCACGCGGCCTGAATCCGTGGCGGCGGGGCTGGAGATCGTGCGCGGCTTTGGCCGGCCGTTTGGGGCCTATGCCAATGGGTTCACCTGCATCAGCGCCGGGTTTCTGGGTGCCGCGCCGACTGTCGATGCGTTGGAGCAGCGGGGGGATCTGAGCCCCGCCGCCTATGCCGAGTTTGCGATGGGGTGGGTTGCGCAGGGGGCCAGCATTGTCGGCGGCTGCTGCGAGGTGGGCCCAGCGCATATCGCGGAACTGGCGCGGCGGCTGCGGGCGGCTGGGCATGCCATTGTCTGAGACTTTCATCATTATATCATGGGGTTATGAATGACCGATCTTCCAACTCAGGCCCGTGTGGTCATCATTGGCGGCGGCGTCGTCGGCTGCTCTGTGGCCTATCATCTGACCAAGCTGGGCTGGCGCGATGTGGTCCTGCTGGAGCGCAAGCAGCTCACCTCGGGGACCACATGGCATGCGGCGGGGCTGATCGGGCAATTGCGGGCCACGGCCAATATGACCCGGCTCGCGCGGTATTCGGCGGAGCTATATACCGGGCTCGAGGCGGAGACGGGCGTTGCCACCGGGTTTCGACAGGTGGGATCGGTGTCGGTCGCGCTGACGGGGGAGCGGCTGGAGGAACTCAAACGAAATGCCGCGATGGCGCGGGCGTTTGGCGTGCCGGTCGAGGAGATGAGCCCAAGTGAGATCAACGTGCGGTATCCGCATCTCAATCTTGAGGGGGTGACGGGCGGTGTCTGGTTGCCCACGGATGGGCAGGCTGACCCGGCGAATATCGCGCTGGCGCTGGCCAAGGGCGCGCGGGGTCGCGGCGCACGGGTGCAGGAACGGGTCAAGGTCACGGGGATTGCGCGCGCGGGGCGTCGGGTGACGGGGGTCGATTGGCAGGCGGAGGATGGCAGTCAGGGCCATATCGCCTGCGAGATGATCGTCAATTGTGCGGGCATGTGGGGGCATGAGGTGGGCCGGATGGCGGGAACCAACGTGCCGCTGCATGCCTGCGAGCATTTCTATATCGTGTCAGAGCCGATTGCGGGATTGACGCAATTGCCGGTGCTGCGGGTGCCTGACGAATGCGCCTATTACAAGGAAGATGCGGGCAAGATCATGCTGGGCGCGTTTGAGCCGGTGTCTAAGCCCTGGGGGATGAATGGCATCCCTGAGAGTTTCGAGTTTGACCAGCTGCCCGAGGATTTCGACCATTTCGAGCCGATATTGGAGGCGGCGGTGAACCGGATGCCGATGTTGGCGGAGGCAGGAATTCACACCTTCTTTAACGGTCCGGAAAGTTTTACCCCCGATGATGCCTATCATCTGGGGCTCTGCCCCGAGATGGATAATGTCTGGGTGGCGGCCGGGTTCAATTCCATCGGCATTCAGAGTGCCGGGGGGGCGGGCCATGCGCTGTCGCTCTGGATGGAGGAAGGGGCGCGACCGTTTGATCTGGGTGATGTGGATGTGGCGCGGATGCAGCCCTTTCAGGGCAATAAGAGCTATCTTTTCGAGCGCTCGAAGGAGACTTTGGGCCTGCTTTATGCCGATCACTACCCGTATCGGCAAAAGGCCACGGCGCGCGGTGTGCGGCGCACGCCGTTTCATGCGCAGCTCTTGGCCCAAGGTGCTGTCATGGGCGAATTGGCAGGCTGGGAGCGGGCCAATTGGTATGCTGAGGCCGGGCAGGAGCCGGAGTATCGGTATTCCTGGAAGCGGCAGAACTGGTTTGAGAATGCCGGGGCCGAGGTGCGGGCCATTCGCGAGGCGGTTGGCATGTATGACATGTCGAGTTTCGGTAAGTTGCGGGTTGAGGGTGCTGGTGCCGAGGCGTTTCTGAACCATGTCTGCGGGGCGGATATGTCTGTACCGGTGGGGCGGATCGTCTATACGCAATTCCTCAATGCCAAGGGAGGCATTGAGGCGGATGTAACGGTGACGCGGCTTTCGGAGACAGCCTATCTGGTGGTGACACCGGCGGCGACGCGGCTGGCGGATGAAACTTGGCTGCGGCGCCATGTGGGAGATCATGCGGTGGTGATCACCGATGTGACGGCAGGCGAGGGTGTGTTGGCGGTGATGGGACCAAAGGCGCGCGATCTGATGCGCGCGGTTTCGCCCGATGATTTCTCGAACGCCGCGCATCCCTTTGGGCAGGCGCGGGTGATCGAGATTGGCATGGGCGTCGCGCGGGCGCATCGGGTGTCCTATGTGGGCGAGCTGGGTTGGGAGATCTATGTGAGCGCCGATATGTGCGGCCATGTGTTCGAGGTGTTGCACGCGGCGGGGGCGGATCATGGGCTGAAGCTCTGCGGCATGCATGCGATGGACAGTTGCCGGATCGAAAAGGCGTTCCGACATTTCGGCCATGATATCACCTGCGAGGATCATGTGCTGGAGGCGGGGTTGGGATTTGCCGTGGCGACGGGCAAGGCCGATTTCATCGGGCGCGACGCGGTGCTGGCCAAGCGCGAGGCGGGGCTGGAGCGCCGCCTTGTTCAGTTTCGCCTGACCGATCCTGAGCCGATGCTCTATCACAATGAGCCTTTGCTGCGGAATGGCGAGATCGTGGGCTATCTGAGTTCGGGTGCTTACGGCCATCATCTGGGAGGTGCTATGGGCATGGGCTATGTGCCTTGCAAGGGTGAGAGTGTGGAGCAGGTTTTGGCGTCCTCTTATGAGGTGGATGTGGCCGGGGTCCGGGTGAAGGCGGAGGCGTCGCTGAAACCGATGTATGATCCCAGATCCGAGCGCGTGAAGGCCTGAGCAGGGTGGGGGGCCAGCCCCCACGCCCCCGGAGTATTTAGGGAACGATGAAAGCGGGAGTGGTCATGGCGTGGCGGGTCGTGTAAGGCGCGGCCATGAGTGACTATGATCCGCCGACCGATCCGCTTGAGGTGCTGCATGACGATCACGAGATCGTCGTGGTGAACAAGCCTGCGGGGCTCTTGAGTGTGCCGGGCAAGGGCGAGCATCTGGCCGATTGCCTGATGGCGCGGGTCAAAGATGTGTTTCCCACGGCGCTTTTGGTGCATCGGTTGGACCGCGATACGTCGGGCGTGATGATCTTTGCGCTGACGCCGCATGCGCAGCGGCATCTGGGGCTGCAATTCGAAAAGCGGCAGGTGCGCAAGACCTATGTGGCGCGGGTTTGGGGGCGGTTGGAGCCGCAGGTGGGCGTGGTTGACCTGCCGCTCATCGTGGATTGGCCTAATCGTCCGTTGCAGAAGGTCTGTCACGAGACCGGGCGCGCGGCCTTGACCGACTGGCGGGTGCTGCGTGCGGGGGACGATGAAAGCCGGGTGCGATTGAGCCCCAAGACCGGGCGGAGCCATCAGTTGCGGGTGCATATGCTGGCGCTGGGCCATGTGATTTTGGGTGATCCGCTCTATGCGAGCGGGGCGGCGCGGGACTATCCACGCCTGATGCTGCATTCCGAGGAATTGCGGTTGCGGCATCCCGATGGTGGTGCGGGCGTCAAGTTTCGGGCGGCGGTGCCGTTCTGAGGCCGATGTGGGTCACAGAGTGGCAGAGGTCTAACGCGGCGGTCAGGGCGCGACCCGTGGCCTGAGCCATCTGCGGCAGGACCATCCATTCCAGCGCCCAAGCGGTGCCCGAGCGTTCCTGTTCGTGGATTGCTGCGTGATGTAGGGCGGAGACCTGCACGGCGTTGAAGCGGCCAAAGGTCACCAGCAATTCCGCTAATATGGGATTCTGTTTGTGCGGCATGGCCGAGGAGGTGCCGGTGCCGGTGAGGTGGATTTCGTCGATCCCTTGTTGGGCCATGAGGGCGACGTCCTGCCCCATCTTGGCGAGTGTGCCGGAGATGAGCGAGAGGGTGCTGGCGTAATCGGCGAGCCCCTCGCGTGTGGCGTGCCAGCAGGTGGGCGGGTTGCCGAGGCCGAGGGCAGCGGCCAGATGCGCCGCGATGCGGGGGGCATCGGTGCCCATGGCGGCGCGGTCGCCTGCGGCACCGCCG
>NZ_LADY01000067.1:0-14606 GCF_000961715.1 Roseovarius sp. BRH_c41 | reverse complement strand
AGGCCCATGGCAAAGGCGCCCATGATGCCCGCCAGATCCAGCCCCATGCGCCATGTGAGGATCAGCAGGAAAAGCGCGCCCGTGCAGGGGCGGATCGCCACGGCCCCAATCAGGGCGGCGGCGTCGCGCCAGCCGGTGACGGCCTCGGCCTCGGCCAGGGTTGGCCCGTGTTTGTGCCCGCAGGAGGGGCAGGGGGCGTCATGGTCGTGATGATGATGATGATCGTGGGTGGCGCGGGTTTTGCGCCAGCGGCGCAGGCCGCGAAACGCCAGCCAGAGACCGACGAGCGCGATGGCGGCAAAACTGGCGGGGGCCATGATATCCTCGGCCAGATCGGTCATGTGTTGGCGGGTGAGATCGAAGAGGAAGACGCCGGCATAGACCAGCAGCACCGCCGCTGCGGCCTGCGCAAAGCTGGAGGCGAGCGCCAAGAGTGACAGCCGGAGTGCGCTGACGCGCGCGGCCATGCCGTAGCCACCGATCAGGATCTTGCCATGGCCCGGCCCTGCCGCGTGAAAGAAGCCGTAGGCAAAGCAGAGGCCCAGCAACCCGGCCAGCGCCCCCGGTTCGCCGGCGCGCAGCGCGCGCAAGAGGCGGGCCATCGCCTGTTGCGTTTCGGCCTGTCCGGTGCGCGCCCAGTCGGAGACTTGTGCCGCGCCGCCAAAGCCCCAGAGCCAGATCACGAGGACAGCGAGCGCGAGGGCTGCAAGGCTCAGGACGGGGCGGCGCATGTGACCGAAAGGCTCTCGGAAAAGAGGTTGCCGATCTCGACCCCGGAATATTGTTCCTCGGCGGTCATTTCGCTGAGCATCTGGCGGAACTGTTCCTGGCTTTCGTCAAGGTCGGGTTCGGTGATCGTATAGACGCAGCCCTTGGGCAGGGTGATGGGACCGGCAAGGCTATGGGCCACGTAATAGGTGGGATCGTAAGCCTCGATGCGCAGGGCGTCGGCCTTGACGGGGCCGAAGGTGCGGGTATGGGTGGCAATGATGCGGTCATTGGTGAGGGCAATGCCGGTGGGGATCGGGTGATCAAGGGCAATCTTGGTCTCGCCCTGATACATATAGAGATCGCCCTCAAAGCCGTCTGGCCATTCGATCAGATCAAAGCCCTTGAGCTGGGCCAACTCTGCCTCGGTCAGGGTGCCGTCGCCGTCGGGGTCAAGCCCCATATCGGTGAGGATCAGGAGGGAAAAGAAATCATCATAGCTCCATGTCACCTCGACCTCTGTCAGCCGCCTCTGATCATCGGCGGTGAACCGCAGGGCCACATCGACAAAGACATGCGGATGCGCGCCCATGGGGGCGGCAGGCAGGCAGAGGGATGCGGCAAGGGCCATGGCGATGAGCGGCTTCATGCTACCAGACTTAGGCGCAGGGCGCGCCTGCTGCAAGGCGCGTTTGCTGCGGACAAGCGGCCCCGCGCGAAAGCGCGCTCAGGCCTTGATCACCAAGGATTGCCCACTGGTCAGGGACATGACGTTTTCGGGCTTGTCGGCGAAAAACTCGTCAATCGCCTTTTTCGCGCCGGGGCAGTCGCCAGAGCCGTAATCGTCGCAGAGGATGACGCCGCCCGGTTTGACCCGCGGATAGAAGAATTCGACCGAGGCCAGAGTTGGCTCATAGAGGTCGACATCGACATGGACGAGCGAGAATTGCTGATCCGCGACATCGTTGAAACGGTCGGGAATCCAGCCCTTGTGCAGGTCCACGCGGTCGCCAAAGGCGCTGAGGTTCTGGTGCACGATATCCTCTGGCACGGCCAGATCGCCCTTGGACCATTCCGACTTGCCGCCCGATTGCACATCGGCGTCGCTGGGCTCTGACAGGCCTTGGAAGGAGTCGAAGATGTGCAGGCGCTTGGTGCTCTGCATCCCTGCGCCGGTCAGCAAAAAGAGCGAGGATTTGCCATAGCGCGCGCCGCATTCGGCGAAATTGCCCTCGATCCCGCGCACCATGCGGGCGGAGGTGAGCAGCGTGAAGCAGCGGTCATAGGGGATGCCCTCGATGCCGCGCGCCTCGGCCATGTCGCGGGCGGCGATGAATTCGGGATCGGTCAGCCAGATCAGATGCGGTTTGTAGACCTCGTAGCGCTGCCGCGCGGCCAGACGCTTGGCCAGCTTGTAGTAGCTGCGCCGGTATTTTTCACGCCCCAGAAGAAGCCCGCCGAGAGAGTCGAGAGCCTTAATGATCACGGTTTGCACCTTTATGACGCCGCAGGCGGACCTGATGGCTACGCCTGCGGGTTCTTGGCCCAGACCGGGGCGCCGCGTCACGAGGCGCATCGCACCACCCTAGCGGTCTTGCGATCCTCGGGATGCAGGGACTTGCCCAGAATATGATCGCTCTTGTGCAGCACATGCTGTGCGGTCGACACGATCAGCGGATCGGGCGCATGGGCGATGTGGTGATCCTTGCCGGGGTAATCGAGCGAATCGAGAAAATGCCGCATGCAATTGAGGCGGGCGCGCTTCTTGTCATTCGACTTTATCACGGTCCAGGGCGCGTCGGCGGTGTCTGTGTAAAAGAACATCGCCTCTTTCGCCTCAGTGTAATCCTCCCATTTATCAAGGCTGGCCTTGTCAATGGGGCTGAGTTTCCAGAGTTTGAGCGGATCGGTTTCACGACTGGCAAAGCGGGCGCGCTGTTCGCCTTGGGTCACGGAAAACCAGTATTTGTAGAGCCGGATGCCGGAACGCACCAGCATACGCTCCAATTCGGGCGTCTCGCGCATGAATTCGAGGTAGTCATCCGGCTGGCAAAAGCCCATCACCCGCTCGACCCCGGCGCGGTTGTACCATGAGCGGTCATAGAGCACCATTTCGCCCGAGGTGGGCAGGTGTTGGACATAGCGTTGAAAATACCACAGGCCGCGTTCCTGATCGGTAGGTTTGTTAAGGGCCACGACCCGCGCGCTGCGGGGGTTGAGATGCTCGGTAAAGCGTTTGATCGTGCCGCCCTTGCCCGCTGCATCGCGCCCTTCGAAGATCAGCACGAATTTCTGCCCGGTTTCTTGCGCCCAAAGCTGCACCTTGAGCAATTCGGCCTGAAGATGCGCCTTTTGCGCTTCATAGCTGCGGCGTCCCATACGGGTCTCGTAGGGATAATCGCCGTTTTCAAAGGCTTGGCCTATGAAATTGGGACTGGTCTGGGAGGCCGTGATGGCAGGCTTTTCCGGCACCGGGGCCGGGATGGTGTCAAGGGCCGGTTGGTCAGGCTGGGAGGCGGGGATGGCCGTGGAGTCTGAGGTGGACATCTGGGACAGGGGCGACTCGGCCATACGGCACTCCGCGTTGGATGACTGATTACTCCCAGAATGATATATGATTTTTTTGTGTCACACTTTGCGCTAAATCAAATGTCGCGAAGCATGCGGGCTTGATCCGTTGTCCGCGCCTCAGACTCCGGCTGCGCGGGCAAAGGCCACGAGGGCAGCGGTTGATCCGTCACGCGTCAGGGTGGTGTCGCCCGTCAGCATGGCGTCCACATCGACCGCCAGCACCTTGCCCAGTTCCACCCCCCATTGGTCAAACGAATTGAGGCCGAGGATCACACCCTCAACGAACACCCGATGCTCATAAAGCGCGATGATCTGGCCCAGACGGCGCGGGGTCAGCCGGTCATAGATCAGCGTGGTCGAGGGGCGGTTGCCGGGAAAGACCCGGTGTGCGGCCTGCCGCTCGAGCTCTGCGCCGGTGTAGCCCGCATCGCGCATCAGCGCGCGCGCCTCATCCAGCGAGCGACCGCGCAAGAGCGCCTTGGATTGCGCGAGGCAATTGGCCACCAGCAGGCGGTGATGATGCGCAAGCTCGGGTTCATGACCGGTGGCTGCCACGAGGAATTCGCAGGGGATCACAGCGGTGCCCTGATGGATCAGCTGGTAAAAGGCATGTTGGCCGTTGGTGCCCGGTTCGCCCCAGACTACGGGGCCGGACGGACGCTCCAGCAGGGCACCGGACATGCTCACGCGCTTGCCGTTGCTCTCCATCTCCAACTGTTGCAGATAGGCGGGCAGGCGGGCCAGACGCTGATCGTAGGGCAGGACCGCGCGGGTGCCATAGCCCATCGCCTGATGGTGCCAGAGACCGATGAGCGCCAGCATCATTGGCATATTCTCCAGCGGTGCGGCGTCTTGAAAATGGTGGTCCATCGCCTCGGCCCCGGCGAGGAATTCATGGAACCGCTCCGGTCCGATGGCGATCATCAGTGACAGACCGATCGGCCCCCAGACCGAATAGCGCCCGCCAACGTAATCGCCAAAGCCAAAGACGCGGGCCGGATCAATGCCCCAGTCTGCGGTCTTCTCAGTGGCAGATGAGACAGCGGCGAAGTGTGGGCCGGGCTCGACCCCGGCGGCGGCCATCCAGTCGCGGGCGGTGGTGGCATTGGTCATGGTCTCGATGGTGGTAAAGGTCTTGGAGGCGACGATCACAAGGGTCGTCGCCGGGTTCAGCCCCGTCAGCGTGTCGGCGATATCGGCCCCGTCAACGTTCGACACGAAATGACAGCGCGGCCCGTCGTGATAGGGGCGCAGCGCCCGCACGGCCATCTCGGGGCCCAGATGCGAGCCGCCGATGCCGATGTTGACGACATCGGTGACCGACCCCTGCCGGATGTGAGTGGCAAACTCTGCCATGCGTGTGCGCGTGGCGGTGATTTCCGGCATGATGTCCGCGCCCTCGACCATCACCGCTCCGCCCGACAGATTGCGCAGCGCGCTGTGCAGGACGGGCCGCCCCTCGGTCTCGTTGATCGGCGCGCCTTGGAACATGGCGGCGCGGCGTGCGGCAACGCCGGACGCCTCTGCAAGACCGATCAGAGCGCTGCGGGCAGGGGCGGTCAAGGCGGTCTTGGAGTAATCCAGTAGCATGCCGTCGAACCGGGTCGAAAACCCCCCGGCGCGGTTTGGCTCGTCAAACAATCCGACAATATCACATTTCCGCGCTGCCTGTGCGAAGCGCTCGACCTCAGACCACATTCTCTGTCCTTTCACGGGCTCCAATGGATTGTTGTACCGGCTAGCACGGCGGCAATCGGTGCCTCAAGAGGGCGCATGTGTTGTGCGCGCTCGAACGCCGCGCGTTTTTGTGCGCCGGTGATCACGACGTGCTTGCTGAGCGCGCCATCCAGCACCCGCGCCGAGAGGGTGACGCGCGGCTCGTCCAGACCCGGCGCGCGCATCGGCACGAGAATGGGCGCGTTGCGCTCCAGCGCCTCTTCCAGCCGGTCGGCACCGGGAAAGAGCGAGGCGGTGTGCATATCCGCGCCCATGCCCAAGAGGCAGACATCAATCGGCAGGGCGGGCGCGATATTGGCCTCCAGTTCCGCCAGCACCGATTCCGGCTCTTCGGCCTTGGCATAGAGCGGCAGATACCGCGCCGCCGCCGCCCGGTCCTTGAGCAAGTGTTCGCGGATCAACCGTGTGTTGGAGCGGACATGCACCTCGGGCCGCCAGCGTTCATCGCTCAGCAGGATATCGACCCGGTCCCAGTCCAGATCGACCGCGCAGAGCCCGTCAAAAATCGGCCCCGGCGTGGTCCCTCCCGGCACGACGAACAAAACCCGGTCCTGATTGCGCAACGCCTTGCGCAGATCTCCGGCCAGCACACCCACCAGCCCCATCGCCAGCATTTCGTCATCGGCATATTCGACAAAGCTCATGGTCGTATCTCCCGCCAGCGTCGCCCGTCCCGATGCATCAGCATCAACGCGTCGTCTGGCCCTGAGGATCCCGTTGCATAGGGTAGGGGATCGCTTGTGTCTTCCTCCCATTCCGCGATGATCGGATCGGTCCAGGCCCAGGCGGCCTCGACCTCGTCCCCGCGCATGAAGAGGGTCTGATTGCCGCGTATCACATCCATGATCAGCCGCTCATAGGCATCGGGGAAATCCGCCTCTTCCGGTCCCAACGCCTCGGCAAAGGTCATGTCGAGCGGCACGTCGATCAAACGCATGCCCCCCGGTCCCGGTTCCTTGATCGTCACGCCCAATTCGATTCCCTCATTGGGTTGCAGGCGGATCGTCAGGATATTGCGGTGCCGCCCGGCATCCGCGCCAAAGATCGAATGCGGCGCATCCTTGAACACCACCGCGATTTCGCTGGCGCGATCCTTGAGGCGCTTGCCGGTGCGTAGATAGAACGGCGTGCCTGCCCACCGCCAGTTGCTGATATGCGCCTTCAATGCCACGAAACTTTCGGTCGTGCTGTCGCGGTTGCCCACCTGATTGCGATAGCCGGGTTGTGTGCCATCGCCCTCATATTGGCCGCGCACCACATTGCCCCGCGCCACCGGATCAAGCGCGCGGATGACCTTGAGCTTTTCGTCGCGCACCGCGTCCGGCTCGAATTTCGCGGGCGGCTCCATGGCGATGAGGCACAAGAGCTGCATCATGTGGTTTTGCACCATGTCGCGCATCGCGCCGGATTTGTCATAGTAATCGCCACGCCCGCCCACGCCCACGGATTCCGCCACGGTGATCTGGATGTGATCGACATATTGGCTGTTCCAGAGCGGTTCAAACAAAACGTTGCCAAAGCGGATCGCCATCAGGTTCTGTACGGTTTCCTTGCCGAGATAATGGTCGATCCGGTAGATTTGACCTTCGGTGAAATGCCGCGCCAAGACCCGGTTGAGGTCACGCGCCGTTTCCAGATCGCGGCCAAAGGGCTTTTCCACCACGATCCGGCTCTGCTCATCCGCCATGCCATGTTTGTGAAGCCGCTTGGCCAGATCGCCAAAGAGCGACGGCGCCACCGAGAAATAGAACGCCCGAATTCGCTCGGGGCGCATGAGCGCGGCCAGAGCCTCCCAGCCATCCGTGCCACGGGCATCGAGCGTGACATAATCCAGCATATCGAGAAAGGCCGTCAGGTCCTTTTTGCGGGCCGATTCCTCGCCGCCGAACTCGACAATCGCCTCACGCACCATGGCGCGATACGCTTTGGTGTCCATCTCGCTGCGCGCAGCCCCGATCAGGCGCACATCGCCCTCGATCTGACCCGCGACAAAGCGGCGAAAGAGCGCCGGCAATATCTTGCGCCGCGCCAGATCACCGGTGCCGCCAAAAATCACCAGATCAAACGGATCGACCGGGATCACCCGAGAGGCCATGGCCCATCTCCTTTGCTCGTCGTCAGCCCGGTTTTCGGGCGCGCCGCGTGTCGCGGCAACTCTAACATGTTGGAGCGTCTTCACAATGGCGTCAGAATGCTTCCCTTGCCAGACCTCGGGCGATAGGTGAGAAAAGACAAACAGACTGTGGATCGCCCTATGAAAGATAACGTCGTCGTCCCTGCCAATCGGGGCAAGTTTCAGAACCCGGAGCGCACCGCCAAGGGCGAAGCGCGCGCCTCTGTGCCATTGAGCCATCCCGAGACGCTGTGGTTCAACACCGGCACGCTCTGCAATATCGAATGCCGCAACTGCTATATCCTCAGCTCGCCCAGCAACGATGCGCTGGTCTATATCAGCGAATCAGAGGTGCGCGACTATCTCGAGCAGGCGCGCGCGCGGGCCTGGCCGCTGCGCGAGATCGCCTTTACCGGCGGTGAGCCGTTCTTGAACCCCGAAATGATCGGCATGGCGCGCGCGGCGCTGGACGGCGGTTACGAGGTTCTGATTCTCACGAATGCCATGCGCCCGATGATGCGCAAGACGATGCGCGCGGGCCTGCTTGAGCTGGTCACGACATGGGGCGACAAGCTGACCCTGCGGATTTCCGTCGATCACTGGTCCGAGGCGCTGCATGACGAAGAGCGCGGGGCAGGGGCCTTTGCCAAGACGCTGGAGGGCATGTGCTGGTTGCGGGATCATGGGGGTCGCATGACCGTGGCCGGGCGCACCGTCTGGGGTGAGAGCGAGGCGCAATCGCGCGCAGGCTATGCGGCGTTTTATGCCGAGCATGGGTTTGAGATTGACGCCTATGATCCGGCCGCAACCGTGCTCTTCCCCGAGATGGACGAGGCGGCCGACGTCCCCGAGATCACCACGGCCTGTTGGAATATTCTGGGCAAGCGGCCCGAGGACATCATGTGCGCCTCGTCGCGCATGGTGGTGAAACGCAAAGGCGCGGCACGGCCTGCGGTGGTGGCCTGCACGCTGCTGCCTTATGCGCCCGAGTTCGAGTTGGGCGAAACGCTGGCCGAGGCCGAGCGCGACGTGGCGCTGAACCATCCCCATTGCGCCAAGTTCTGCGTGCTGGGCGGGGCAAGCTGTTCGCGGTGAGGGGCGGCGGGGCCTGTTGCTGACCTTGACTCCAAGCGGCGGCGCGTTCCGCGCCTTGATTCCGCGCATTGGAGATCGGGGCAAACGTCCCCTCACGCCGCCTCACTCGTCCTTGAGCAGCCGATCCGCCTTTTTGCGCACCAGCACCGTGCGCAGGTCGTGCATCGCCAAGAGAAGCGCATCCGTTACCTGTTCGAGTTGTCCATCGGTGGCCTTGGACTGGACCCAATGCGTTGTGGTATTGAGGTAATCCACCGCGCGCAGGATATCGTCGATGTCGCGGTATTCGACCAGTTTCAGCCGCTCTTCCATCCATTCGGTGATGGCGGCAGTGTCGGCGTCGGTCAGGGCGCGTTCGCCCTGCGGCTTGATCTCGGATTTGCGGATATTAACGGTGGCGATCTGTTCCATCTCGATCCGGCGCTGTCGGTTCTCGGTATCGACCCGGAACACGAAGGCACCGTTTTCACGGACCCTGAAGTAATATTCCGGCAGATCACCCGCCATGGTCAGGCACTTTCCAGAACGCGCCAGAGCGAACCGTCGGGATCGACCAGCGCAAACATTCGGGGCGCATTCGCAAGGGTGAAAGGATCGGTCAATCGCGGGATGGCGTTGCGCGTGTCGGGCAGATCCGTGGCGCCGCGCCATTCGGCATGCAGGCTGTCAATCTCGGGCAGACGCAGGCAGGCGGAAAAGCAACTGGTGCCGGGGTCCAGATCGGGATGCGGGAAAAACTCGACCGTCATGCCCTCCCGGCTCAGGATCATCCAGCCTGCATTGCGGAATTCAGTCTGAAAGCCGAGCATCGCGTAAAAGCGCTCGGTTGCATCGAAATCCCGGCTGGGCAGGTTTGCGGTTATCTTGCCTGTGGTCATGTCAGCCCTTTACAGAACGTCTGAATCCGCGTGCATGCCTCTTTCAGCGCGTCATCCGATGTCGCATAGCTGATCCGGAAATTCGGCGACAGGCCAAAGGCCGCGCCAAAGACCACCGCCACGCCGGTTTCCTCCAGAAGCGCCGTGGCAAAAGCCTCGTCATCCGCGATCACCGCGCCGCCCGCGCTGGTCTTGCCGATCAACCCGGCAATCGACGGGTAGACATAGAACGCGCCATTGGGCGTGGGACATTCCATGCCCTCGATCTCATTGAGCATCGCCACCACCAGATCGCGACGGCGGGCAAAGACGGCGTTGTTCTCGGCGATGAAATCATGGCTGCCGTTCAGCGCCTCGACCGCCGCCCATTGGCTGATAGTGCAGGGGTTCGACGTGCTCTGCGACTGGATCTTGCGCATCGCGGCAATGAGGTCTTGTGGACCCGCCGCATAGCCAATCCGCCAGCCGGTCATGCAATAGGCCTTGGACACCCCATTGCAGGTCAGGGTGCGGTCATAGAGCGCCGGTTCCACCTGAGCGGGGGTGCAGAATTCAAATCCGTCATAGGCCAGATGCTCATACATGTCGTCGGTCATGATCCAGACATGGGGATGCCGCATCAAAACGTCGGTCAGCCCCTTTAACTCATCCCATGTATAGCCTGCCCCGGTGGGATTGCTGGGCGAATTGAAGATGAACCAGCGGGTTTTCGGCGTGATCGCGGCCTCCAGCGCCGCAGGCGTCAGTTTGAACCCGGTCTCGATCCCCGCAGGCGCAATCACCGGCTCGCCGCCCGCAAGCAGCACCATATCGGGATAGCTCACCCAATAGGGCGCGGGGATCAGCACCTCGTCGCCGGGATTGAGCGTGGCCATGAGGGCATTATAGAGGATCTGCTTGCCGCCCGAGGCGACGCTGACCTGTGCAGGCACATAGTCCAACCCGTTGTCCCGCTTGAACTTGGCGCAGATTGCGGCCTTCAACTCGGGGATACCATCGACGGCGGTGTATTTGGTCTTGCCCTCTTCGATGGCGCGGATGCCTGCGGCGCGGATATGCGCGGGCGTGGCGAAATCCGGCTCTCCGGCCCCGAGGCCGATCACGTCGCGCCCGGCGGCCTTGAGTTCCTGCGCCTTGGTGGTCACGGCGATGGTAGGCGAGGGTTTGACGCGCGACAATGTCGCAGACAGACGGGACATGGCCGGCTCCGGTTTGAATTCACTCCGGGAATGTCTTAGGGTGCGCTCGGAGCTTGATCAAGCACGATCACCGGAAAGGAAGACAATGACCACAGATAGCACCGACAGCTGGTTTGACCCCGACTCGACCACCTTTGGCGACCGTGTGACCGGCGCGCGCGAGCGCTCAGGCATGTCTCAGACGGATCTGGCAAAGCGCTTGGGCGTCAAGCTCAAGACGCTCAAGGCTTGGGAAAATGATCTTTCAGAGCCGCGTGCCAACAAGCTCTCGATGATGGCGGGCATGCTGAATGTCTCGCTGCTCTGGCTGCTCTCGGGTGAAGGCGAGGGCCCCGGAGGCCCCGAGATGGGAGAGTTGTCCAGTGATGTGATGGAAATGCTGACCGAAATTCGCGACATCCGCGCACAGATGACCCGATCAACCGACCGTCTGGGGCGTCTGGAAAAGACCCTGCGCGCCAAGCTGCGGGAAGAAGCCGGTGAGTGAGACCCCAGTTGAGGCACCGGGTGCGGTGGACGAGCCCCGCGCGCACCGTCTGAAACGCCTGCACATGCGCGCCATGCGCCGCGGGATCAAGGAAATGGACATCATCCTGAGCCGCTATGCCGAGGCGCGGCTCGAGGCGATGGAAGACAGCGCGCTCGACGGGTTCGACGCGCTCCTCTGCGAGAACGATCAGGATCTCTATCAATGGGTGACGGGTCAAACGCCGCCGCCCGCGCGCTTTGCGCCATTGGTCGCGGATATCGCGACGCAGGCGAGCGCGGCAAAATAGGTCGCATTTTAGAGGAACCGACCCCGGTTTACCGAATGTTCGGGTTTATATCGGATGGTCTCCGGCGAGCAGTATCGCACGGAGACCGACATGAGCTATCTCAGCCCCCTGACCACAGGAGCCGTTCACAGCGCCTTTATCAGCAGCTATCTGGATGCGCTGTCGCTGGTGGAACGTCTGCATCGGTTGCTCTTGGACGTGATCAAGGACGAGTTCGAGCGTGTCGGCGTGCTTGAGATCAACGCGGTTCAGGCTCTGTTGCTCTTCAACATCGGTGACCATGAGGTAACGGCCGGCGAGTTGAAAACGCGCGGCTATTATCAGGGCAGCAACGTAAGCTACAATCTCAAGAAACTGGTGGATATGGGTTATATGCATCACCAACGCTGCGAGGTGGATCGCCGGTCTGTCCGGGTGCGCCTCACGGAGAAGGGGCGCAGCGTCCGCGACGTGGTGGCAGACCTCTTTGCTCGCCATGCCGAGGGGTTGGAGGGGCGCGGCGTGCTCGGCCCTGACGGGATCGACCAGATCACCGCGTCGCTGCGCCGGGTCGAGCGGTACTGGGCCGATCAGATCCGCTATATCTATTGATGCCGCGTGCGGGGCAGGGGCAGCGCCCCCAGCATGATATCGTTGATCTCGCGGTAGAGCTTGCGTGACATGGCGACCTCGAAATCCTCAAACCCCTGCGCCAGTTCCAGAAACGCACCCGGCCCGCGCAGGACTTCGCGGCGGTAATAGGCCATCACTTGCGGATCATGTCCGAGGATCACCAATCCATTGACGGTAATCCCCTCAAAGGGAAAATGTTTATAGGCCAGGGTCGGGGCAAAGCCCTGATTGTTGATCCCGTCGCCCGAGACATCAATCACCTTCCGGTCACAGGCGGGCGCGCGGGCCAACAGATGCGCGCCGTACCCCAAGGCCGAGCCAAGCGCCGTTGGATAATCCGAGGTTGACCGTTCCATTCCCGCCAGCACCGCCACGGCTTGGGTGATATCCGCGTCAGAGCGTAGCAGCGTCCAGTCGAGATGCAGCTTCTCCTGAAACCGCCCGCTCCACTCATAGACCGCCAGAGCGACATCGCCTGTGGCCCCGCCCAGGATCGCCACGCGAATGTCCGGCGCATCCAACGCCGAGGCAAGTCCTATCCGTTGCAAGGCATATTCCGCCTCATCAACCGAAGAGGACACATCCAGCGCCAGCGCCAGCGCAAGGCGACAGGCCCCCTGCGCCGGTGCCGCCATAAGGGCGAGCAAGACCGCTGCGGCCAACCTCACCAATGGCCGATATTCTCCATGCTGGTCCATGGCTCTGCCGGGGCCAGCGCGTCACCCTCTTGCAAAAGCTCCACCGAGATATTGTCGGGGCTGCGCACAAAGGCCATGCGCCCATCGCGCGGCGGGCGGTTGATGGTCACGCCATTGTCCATCAGATGCTGGCAGAGGTCGTAGATATTGCTGGTCGCATAGGCGAGATGGCCGAAATGTCGGCTGTCCGAGGGCAGGTCTTCGTCGCCATCCCAATTATAGGTGAGCTCGACCGGGCACTCCTCTTGTCCCTCGGGTGCCATGAACACCAGCGTAAAACGCCCGCCGTCATTGTCCCAGCGGCGGGTTTCCTTGAGCCCCAACAGGCCAAAGAACCGCTGTGTCGCCTCAAGGTCTTTGACCCGAACCATCGTGTGCAGGTATTTGATGCGCATGGTCATCCTCCGTGATTGCAATGCTGCAGAGGATAGTGGCCCGCGCGCCCGTGTCGAGGGCAATATCTCTGGATCGCCCCCGGTGACAGGCCTGAGAATTCTGACCGCTTCGCCGGGTCGGTCCAACGCGGCGGTGCGCGCAGGATTTGCGGCACAGGGCACCGCGTCCAGCCTGTCGCCCGCATCCCCCAAGGGTCCGCCGGTCGTCCCGCCGTCGGTTGCGTCTTGCTCAAACGGGTTGGATGATCCGCCCCGCAGCCGCCCAAAAGGACAGTGGACATCAGGCCTGCCACATTCTTTCATGTTTATTCTTTGGATTGAATGCAGCCTCAGCCCATTGCATTCAAAAGTTATTCAGCGATTCAGCCTCGGATTGCAGAAGTTGACGCCGTGTTGCCCATCGGCAGCCACTCGATATTGGCTTTCCAGAGGGGCTATCCCCAAGATATAGTGATCTCCGACTCGTTCTTGTGAAGAAAGGCCCCCGCCATGCCCCTCAGCCCCGACCAACAGGCCGAAATCGACGCCCAGCGCGGCCAGACCCAAACCACCCTGCGCGCCACTGCGCCGGGGATGGAACAGCACCTCTACACCGCCCATCCGGTGCTCGATCACGGCTTTGTCCGGGTGATCGACTACATGGGCGATGATGCCGCCATCGTACAGGCCGCGCGGGTGAGTTATGGCGCCGGCACCAAACATGTGCAGAATGACGAGGGGCTCATTCGCTATCTGATGCGGCACTGGCATTCGACCCCCTTCGAGATGTGCGAGATCAAGCTGCATGTCAAACTGCCGGTGTTTGTCGCGCGCCAGTGGATCAGACACCGCACCGCCAACGTCAACGAATACTCCGCCCGCTACTCGATCCTCGACCGTGAGTTCTATATTCCGGCCCCCGACGCGCTCAACGCGCAATCGACCACCAACAATCAGGGGCGGGGTGCGGCGCTCGAGGGCGAAGAGGCGCAGCGCGTGTTGCGCCTGCTGACCGAGGACGCGATGCGCTGCTATGACCATTACGAGGATATGATTTCACAGGACGGCCAACAGGGGCTGGCCCGCGAACTGGCTCGCATGAACCTGCCCGCCAATATCTATACGCAATGGTATTGGAAGGTCGATCTGCACAACCTCCTGCACTTCCTGCGCCTGCGCGCCGATGCCCACGCCCAGTACGAGATCCGCGTCTACGCCGACGAAATCTGCCGCCTCGTGGCCGATTGGGTGCCCTATGCCTACAAGGCGTTCGAGGATTACCGTATGGGCGGGGCTACCCTGTCCGCCACGGCGCTCGATTGCGTGCGCCGCATGCTGAAAGGCGAGACGGTCACGCAGGAAACCTCCGGCATGTCCAAGGGCGAATGGCGGGAGTTTGAGGGGGTTTTGAACGCCCCCGCATAGCGGGGACAAAACGCTCCAGTGGAGCGTTTTGAGTGAAAAGCGGGCGCGCCCATGGCGCGGCCAGGATGGAGTGGATAGGTGTGTTTTATGTCCTGATTAGAAAGTGATACATGAAGTATACCATTTTCATCGACGAAAGTGGCGAGGCAGGTATCGCTAACGTTCGCCAAGAAAGCAAACCCGGCGCATCACCGTATTTCGTCCTCGGCGCAGCGGTGTTACAGCCTGCTTCTCAAATTCAAGCAAGAAAAGTTCTGTATGATTTCAAAAATACGATCAAGAAATCCGCTTGGAAACATGCCACCGATCTAAATCACACTGAGAAGGTTTATCTTGCCCGCTTGTTGGGAAAATTGCCCGTTAGGTACTTTGCCGTAATTTCAAACAAAGCAACACTAAACGACTACAAGGATACGATCG
>NZ_LADY01000022.1:0-25659 GCF_000961715.1 Roseovarius sp. BRH_c41 | reverse complement strand
GCTGAACCCGATGGTTTCCACATTCCAGCGCAGGGCACGGGATTTCATCAACAGCCGGTCCAGCGGCTCACTGGCCGAAGGGTTCGGCACGATTAGATGCCGCCACATGAAGAACCAGCCATACATCCAGGTCAGCACCGCCATCGGCATCATGAAAATGAGACTGCCCGCCATGTCGATCACCTTCTTGGCGGAATGGCTGACGGGCGCATAGATCAGGTCCACCCGCACATGGCCGCCCTGAACAAACGTATAGGTGGCACAGAGCGTGACAATCAGCGCGTTATAGAGCTTGAGCTCTTCGGAATACCAACTGACGTCGAATTGCAGCGGGATACCGAAGCCGATCACCAGATCGGGACGGGCAAAGATACGCTGGATGAACACAATGATGATCTGCTGGAACACCATGATAAGCCCCGCCCAGGCGGCAAAGCGTCCGACCGTATTGGCCAACCCCTCCAGCCCGCGCACACAGCCCCACATAAAGCCGTTTTTCCACAGGCCCACCCCGGTGAGCACCAGAAAGGTCACGAACACAACAAAGAAGAACTCGACCGAACCGCCATAATAGACGACCCGCATGATCGCTTCCTTGTTGGACCAATCCAGCCAGCTTGCGGGATGGCTGATGGCATAGGCCAGATTGTAAAAGGCCATGCCGATATTCTGGAAAATCCAGAGAACTGCGTCCAGCATCTTGTCCCCCTCATGCGCGGATACGCGGGTCCGCGCGGCCCATCATACGATGCGGACAGGCCCCGAGCACCGGGGCCTGTCGCTGTCAGTATCGCGTGGATCAGCCCAGAACGCGGTCGCGCTGTGCGGTATAGGCACCGTCCGACTTGTTGATCCAGGCCGAAGACGATTTCATCGACGCCATGTAGCTGTCATAGACGCGCTTGTAGATCTCGTCGCTCATGTTCTCCTGATGCACGGCATCCGAGGCCTGACCAAAGGCATCCCAGACGCTGTCAGGGAATTCGAGCGTTTTGACGCCGTTGGATTGCAAACGCTGCAACGCGGACGAGTTGTTGGACAGGAACTGCGCCAGATTCCACTGATGCGTCTCGGCACAGCCGATCTCGACGATCTTTTGCTGCGCGGGCGTCAGGCTCTCGAACACTTCGCGGTTCATGCCGATCGACAGGCCCGCACCCGGCTCGTGGAAACCGGCGGTGTAGTAGAACTTGGTGATTTCCTGGAACCCGGCCTTTTCGTCCGCCCAGGGGCCAATCCACTCGGTGCCGTCAATCGCACCCGAGGCCAACGCCTGGTAGACTTCGGCGCCGGGAATGTTCTGGACCGATGCGCCCAACTTGCCAAGCGCCTTGCCACCAAGACCGGGCATGCGGAACTTGAGACCGTTGAAATCCTCCGGCCCTGCGATCTCCTTGGAGAACCAGCCACCCGCCTGCGCGCCCGTGTTGCCCGCAAGAAAGGATTTGAGACCAAAGATCTGGCCAAGCTCGTCATGGAACCCAGCGCCACCGTCATGGTAATACCAATTCACCAGCTCTTGCGCGGTCATGCCGAAAGGCACCGAGGTAAAGAACGCATAGGCCGGGTGCTGACCGACAAAGTAATAATCGGCCCCGTGATACATGTCAGCCTGACCGGCGGTCACCGCGTCGAACACCTCGAACGCACCCACCAATTCACCGGCACCCTTGACGTCGATCACAATGCTGCCGTCGGCCATGCCGTTGATATTGTCGGCGGCGCGCTGTGCGGCGTCAAACACCCCCGCCAGACCCCGACCCCATGTGGTGACCATGGTCAGATTGCGCACACCCTGCGCATAGAGCGGTGCAGCCAGCGCCGAGGCCGCAACAGCAGCCCCGCCACCCAGTGCGGTATTCTTCAGAAAAGAGCGACGATCCATTTGGTTTTCCTCCCCATTATTATGACAGTGCCGCCACCTCTCTGACGACACCCGGATCTCTGTAGTGGGCCGACCTTAGCGACGGGTTGTGCATCTGCAAATACCGACTACTGCGTAGAAGCCGGGGGGTATTTCAAACTTTTCGTGATGATTTGCCCCCTCGCCGGGGGTCATTGCATGCAATTGTGCACGCAGTCCGCGCTTTGTGCTTGAAACAGGATCGGTGCGGGTGTTGAGATTCGCGCATGAAACCCAAAATTCTCTCCACTCTGTCGGGCTACACCGCCGCGCTGTTTCGCGCCGATCTTTTTGCCGGGATCAGCGTGGCGATGGTGGCGCTTCCGCTCAGCATCGCCATTGCGATTGCCTCGGGTGCGGACCCCGCCTCGGGACTGACCACCGCCATCATCGGCGGCTTTCTGATCTCGGCCTTGGGCGGCAGCAGGGTGCAGATCGGCGGACCCACCGGCGCCTTTATCGTCGTGGTCTACAGCGTCATCGCCGAGCACGGGCAGGACGGGCTCATCCTTGCAACGCTGATGGCCGGTGTAATCCTTGTGATCGCGGGTCGATTGCGCGCAGGCAGCCTCGTGCGCCATATCCCCGAGGCGGTGATCAACGGCTTTACCATCGGCATCGCCATCATCATCGCCACCAGTCAGGTCAAGGACTTTCTCGGCCTCACCACCGAAAACCTGCCAGCCGAATTTCTCGAAAAGATCGAGGTGCTCTGGCATGCCCGCGACACCTTTAACCCTCAGGCGCTCGTGATCGGGCTGGCGACCATGGTGCTGATCGTCGGTCTGCGCCGCGCGGCCCCGCGTTATCCAGGGCTGATCGTGGCGGTGGGGCTGACCTCAGCCGCCGTGGCACTCTGGCAAATGCCGGTCGACACACTCCTGTCCCGCTTTGGCCCCCTGCCCAATACGCCCAACATGCCCAGCCTGCCCACACTCGACCTTGATCGGATGATCGACCTGCTGCCCTCTGCCCTCATCATCGCCTTTCTCGCGGGGGTGGAATCGCTCTTGTCGGCAGCGGTGGCCGACCGGATGATCGGTGATAAATCGCAACCCAACGCCGAAGTCATCGGCAATGGCGTCGCCAATATCGGCTCCGCGCTCTTTGGCGGGCTACCTGCCACCGGGGCAATCGCCCGTACCGCCACAAATGTCCGTGCAGGCGCTCAGACCCCGGTCGCGGGCCTCCTTCATGCCGTGGTGATCCTGCTCGTGATGCTGCTCGCGGCCCCCTTGGCGGGCTATTTCGCCATGCCCGCCCTTGCGGGCCTGCTGATCCTGATTGCATGGAACATGTCCGAACCGCACAAATGGCGCAGCTATATGGCGGACCGTCCTTCGGACCGGATGCTTTTGCTGCTCACGCTGGTGCTGACCGTGCTGGCCGACCTGACCGTCGCCATCGGGGTTGGCGTGGCCTTGGGCCTCGCGCTGCGCCTGCGCCGCCGCCATGTGCCGCCCGCCGACTGGCACACGCCCGAGCATTGACGCGCGAAAGACTGGATATGAAGCGCATTTCGCCCTATCGCTGATCCATGAACCGCCTCTTCGCCCACATTCGGCTCAATTATGGCCAAAAGCTCTTTTTGATCGCCACCCTGCCGCTGATCCTCACGGCACTGGCGATATCGGTCGTGGTCACGCTGCAATCGCGCCAACTTGCGGAACGCGAGATCGAAACGCTCGAGGCGCAGCTGATCGAGGCCAAGCGCGCGGAACTCAAGAATTACCTCTCCATCGCCCGCACCGCCTTTGTGAACATCTACGGGCGCGCGGCGCCCAACGACGAACGCGCCATGGAACAGGTCAGCCAGATCCTCGCAGGCATGCTCTATGGGCAGGACGGCTATTTCTTTGTGTTCGACTATGACGGCAACAACCTTGTCAGCCCAAGACATACCGAACTCATCGGCCGCAACTGGACCGGGCTGGAGGATGAGGGCGGCCAACCCATCACCGATGAATTGATCCGCCTCGCCCGCACGGGCGGCGGCTATCACAGCTACGAATGGCCCAAACCCTCGACCGGCGAGCGCGCGCAGATGGTCACCTACGTGATTGGGCTGCAAGACTGGCGATGGGCGGTGGGCACCGGCGTGTTCATCGACGATGTGGTGGCCACCGTCACCGCCTCGCGCGAAAAGGTCGAGGCGCGGGTGGAGCGCACCTTCTTCTACATCGGCGCGGCAATGCTGGCAGCGCTGCTGTTGGTTTTCGTCTCGGGCCTCTTTATCAATATCCGCGAACGCCGCCTCGCCGACGCCAAGCTCAAGAAACTCACCCAGCGCGTGTTTGACGCACAGGAAGAGGAGCGCGGCCGCGTCGCACGCGAATTGCACGACGGCATCAGCCAGATCCTCGTCGGCGTGCGCTACGCCCTCGACACCGCCAAACGGCGGCTGGCGGCGGGCGACACCCGCGCCGCCGACACGCTGGAACGCGGCATCACCCACCTCTCGGGGGCCATTCAAGAGGTCCGCCGCATCAGCCGCGACCTGCGCCCCGCCGTGCTGGACGACCTCGGCCTCGGTCCGGCGCTCAAGACGCTGGCGGAGGATTTCGGCAAGCGCACCGGCATCGCAACCGAGTTCAGCACCGTGGTGTTTCGCAACCGACTGGATGACGAGGCCAAGATCGCTCTCTACCGCGTGGCGCAAGAGGCCTTTACCAACATTGAACGCCATTCCGGCGCGACCCGCGTCACCATTGATGTGCGCGGCCATGCCCGCGGCGCCACCCTGAGGATCGCCGACAATGGTTGCGGCATTGATCAAGCCAAGCCCTCTGGCACGCCCGGCGGCGGGCTCGGCCTGCGCAACATGCAGGAACGAGTCGAACAACTGGACGGCACTTTAGCGGTGATCTCAACCAAGACCGGCACCGCCATTGAGGCAACCGTCCCCCTCACCCACCTTTTGCCCCCGCAAGAACGCCCCACCCCAAAGGAAAAGGCCCGCGCATGAGCCCCAAACCCATCCGGATCGTGATCGTGGACGACCACCCGATGGTCGCCGAAGGCATCCAGTCCATCCTCGAGAGCTATGACGATATCGAAATCCTCGCCAGCCTGTGCAACGGACAGGCGATCATTGACCGGGTCGAGGCGCTCGATCCCGATGTGATCCTGCTTGACCTCAACATGCCTGGGCTGGGCGGGCTGACCACAGCCGAGATCATCCTCGAAAAGCGCCCCGACACCCGCATCCTGATCCTCACCATGCATGACAGCCCCGAATACATCTCCTCGGCGCTCAGCCACGGTGCGGCAGGCTATGTGCTCAAGGATGTACCCACCGACGAGATCAAGCGCGCCATCGACGCGGTGATGACCGGCCAGCGCTATCTCTGCACCGGGGCCAAAGGCTCGCTCGAACCCTACGAGAACCCCGAGCGCGAACAACTCACCAACCGCGAACAGACGATCCTCTTGCAACTGGCCCAAGGCAAATCCAACAAGGACGTGGCGCAGGCGCTCGATATCTCGGTGCGCACCGTCGAGACACATCGCAAGAACATCAAACGCAAACTCGGCATCGCCTCGACCGCCGGGCTGACCCGCTATGCGCTGGAACATGGGGTTTTGCAGGGCACAGGCGTCCGGCTCTGATCCGTGCTGGCAGATCGGCGGCCAACCCCCAAACCCCGAGCTATGTGGAACCAGATCAATTCCATGGCCCCACGCCAGGACGCCCACGCCGATTCCCACACAAATCACCCCGCCAACACCCGTCATTTCCGCGATTCAAACGTCGAGACCAAGTTTCGCGCAACAAATGCAAAGATTTCATCCCGGTTTGCGACATTTTATCCACCAAATCGGCTTGACGCTCTCTGCACCCGGACCTAATGTCGCCGCCACGCAGCATAGGAGTCGCCCGCGTGACCACACTAGGAAACATCGTAGGTAAATGGCGCATGGGCTGGTAACGGAAACCTCATCGGTCCCCCATGCGCCCCCGTTTCCCACCGGGGGCTTTTTTATGCGACTTGAATTGACGTCAGATACGGAGCACGAAAACATGACACGTCAGATGACCGGAGCGAGAATGGTGGTCCAGGCCCTCAAGGATCAGGGCGTGGATGTCGTATTCGGGTATCCCGGCGGTGCCGTGCTACCCATCTATGACGAGATCTTTCAGCAGAATGATATTCGCCACATCCTCGTGCGCCACGAACAGGCCGCCGTGCATGCTGCCGAAGGCTATGCGCGCTCGACCGGCAAACCGGGCGTGGTGCTCGTCACCTCCGGCCCCGGTGCCACCAACGCGGTCACTGGCCTCACCGATGCGCTGATGGATTCCATTCCGCTTGTGGTTCTGACCGGACAGGTGCCGACCTTCATGATCGGCAATGACGCCTTTCAAGAGGCCGACACCGTCGGCATCACCCGCCCCTGCACCAAGCACAACTGGCTGGTGAGCGACACCGCGCGCCTTGCCGACACGCTGCATCAGGCGTTTCATGTCGCGACCACTGGCCGCCCCGGCCCGGTTCTGGTCGACATCCCCAAGGATGTGCAATTCGCCTCGGCCACCTACACCCCGCCCAAGCAGGCGCGGGTCTCGCATTACCAACCGCAGGTCAAAGGCGATATCGAAGGCATCACCGATCTGGTGGCCGCCCTCGAAAAGGCCAAGCGTCCGGTCTTCTACACCGGCGGCGGCGTCATCAACTCCGGGCCCGAGGCCACACGCCTCCTGCGCGAACTGGTTGAGGCCACCGGCATTCCCACCACATCGACCCTGATGGGGCTGGGCGCCTATCCGGCCAATGGCCCGCATTGGCTCGGCATGCTCGGCATGCACGGTCTCTACGAGGCCAATATGGCGATGCATGGCTGTGACCTGATGATCAACATCGGCGCGCGCTTTGACGACCGCATCACCGGGCGGCTCGATGCCTTCAGCCCGGACAGCATCAAGGCGCATATCGACATCGACCCCTCGTCGATCAACAAGGTGATCCGCGCCGATATCCCGATCGTCGGCGATATCGCCAATGTTCTGGCAGACGTGCTCGATGTGTGGAAGGCGCGCGGTGGCAAGCTCAACCGCGAGGCCATCGCCAAATGGTGGGACCGCATCACCGAATGGCAAAAGGTCGACTGCCTCAAATTCACCCAAAAAGGCAAGGTGATCAAACCGCAATACGCCCTCGCTCGGCTCGAGGCGCTGACCAAGGATCACGACCGCTATATCTGCACCGAAGTGGGCCAGCATCAGATGTGGGCGGCGCAATACTTGGGCTTCAACGATCCCAACCGCTGGATGACCTCCGGTGGGCTTGGCACCATGGGCTACGGTTTTCCGGCTTCCGTCGGCGTCCAGATTGCCCACCCCGAGGCCCTCGTGATCAATGTCGCAGGCGAGGCCTCGTGGCTGATGAACATGCAGGAAATGGGCACGGCGATGCAATACCACCTGCCCGTCAAACAGTTTATCCTGAACAACGAACGCCTCGGCATGGTGCGCCAATGGCAGCAATTGCTGCACGGCGAGCGCTATTCGTCAAGCTGGTCGGAATCCCTGCCTGATTTCGTGAAACTGGCAGAGGCCTTCGGGGCCAAGGGCATCCGCTGCCATGAGCCCGCCGATCTCGATGACGCGATTATGGAGATGCTCAACCACGACGGGCCGGTGATCTTTGACTGCCTCGTCGAAAAGCACGAAAACTGCTTCCCGATGATCCCGTCGGGCGAACCGCATAACAAGATGCTCTTGGGCGAGGCCAGCACGAAGGACGCCATCAAAGAGGGCGGCGCGGTGCTGGTGTGACGCGGGGTCTGCCCCACCACCGACCACGCCCGATCAACAAGGAAACCGCATAATGTCCGCTCTGCAAATCAAAAAAGGCTCGTCCAAACATTCCGCCTATAACCTGCGTCCGACGTTTTCGGATCAGCAGGAAACCCATACGCTCGCGGTGCTGGTCGATAACGAACCCGGCGTTCTGGCCCGCGTGATCGGCCTGTTCTCGGGCCGAGGCTACAACATCGACAGCCTGACAGTGGCCGAGGTGGATCACACCGGCCACACCTCGCGCATTACAATCGTCACCACCGGCACGCCGCAGGTGATCGAACAGATCAAGGCGCAGCTTGGCCGCATCGTGCCCGTCCACAAGGTCAATGACCTGACCGTCGAAGGCCCCAGCGTCGCGCGCGAATTGGCCCTGCTCAAGGTCGAGGGCAGCGGCGACAAACGCGTCGAGGCACTACGCTTGGCCGACATCTTCCGCGCCAATGCGGTCGACAGCACGCTCACCAGCTTTGTCTTCGAGATCACGGGCGCGCCCGAAAAGATCGACGCTTTCGCCGAACTGATGCGTCCTCTGGGCCTTGTCGAAATGGCGCGCACTGGTGTAGCCGCCCTACCGCGCGGCCTCTGATCGGGGCCGCAACCTCCGGCTTGTCGCGGGATTGACGCGCCGCGTCGCAGACAGGCGCGTAAGGGCGCGGGGCTCTGGCAGACTATGCGCCAGCCCCAACCCCGGAGACGCCAAATGCCCGCTCTGACTGATCTGTCGAATGTCCGCAGGCCCGTAGAGCAGGCCAACGGCCTGCCCAACGCCCATTACATCGACCCCGCTGTGTTTTCAGAGGAAAAGCACGCACTCCTCTTCAGCCAATGGGCAGGACTTGCCGTGGGTGCCGACGTCCCGGAACCCGGCGACGCCAAGCCGCTGGAATTTCTCGGCATGCCGCTCCTCTTGATCCGCGACAAGGACGGCGAGGTCCGCGTTTTCCAGAACATCTGCCGCCACCGAGGCATGATCCTCGTCGAGGAACCACGCAAGATCGAGGGCGCCATTCGCTGCCCCTACCATTCCTGGTGCTATTCGACCAAGGGCGCGCTTGTGTCGACCCCGCATGTCGGCGGGCCGGGCCATAACACCCACGAAAGCATCAAACGCGACGCGTTGGGCCTGACCGAGATTCGCAGCCATATCTGGCGCGATGTGGTCTGGATCAATGTCTCGGGCGACGCCCCGGCGTTCGAGGTGGCCATGGCCGATCTCATCGCCCGCTGGCGCGAGTTCGATCTGCCGGTCTATCACGGCGGCCCCGACAGCCGCTTTACGCTTGAGGTGCAAACCAACTGGAAACTCGCAGTCGAGAATTACTGCGAGAGCTATCACCTGCCTTGGGTGCACCCCGGCCTCAACAGCTATTCTCGGCTCGAAGATCACTACCACATCGAGAAACCGGGCGAATATTCCGGTCAGGGCACCATGGTCTATCGCCAGATCACCAATGAGAACGGCGAGACCTTCCCCGATTTCGCCGACGTGGGCGCGAAATGGAATGAACAGGCCGAATATATCGCGGCCTATCCCAATGTCCTCTTGGGCGTGCACCGCGACCATGCCTTTGCCATCATTCTCGAACCCAAAGGCACCGAGCGCACGGTCGAACATATCCACCTCTATTACGCGGTCCCCAACGCCGATGACGGTCTGCGCATGCGCAACACCCAGCTTTGGAAAACCGTGTTTGAGGAGGATATCTTTGTCGTTCAGGGCATGCAGCGCGGTCGCCACGCCACCTATTTCGACGGCGGGCGCTTCTCACCGGTGATGGACAGCCCCACGCATTGCTTCCACGCTTGGGTGGCGGGCCGCGTCGAGGCGCACCGCGCGCAGGCACTGGCGGCGGAATGAGCGATCTCGACAGCGCCATGATCCGCGCCCATGCGGCGGGCGATCAAGCAGCGCTGATCGCCCTCTATGCGCAGGCGGCCGACACGGCGAACGACCTCAACGCCGCCTGCTTTTTCCTCACCCATGCCTATGTCTTTGCGCTTGAGGCAGGCGCGGCCGAGGCGGCATCCCTGCACGCCCGCCTTGTCGCCCATGGCCGCGAGGCATAACGCACCGCGCTTTTCTTGGCTCAAATACTCGCGGGGGTCCGGGGGGCAGCGCCCCCCGCCTCGCACATCAGCTTGTACAAATGCCACGTCGCATGCCCCAAGAGCGGCAGCACGAAGAACAGCCCCAGAAACGCAGGCAACATCGCCAGAAACGTCAGCCCCGCCACCAGCGCGCCCCAGGCCAGCATCGGCAGCAGATTCTCCGTCACAACAGTGAGGCTCGTCAGCATCGCGGTGACAAAATCCACCTCGCGGTCCAAAAGCAGCGGCAACGACACGACCGTCAGACTATAGAGCAAAAGGGCAAACACGGCCCCCACCGCTGTTCCCACCGCCAGCATGCTCATCCCCTCGGGCGTGAAATAAACCTCGAAAGACGAAGACACATTGGTCATCGTCGACAGCCCCATGAACAGCGCGAATATCATATGCGCAAGGAAGAACCAGAACAGGAACACCATGATGATGATGGCGCAGATCGACGGCAATTGCCGCCGCCTCTGATGCGCGATCACCCCGAAAATCTCGGAGGCCACCAGCGCCCGCCCCTCGCTCAGCCGATGGCTTACCTCATAGAGCCCCACAGCGGCGAACGGCCCCACCAACGGAAAGCCCACAGCGGCAAAGATCAACCAATAGCTCTTGCCGGTGACCAGCGTGATCCAGGCCAGCCCCCAGCCGATCAGCACATAGACACCGGCGAAAATCACCGCATAGCCCGGCGCGCGACGCATATCCGCCCACCCCCGGCGCAGCGCCTCACCCAACATGTCAAACCCGACAGCGCCCATCTCCGGCACCCCGAGCGGCTTGATCTCGTTCTGCGGCATCCCTGTGGTCCTCCCCTTGATGCACGAGCCTAGCCAAGCAAGCGCCCTGCGCAAATATCTAACTTGAACTCATCTATATCGCCATCGCTATGGCAGGAACCATTTGCCTGTTGCCGACATTGGTCCCAAGCGCCAAAGCGCGGACTCAAGGTGCCGCAGGCACCGCCGCGCAGCGCCCGTCCGCCCCACCGGGCGGGCGCTTTTGCGAGGTCTTAACTCACTGAAAACACGGAAAGACTTGGCGGGCATAAAGTGCCAGCCGACTTTGGAGCAGCGCCCACCCGGCGGACGGGCACCGCGCGGTCTATCGTTTGGGGCCAAGGTCAGCCCCCCCAAATGCAACAGGCGCGCCCGACCCCTGTCAGACGCGCCTGCTATGTTCATGCCGCCCGGACAATCTCAGATGTGGATCACCCGATCATAGGCATCGAGCACGCTCTCATGCATCATCTCGCTCAGCGTCGGATGCGGAAAGACCGTGTTCATCAGATCCTCTTCCGTGGTCTCCAACTGACGGCCCACGACATAGCCTTGAATCAATTCCGTGACCTCGGCCCCGATCATATGCGCACCGAGCAGCTCGCCGGTCTTGGCATCAAACACCGTCTTGACCATGCCCTCGGCCTCGCCCAGCGCAATCGCCTTGCCATTGCCGATGAACGGGAAACGGCCCACCTTGACGCTATAGCCCGCGTCCTTGGCCTTGGCCTCGGTCAGCCCCACGCTCGCCACCTGCGGATGACAATAGGTGCAGCCCGCGATGCTCTCGGGTTTGACGGGGTGCGGATGCCCGCCCGCGATCAACTCGGCCACCATCACGCCCTCATGGCTCGCCTTATGCGCCAGCCACGGCGCGCCCGCGATATCACCAATCGCATAGAGCCCCTCAACGCCGGTGCGGCAATACTCATCCGTCACCACATGCGTCCGGTCGATCTTGACGCCCAGCGCCTCCAGCCCCAGACCCTCGACATTGCCCACGATCCCCACGGCGGAAATCACCGTGTCGAACTCGTGTTTCTCGACCTTGCCACCGACCTCGATATGCGCGGTGACTTTACCCTTGCCCCGGTCCAATTGCTTGACCATGGCCTTTTCCATGATCTTCATCTTCTGCTTGGTAAACGCCTTCTTGGCAAAGGCGGAAATCTCTGCATCTTCCACCGGCAAGATGCGCTCCATCACCTCGACCACCGTGGTCTCGCTCCCGAGCGTATTGTAGAAACTGGCAAATTCGATCCCGATGGCACCTGACCCGATCACCAACAGCTTCTTGGGCATACGAGGTGGCACCAGAGCGTGCTTATAGGTCCACACAAGATCGCCATCCGCCTCCAGCCCCGGCAATTCCCGCGCCCGCGCGCCGGTAGCCAGAATGATATGCTTGGCCGCCAGCTCTTCGGTGCCCTTGTCGGTCTTGACGCTGACCTTCCCCTTGGCAGGCAAGGTCGCAGCCCCCATCACAACGGTCACCTTGTTCTTCTTCATCAGATGCGCGACGCCGCCGCTCAGCTGCTTGGCCACCCCGCGCGAGCGTTTGACCACCGCATCGAGATCATAGCCGATCCCCTCGGCACTCAGGCCAAATTCCTTGGCCCGGTGCATCAGATGGAACACCTCAGAGGAGCGCAGCATCGCCTTGGTCGGGATACAGCCCCAGTTGAGACAAATACCCCCCATATGCTCGCGCTCGACAATAGCCACCTTGAGGCCCAGTTGCGCGCCCCGGATCGCAGCCACATAGCCGCCCGGACCCGCCCCGATTACGATCATGTCATAGGTCGTCGATGCCATGCGGCCCTCCCTTTCAAAATTTAGTTTGCCATTAAACTATTTTCCACCACATCGCAACGCGACATGATTGAGCGATTGAACAAACAATCACCATCCGTGTCTTTCGAGCAATTGAAAGCGCAGAGAGGGGCGCGGATCAGGCGGCCTGCTTGATCCGGCGCAGCGTGTCGCCATAACCGCCCTCGGCCTCGAAGGCGCGCTCCAGCGCGGTCGACGGACGTTGCAGCGCCGCATTGCGATAGGGGAATCGCCCGAACTGCCGGATCACCTCGCGATGCGCCCGTGCATGTGTCAGGTTCTCAGCCCCGTGCTGCGGCATCCGCTCGCACATCAACCGCACGCAACGCTCCTGATCACACAGGTTCTCGGAATGCATCAAGGGCAGATAAAAGAATTGCCGCGCCGGTTCATCAATCCGCAGATCCCAACCGCGATTGATCGCGACCTTGCCCGCCGCCAGTGACTGCGCATCGGTGCCAAAGGCCTTCGCCTCGCCCCGGAACATATTGCGCGGAAACTGATCGGTCAGGATCACATAGGCCAACATTCCGGTCGGATAGGTCAGCCACAGACCATAGGCCCCGTCACGTGCATTCTCCCAAGCGGCCTCAAACCGCTCCGTCACCGTGGCGTCCAGCGCCTCAGATGTTTTGTACCAGCCCCCCGGCCCGATCTCATCCAGCCAGAACCGCAACACGTCGTCGGGTGTAACCATAGGGGGACTCCTCATTGTCCTATGATGGTTTCATGACGTTAACGGGTATTTAGCCCGCTTTCACAGTAACATATTACTACAGAAGGGACATATTTACTTAATTTCAATCCTGTTTCGCCTCTTGCGCAGTTTCAATGGCATATTCTTGCGCAAACTCCACCGCCATTGGCGAAGAAGAGGGCGAAACCGGCATATACCGGTCGGTTTCGCGCACTGCCGGGGCCTTGCGCTGCGTCATCCGATAAATCGCATAGGCCACCATCGCGAACATCAGCACCGCGATATAGAGGAAATAGCCGCCCGGCCCCATGACTCCCATCATCCAGCCCACCATCAACGGCCCTGCAATCGCGCCCAGCCCGTTGATGAACACCATGCCGCCCGCCGCCGCCGCCATGTCATCATGCTCGAGAAAATCGTTCGTATAGGCAATCAGCAGCGAATAGAGCGGGTTCGACGTGCCCCCCACGATGAACCCGGCCAACAACAGGAACCAGTAATTATCGCCCAGCATCATGCCGACCACGGCCCCGATGCCCGTTCCCAGCGACACGCCCGCAATCAGCTTGCGCCGGTCCATCCGGTCTGACAGCCAGCCCAGCGGATATTGCGCCACCACGGCAGCCACGTAAAACGACGCGACAAAGGCCGAAATCTGCCCCACGCTCAGCCCCGCCTCGGCGCCATAGACCGCCGCCATGCCGAATTGCGCGGCAAAGACACCCCCCGTCAGCAGCATCCCGACACAGCCCAGCGGCGAGATTTTCATGATCTGCCGCAGCGACAATGGCTTGGTCGTGCCAAAGGCGGGCGTCGGGCTGACCGACAGCAGAATCGGCGCAAAGGCCAGCGACACCAGAACCGACGGGATGACGAACAGCACATAGCCGGACGGGTCCGCCAGCACCATCAACCCCTGCGCCGAGACGATGCCGATCATCTGCACGATCATATAGAGCGACAGCGCCTTGCCGCGCGTCGCATTGGTCGCGGAATTGTTCAGCCAGCTTTCAGCGGTCACATAGACCCCCGAGAAACAGAATCCGATCAGCACCCGGCCAATCGACCAGGCCCAGGGCTCTGCAATCGTCGGATAGAGGATCAGCACCGCCGAAATCATCGACCCCAGCGCGGCAAACACCCGCACATGCCCGACCCGACGGATCATCTCAGGCGCCATCCGAGAGCCAAACAGGAACCCCACGAAATAGGACGACATAACCACCGACATCTCGTAGGTCGAAAACCCTTCGAGCGCGCCACGCACCCCGAGAAGCGTGCCTTGCATGCCATTTCCGACCTGCAACAGCATCATGCCCAACAAAAGGGCCCATGCCCCCGACAGCACCTGAAACATTACGCCTCTCCTTCGTCTTCTCTCGCCAACCTAGCAGATGCCCGCATCAGCGGCACTTCAAAGGCGACTTACTCTGTCGCCTGTGCGCCCCGCCTGTCAGGCTTTGCCGCCGGGATCAACAGCGACGCGTCCCCATACGAGAAAAAGCGATAACCCCTCGCTACCGCATGTGCATAAATTCGGTCGATCACGCCCTGCCCCATCAGCGCTGACACCAACATCATCAACGTCGATTTCGGCAGATGGAAATTGGTCATCAGCGCATCGGTGACGCGGAATTCGAAACCGGGGTAGATGAAGATATCCGTATCCCCCGACCAGGCAGCAATCTCGCCCGTGGCCCGCGCCGCCGTTTCGATCAAGCGCAGCGCAGTGGTGCCAACCGGAATGATCCGACCGCCCGCCGCGCGCGTGGCGGCAATCTCTGCGGCGGCCTCTTCGCTCACCTCGCCCCATTCGGCATGCATCTTATGCGAGGTCACATCCTCGACCTTGACCGGCAGAAACGTGCCCGCGCCCACATGCAGCGTGACATGGGTAAACCCCACCCCCATCGCCGCCAGTTCCGCCAAGAGCGCCTCATCAAAATGCAACGAGGCCGTCGGCGCCGCCACGGCCCCCGGCGCCCGCGCCCAAACGGTCTGATAATCCACCTTGTCCTGATCATCCGCCGGACGGCGCGCGGCGATATAGGGCGGCAGCGGCATCGCCCCCGCCTCAGCCAGCGCCGCGTCGAAATCCTCAGCACGCAGGTTGAACCGCAGCCGCCCCTGTCCCTCTTCCTTGGCCTCAAGCACCGCCGATAACCGCTCCGAGAACACGATTTCCTCGCCCACGCTCACCTTCTTGAGCGGCTTGATCAGCGCGCCCCAGGTGCCCTCTGCCCCCGGCTCCAACAGCGTGACCTCGATCTTTGCCGCCGTGTCCCCCTGCGCCCCAGAGCGATGGCGCAGCCCCGACAGCCGCGCCGGGATCACGCGCGTGTCGTTCAGCACCAGCCGGTCACCGGGCCGCAGCCACCGCCCAAGGTCGGCCACCCCCGCATCGGTGATCGCCGCACCCTCCGCCACCAGCAACCGTGCGGCGCGTCGGGGCCTCGCGGGGCGCGTCGCAATCAACGCCTCGGGCAAGTCAAAATCGAAATCTGAAAGTTTCATCTGTCCTGTCTTTGGTGAATGTCCTGCGCCTCACGCTCGGCTTCGCCCTTGATCTGCCCCGAGGTCGCGGCCCGTCCGGTGCCCACCGTGGGCGCAGGTCGGCGGAACAACTCGCGCAGAAACCCCGGTGCCAGCGCCGAAAGCGGATTGACCGACACCACCGGGTCAGTCGAGGCGCCCTTGAGCGTGTAGTTCACCCCGATAAGCCCCTCACCGGGCCGGGTAAAGGCCTCACCGATCCCATTGAGCAAATAGACCGGCGACACCACACCCTGCATGTCCATCTGCTTGTTCGCCATCGTGTAATAGCCATCCATCGAAATCCCGACCGAGGCACCGACCGCACTGCCTTCCAGCAGGATCAGCCGGTTCGGCGTCAGGCGGAACTTCGCATCGACCCGCCCGAAATGCAGACCCTTGCCGGAAAACTGCTCCAACAGCCCCACGACGCTGATCGTATTCAAGAGCGCCGCCAGCGCCGGGGCGTCCTTGATCCTGATCTGATCTATCCCCAGCACCCCGTCATAGCTTCCCGGCTCCGGCGCAGGCGTCAATACCATCTCCAAGACCCCCTCGCGCGCCTGCCGCAGCAGACCCGCCGCGGCCAACACCTCGCCTGCATCGTTGGATCTGATCCGGAACGCGCTGCGCCCCGACATGGGCACGACCTGCCCGGTGACCGGGGCCAACCCGTTCAAAAGCCCGGTGAATGTGCCATTGGTTCCGCCTGAGGTGTCCAGATCCGCACGAAACCCGGTCAGGGCAATGCCTTCGGAAATCTGCAACCGCTCCAGCCGCAACGTAACCGGACCGCCACCGCGCGCCCCCTCGCCCGCTTCACCGTCCTGCCCCCCCAAAGAGGTTTGCCGCAAATCGACCGTGCCGCCCGTCACCTCGACGCGCGGCGTCACCCCCGCGCCGCGCCCAACCAAACTCACCGGCGCATCCAGCCAGTTGCCCAAGGTGACCCGGCTGAACTCGGCCCGCTCCAGACCGCCGCCCGCGTCCAGACTGACACGCCCTTGCGCCTCAAGCCCGGCACCGCTCAGGCTCAGCGCCGTGACCTCCGGCACCGCCCCCAGTCGGCCCACCACATCAAGCCGCCCTTGCTGTCCTTGGCCCAAGGCCCAGTCCAGTTGCGGCAACCGCAGCGCGAGTCCCGCCAAATCGGATGTCAGCGCAAACTCCGGGGGCTGCCCCTTGGCAAAGCCGATCTCTATCTCGCCTTGCCCCGCGCCCGACAGGCTGCCGGGGGGCAGGCCGATGCCGAATTCCTCCAGAAACCGCTGCGACAACTCGATCTGTCCCCGCACCCGGCTCTCGCCTTGCGGGTTGCCCCCGATGGCCATGTCCCAACTGCCGCGCACCGGCACGGCCCCCACCTGCGCCGCGCCACCGATCTCGAGATGTCGGTTGCTCGCCTCGACCGCCAAACGCTCAGCCGCCAGAACGCGCCCCTTGACCAGCGTCTCGCTGCGCACGTCGCTGAGGGTTCCGGTCACGTCAAACGCCACCTCCTCCGTGGTCAATTTCTTCTTGAGCAGGAACATCAGCTCCCCGTCCAACTCCGCCTGCCCCTCGGCCACCGTCACCGGCTGCCCCGCCTTTTGCAGGAATCGGAACGGCGGCGCATCGAGCAGCGACAAGGCCGCCGTGATCGTGCTGCGGGTCTGCATCACGGCCTGCGCCGGGCCGTCCTTGATCCGCACATCGGGGATGATGAAACTGGTGCCCGCCACGTTGATCCGACCCCCCTCTTGCGCCACCACATGCCCCCGCTCGGCCTGAACGACAAAGCGGTTGTCATGCAGCGACGCCCGCCCCGAGGCATCCGTAATCGGCGGCACATCGCGCACATAGACCGTCTCAAGATCCGCAAAATCGAACCCGAGGCTGAAATCCGGTAACATGTCCGGGCGCATCCGCAGGGCAAACTGAATATCGCTCAGATCGGCGCGGCGCACATTCTTCTCGATCCACTCGCGCGTGTTGGTCTTGGTCGCCCGCGGCCAGAGCGCCATCAACCGCTCAGGATTCAGCCCGTCCATCCCCCCTTCAAGCGAGATATCCCATCCCTCGTCACTGCCGCGCGCCTCGCCGCGCGCCTGCAGGTAATGCCCCTGATCGCTCAGGCTCAACTCTCCCAAGGTCAGGACAAACGGGTCCAGCCGCAACCGCAGCGCCATCCGCGCCTCTTCGAACCGGATCGGCTCTGGGTAGAGGTCGGCCGGGTCCGCGACCACATCGCTCACCCGGATCTGCGCCTGCAATTCGCGTGGCCAACCGGCCTCCATCCCCACCAGCCGCGCGGTGCCCTCGGCCCGCGCCTGACCCCAGGCGCTGTCCACCGACAACTCGGTGAACCGGATTTCCTGGACCATCGGATCATAGGTGAAATAACTGCGCGCCGAGCGGAATTTGATCGGCACCGTGGCGGGCGTCGGCTGCAACACCCCCGCCCCGATCTGCAAGGTGGCGTTGAGCGGCCCAAGCCGGCCTTCAGCATCGACCCCGGCGCGCACCGCCCCCGAAATCGGTGCCTCCAACGCCCCAAGCCAGGCCAACGCTGGCGACTGCCCGGCAATATCGCTCGCTGGCATATCCTCAAAGGTCGCGCCGAACTCCGCGACCTTGCTGCCGATCCGGCCCTCGTAATTGACCGCCAATGTCGTGGCGTAGTCGCGTGCGCCAAGCAGCGCCACATCCCCGCGCAACGAAATCCCATTGCCCGCGCGCGTCAACTCCACCCGGCCGCCGTCCGCGCTCCACGCGCGGCCCGCCCGCGCATCCTCGTAACGCAAGCTCAGGTTATCCGCCGTGACCAACCGCAGCGCGTCCAATTGGGGCCGCGCAAAGAACGCATCAAGCTGCTCGTGGAACGTGCCGCCCTGCCCCGTCGCGCCCAACACAATCGACAACTCGCCGGTCGCCAGCCGCCGCAGCCCCAATTGCGCGCCGGACAGGCGGACCGTCCTCGGCTGCACCTCTCCCCGCAACAGCGGCTCCGGCGCAACCGTCACATCAAGCGATCCCAGCGTCACCAGCGGCACGCCGTCAAGATTGGCCAGCGCCACATCCCGCAACGCCACACGCGGCACAAGATCCTCACCCACCACCAACGACATCTCGCCGAACCGCAACTGATAGCCCGGCACGCTCGCATCAATCCGCTCTGCAATCCGCTCTTGCAGCCAAACGGGCGCCCGCAGGTTCACCCCGATGTTCACGGCGACAATCAAGCCCAGAACCACCAGCAGGACCGCACAGGAAAAACAGAACTGCACGAGATGCCGCAGCGCACGACGACGCTTGCGGGGCCGCACAGGCGTCCCGCTCGTCGGCGGCGGCATCTCTGCCGCGCCCTGCTCTTGTGTCGGCTCCGTGCTCATCCTATCCGTTCGGACGCGTCTCGCGCATCTCTTCTGCCTCGTGGCTTTATTCTCGCCTTTTGCGACCTAATATGGAATTCACATTTTTGCATCTCAGAGGAAACCCCATGCCAGATATGTCCGATACCGCTCCCGATTTCACGCTGCCGCGCGATGGGGGTGAAACTATAACGCTCTCGGGCCTGCGCCCCGGCGCTGTTGTGCTGTTTTTCTACCCCCGTGATGACACCTCCGGTTGCACCAAAGAGGCGGTGGCCTTCTCCGCCCTCAAGGATCAATTCGACGCCGCCGGGGCCACCGTGCTCGGCATTTCCAAGGACAGCCTCGCCAGTCACGAGAAATTCCGGGACAAACACGCGCTTTCGGTCCCGCTTTTGTCAGATGAGGATTCCGAGACCTGTGAAGCATATGGGGTCTGGGCGGAAAAAAGCATGTATGGCAAGAAATTCTTTGGCATCGAGCGCTCAACCTTCCTCATCGACGGTGAGGGCCGCATCGCCCGCGTCTGGCGCAAGGTCAAAGTGCCCGGCCACGCCGAAGAGGTGCTGAACGCGGTCAAGGCGCTGTGAGCGACCCCACCCTGACAGAAATGGCCGTCGAGGTGCTCTCGACCCACGACGGCCGCGCCAAGACAGCACTCTCGCGCGCCCATGCCGCGACGTGGTTTGCTGCGCGCGCGGCGGGGCACGACATTCCCTTGGGCCGTGCCACGCCACCGCTGCGCCCGGCCCGCCCCGAACACCCCGAACTGCTCGACCCGCGCGACGTGCCGCGCCGCCGTCCCGGCTCGGACAAGGGGCGCATCGCCCTCCTGCATGCCGTGGCCCATATCGAACTCAACGCCGTGGACCTGCATTGGGACATCATCGCGCGCTTTGCCGACACCCCAATGCCCATCGGATTCTATGATGACTGGGTCAAGGCGGCCGACGAGGAATCCAAACATTTCAACCTGATATGCGACTGTCTTGAAGCATTGAACAGCCATTACGGTGCCCTGCCTGCCCACGCAGGCATGTGGCGCGCCGCCGAGGATACGGCGCAGGATTTCATGGGCCGCCTCGCAGTCGTGCCCATGGTGCTCGAGGCGCGCGGCCTCGACGTGACCCCCGGCATGATCGAGATTTTCCAGCGCGCCGGCGAGACCGGCGCGGTCGAGGCCATGCAGGTGATCTATGCCGAAGAGGTGCATCATGTTGCCTATGGGTCCAAATGGTTTCATTTTCTCTGCGGTCGCCACGATCTCGACCCCAAGATCGCCTTCCACGACCTCGTGCGCCGCTACTTCCACGGCTCATTGAAACCCCCGTTCAACGAAGAGAAACGCGCCGAAGCTGGTTTGCCACCGGATTTCTACTGGCCGCTGAGCGACGGGCACTCCACCCGAGATTGAAATATTCTTCCGCCAATCGGCGATTTTCCGCCAATCAAGCGGGAAACAGCCAAGCTATGGAACCCGATTGGTCAAAAATCTTGCCCAAAGCCCGACCACTGGCTAAGCACACTCAACACGGCGGCTGGGATAATCGCAGCCAAGCGCCGGAGGATGACCGAGGCAACAAGGGCAGAAGACGCGTGAGAACAAGACTTGCGATAAAAGTTCATTCCATTCTGGAACGGTATTTCCCCGAGCGTCGGGTTTTTTTGCGGTCCGATACCGACACACGTTTCATCCGCCTGCGCCCCTCTACCCAACTTTTCGCCTTTGCCGGGGCTGCGTCCATCGTCGCATGGTCGATCATCGCCACATCCATTCTGCTGATGGACAGCATCGGGTCCGGCAACTTCCGAGAACAGGCCAAGCGCGACCAGCGCACCTATGAAAACCGGCTCAATGCGCTCTCCACCGAACGCGACAAACGCGCCGAAGAGGCGATTGCCGCACAGGAACGCTTCAGCTTCGCGCTGGAACAGATTTCGCTGATGCAATCCGAATTGCTGGCCTCTGAGACCCGCCGCCGCGAATTGGAAACCGGGATCGAGGTGATCCAAACCACCCTGCGCCGCACCATGTCCGAGCGGGAAACAGCCCGCCAGGAGGCCGAGCAACTGGCCCTCTCCTTGGAGACCGACGGCGCAACCGGCGCCGGCACCGGCACCGAAACGGGCACGGACGCAACGGTCGATTTCCTGACGGCCGCCCTCTCGGACGCAGCCGAAGAGCGCGACACGACGATTGCCAATGCGCAGGACGCGCTCTTGCACGCCGATGAAATGACAACGCAACTGCGCCTGCTCAAGGATCAGAACGACCAGATCTTCAGCCAGCTTGAGGATGCGATGGCGATCTCTGTCGAACCCCTCGACAAGATGTTTAGCGCGGCAGGTCTCAACACCGACACGCTGCTCGATGCGGTGCGCCGCGGCTATTCCGGTCAGGGCGGCCCGCTGATGCCCCTGTCCTTCTCCACCCGCGGCGAAGAACCCTCGGTCGATGCCGAGCGCGCCAACCGCATCCTCAACCGCATGGACGAACTCAACCTCTACCGCATCGCGGCGCAAAAGGCTCCCTTCGCCATGCCCGTAAAGAGCGCCTTTCGCTTCACATCCGGCTATGGCATGCGCTGGGGCCGGATGCATCAGGGCACCGATTTCGCCGCCCCTCAGGGCACGCCGATCTATTCCACTGCCGATGGCGTCGTCACCCATGCGGGCTGGCTCTCGGGCTATGGCCGCCTGATCAAGATCAAGCACGCCTTCGGCATCGAAACCCGCTATGCCCACCTCTCGCAAATCCGCGTCAACGTCGGGCAAAGGGTCTCGCGCGGCGACAGGATTGGTGATATGGGCAACTCTGGACGTTCTACGGGCACACATCTACACTACGAGGTCCGCGTCGGCGACCAGTCCGTCAACCCCATGATATACATCAAGGCTGCAAACAATGTTTTCTAAGAGCAAAATCAACGAACCCGCGCAAAAGCCTGCAGAGGCCAAACCGGCTTCCTCCGAGAACCGGCTCGATTCGGCGCGACCCGACGCGCTGAACAGTGAATTCAAGGCATCGGCCCCCAAGGCCAAGCCGCCCGCCTCGGTGCTGTCCTCGGACCTGCACGTGACCGGCAATCTCAAGACCACCGGCGACATTCAGGTCGAAGGCTCGATCGAGGGCGACATCCGCGCGCATCTGCTGACCGTCGGCGAAGGCGCCACCATCAAGGGCGAAGTGATCGCCGATGACGTGGTGATCAACGGCCGCATCGTCGGCCGCGTGCGTGGCCTCAAGGTGCGCCTGACCTCGACCGCCCGCGTCGAGGGCGACATCATCCACAAGACCATCGCAATCGAGAGCGGCGCGCATTTCGAAGGCTCGGTGCAGCGTCAGGACGATCCTCTGACCGGCAACAAATCTGCCCCCAAGCCCGCAATCCCCGCCGCAGCTGCCGCCGCACCGAAACCCGCCGAGGGCTGATCCAAGCAGGACATCACAAAAGGCGGCGTGGCCCCCTGCCATCGCCGCCTTTTTCATGCCCGCCGCGCCTTGCCTCTTACGGCTCGCGCAGCGCTTGCTGGCTCTTGTAGAGCGGTTTCAGCAGATATTGCAGGACCGTCTTTTCGCCGGTGTGCAATTCCACCTCCGCCTGCATACCGGGCCTGATCTCGATCCCCGCCTGCCGGGGCGTCAGCGCCCCCATATCCACGCGCAACGTCACCTTGTAATGCGGGTCGCCATCGGGATCGCGCGCCCGCTCGTCCTTGAACGTATCGGCGGAAATAAAATCCACCCGCCCCTTCAAGGTGCCGTAGATCGTGTAATCATAGGCCGTCAGCTTGATCGTCGCCTCCTGCCCGCGCCGGATATTGGCGATATTGCGCGGCTCGACCCGCGCCTCGACGAACATCTCCTCATCCAGCGGGATGATCTCCAGAATTTCCTCACCGGGGCGCACGACGCCGCCAATCGTCGTCACACTCAGATTGTTCACCACGCCGCGCAACGGGCTCAGCAACACCGTCCGGTTGAGCTGATCCTGACTGGCACGCAGGGTCTGGCGCAGCGTCGCCAATTCCTTGAGCGTTTCGGAATAGGCCTCTGCCCGCTCAAGCTCGGCTTGCGTCACGATTTCATCATAGCGCTTTTCGGCATCCGCATGCGCCTTGCGCGCGCGCGTGACCTCAATCAAGGCCACGATCTTCTTCGCCAATAGCCCCTCCAACAGCCGCTTTTCCTCGGCGGATTGCTGCATCACCCGTTTGGCCCCCTCGCTGCTCTTGACGAAATCCTCTTGCCGCGCCTTCAGCAGCGCCCGTTCCGAGGCCACCATTTCCCCCGCCCGTGTCACAACCGCCTCGGGCGCGGCGAAATCGAACTGCCCGGCCAATTCCGCCTCCAGCCGCAATTGCCGCACCTCAAGACCCGCGATCTGATCCTGCAAATCCGCCACTTCGGAATTGAATCGCGTATCATGCAGCCGCGCCAGAACATCACCACGCGCCACAACATCGCCCTCCTGCACCAGCAATTCGGCCAGTATCCCGCCTTCGAGGTTCTGGATGATCTGCGGCCGAGAGGTGGAAATGAACGCGCCCGGCGCGCGCACGATCTCGTCGATCCAGGCAAACGCGGCCCAGAGGATAAAAATCCAGACACTCGCCGCACAGAGCCACACCATCAGGCTCGGACCGCGCAAGCGCCCGTTCAACTCTGCCAATATGCTCGCGGTGCTGCGTGCGCCCACATCGCTCATCTCATGCCCCTCCCGGCCCGATGCCCGCCGCCTGCGCCAGATGCGCCAGCACCTGATCGCGCGGCCCGTCCACCGCCATCCGACCCGCTTGCAGGATCAGCGTCCGGCTCGTCAGACTCAGGATCGGCATCCGGTGCGTCGCAATCACCGCCGTGCGCCCCTTGAGCCAGATTTCCAACCGGCTCACCAGCGTGCGCTCCAGCGTCTGATCCAGCGCTGCCGTCGGCTCGTCCAGCAGGCACACCGCCGGGTCCTGCAACCACAGCCGCGCCCAGCCGATCGACTGCCGCTGCCCTTGGCTCAGCCCCTGACCACCATCGAGGATTTCCAGGTCCAGCCCCTTGGGATGGCCGCGCACAAACGGCCCCAGCCCGGCAAATTCCAGCGCCTGCATCAGCCGCGCGTCATCACGCTCCAGCAAGGTCAGGTTCAGGTTCTCGCGCAGACTGCCCGTGAAGAGCCGCACATCCTGCCCCAGATAGCCGATCATCCGCCGCAGGTCGCGCGGCGCGATCTGCCCCATATCGGTGCCATCCAGCATCAACCGCCCCCGGCTCGGGGCATAAAGCCCCGACAGGAGCTTGAGAAAAGTCGATTTTCCCGACCCGTTGGTGCCCAGCACCGCCACCACTTGCCCCGGCTGAATGATCAACCCCGGAATATCCAGCACCGGCGCAGCCCCCGCGTCATAGGCAAATTGCACCTCGCGCAGCTCATAGGCCCCGCTCAGGGACGTCCGCCGCAAATAGCTGCGCCCCTCGGCCGCGTCCTGCTCCGCCAGCGCAATCGCATCGAGCCCCGCCAGCGCCGATTTCACATTGCCCCACCGCGCCAGCGTCCCTGATAGCTGCGTGAGCGGCCCCAGCGTGCGGCTGGTCAAGATCCCCACGGCGATGATCGACCCCACGGTGAATTCGCCCGCGAACACCAGATAAGAGCCAAGGATCACCGCCGCAATATAGGTCGCCTGCTGTACCGCCTGCGCCCAGAACGTCAGCACCGATCCCAACCGCCGCTGCTCGCTCGACTTGATCGCCTGCAGCGCCGTCAACTCGCCCCAAATCCGGCGAAACCGGTCCTCGGCCCGCTGCGTCTTGAGCGTATCCAGCTCGAATATCGCCTCATGCAACAGCCGCGCGCCCCGCGCGCCCGCGCCCTGCATCTCTTGCGTCAGCCGCATCATCCGCCGTTGCAGCAGAAAGCCGGGGATCACCATGATCACCCCACCGAGGATCAACACCCAAACCACATTGCCCGCAATCGACGCCACCAGCGCCAGAAACACCACGATGAACGGCAAATCGGTGAGCGTGCCAATCGTGGAGGCGGTAAAGAACTCGCGCACAGACCCAAACTCGCGCATCGCCGAGAAGATCTGCGACGGTCCCTTGCCGGCAATCTCGGACCGCATGCCAAGGATGCGATCCATCAGAATGCGCTGCACATTGAGTTCGATCTGCCGCCCGGCCCCGTCCATCAACTGCGCCCGCGCGATCTTGAGCGCGGCTTCCATCACCAGCGCAAGACCCGCCCCCGCCGCCAAGACCCAGAGCGTCGCCTCGGATTGATGCGGGATCACCCGATCGTACACCTGAAGCGCGAAAAGCGCGACTGCCACCGCCAGAATATTGGCCACGAAAGACCCAAGCGCCACCTCCGCGATATGCCGCCGAAACCCGCCAAACTGGCTCCAGAACCAATGCGGCGCGGCCTCGGGCGCGTCATGCGCGCGGCTCGGGCTTTGCACCGGGGCCTCGGCCCGCACCACCATGCCGGTAAAGAACGGCTCGAATTCGGCCAGACCGACCTCGGCGCGCTGATCGGCGCAGGTCGTATCATGGATCGTCAGGACACTGCCCGCCTGCGACAGCACCAGCACGAATTGCCCGCTCGTCATCTGCGCCAGCGCGGGCCAGTGATCGGGATGCGGATGCGCCACCGGCTCGACCCGCGCCA
>NZ_LADY01000014.1:0-5779 GCF_000961715.1 Roseovarius sp. BRH_c41 | reverse complement strand
CGATCCTCACGCGGGGCACGGGGCGCCCGCTCGGGACGGTCCTCCCGCGGGGCGCGCGGGGCAGAGCCGAGATCGGGGGCGCTGTCCAACTGACGGGCGATAATACCCTCATCCAACTGCCCGCCCTCGCCAAGTGCGGCGAGAAAGCCCGGAACAGCGGCCTCGGCCAGTTCGACAAAGGTCTCGGAGGCCTGCACGCGAATGGCCCCAATCGCGGATTTGTCCATATTGCCAGCGCGGCACAAGAGCGGCAGCAACCACCGCGCTTCGGCCCGGTCATTGTTGCCGACCGAGAGCGCAAACCAGCGGCTCGGGCCAAAGGCGGCGCGCTCGCGGGCGGGCGCGGGGCTGCCGGGCGCACTCAGTTCCTCGGGCGCGGACCAGCGCGATTTATAGAGCCGGAGATAGGCGGCGGCGATCACCTCGGGGCTGTGCAGCGCCAGCAATTCGGCGGCAAAGGCGGCCTCGGTCTCAGAGGGGGTTTCGGACCAGACCGGATCGGACAGGAGCCGCTCGCGATCCTTGGCCTCGATATCGTCGGGTGTCGGGGGCGTGGTCCATTCGGCGGTGATCTTGGCGAATTTCAGCAGGCGCTCGGCCTTGTTCGCGGATTTGACCGGGACGATCAGGGCAGAGATGCCCTTGCGCCCGGCACGACCCGTGCGGCCAGAACGATGCAAGAGGCCTTCGGAATTGGTGGGCAGTTCGGCATGCACCACAAGATCGAGATTGGGCAGGTCGATGCCGCGCGCCGCCACATCGGTGGCCACGCAGACCCGTGCCCGCCCGTCGCGCATCGCTTGCAGGGCATGGGTGCGCTCGGCTTGGCTGAGTTCCCCCGAGAGCGACACGACAGCAAAGCCGCGATTGGCCAGACGCGCGGTCAGCCGGGCCACCATCGCGCGGGTATTGGCAAAGACGATGGCGTTCTGCGCATCGTGATACCGCAGGAGGTTGATCACCGCACCCTCGGCGTCATGCGGCACCACGGTCAGCGCCTGATAGGAGATATCGGCATGTTGCTTGGCCCCGGTCAGGGTGGTCACGCGGTGCGCATCGCGCTGGAATTTTTCCGCCAGCTTGGCGATCATCGGCGGCACGGTGGCCGAGAACATCAGCGTGCGACGCTCTGCCGGGGCGGCGGCGAGCATGAATTCGAGATCTTCGCGAAAGCCGAGATCGAGCATTTCGTCGGCCTCGTCGAGCACGATGGCGCGCAGGCTGGTCATGTCGAGCGCGCCACGGTTGATATGGTCACACAGCCGTCCGGGCGTGCCGACGACGATATGCGCGCCACGTTCGAGCGCGCGCCGCTCGTCGCGGGCATCCATGCCCCCCACACAAGACACCAACCGTGCGCCCGCCTCGGCATAGAGCCAGCTCAGCTCGCGCATCACCTGCAACGCCAGTTCGCGCGTGGGCGCCACGATCAGCGCAAGCGGTGCCGCAGCAGGTGGCAAACGCTCGGCACCATCGAGCAAGGTCGGCGCTATCGCCAGACCAAAACCCACGGTCTTGCCTGATCCGGTCTGGGCCGACACCAAAAGGTCAGACCCAGAGAGCGCGGGGTCCGTCACCGCCTCTTGCACAGGCGTCAGGGTTTCATAGCCGCGCGCGGCAAGAGCATTGGAGAGGGCAGGCAGGATCATGGGGGAGGTCGGTTCCGAAAAGGGGTGCGGCTTGCGCGTCAAGCCGCGACGCATACCTCAGACATGCGCTCTTGTATATGGCAAATGCGTCGCTGTGACCGTGCCCCTTGTGGTCGCACTGGCTTTGCGCCACGGTGGAGCAAATCCCGAATTTGCGAACAGGCCGAATTGCCAAGAGGAGTGAGACCGATGCCCGTCAAGAACCGCTTTGCTGAATTGCACAATGATATCACGGACTGGCGCCGCGACATCCACGCCCATCCCGAAATCCTCTACGAGACGCATCGTACCAGCGCGCTTGTCGCGGAAAAGCTCAAGGCCTTTGGCTGCGATCAGGTGGTCACTGGGATCGGGCGCACCGGCGTTGTGGGGGTGATCAAGGGCCGCAGCACGGCCTCAGGGCGGGTGGTCGGCCTGCGCGCAGACATGGATGCTCTGCCGATCCATGAGGCGACCGGTGTTGACTACGCCTCCAAGACCCCCGGTGCGATGCATGCCTGTGGCCATGACGGGCATACCGCCATGCTGCTTGGGGCCGCGCAATATCTGGCGGAGACCCGCAATTTCGATGGCACTGCCGTGGTGATCTTTCAGCCCGCCGAGGAAGGTGGGGCCGGGGGCCGCGAGATGTGCGAGGACGGGATGATGGACCGCTTCGGCATTCAGGAAGTCTATGGCATGCACAACTGGCCGGGCCGCCCGGTGGGCAGTTTTGCCATTCGCCCCGGCGCATTTTTTGCCGCGACCGATCAATTCGACATCGCGCTCACCGGCAAGGGCGGACACGCCGCCAAGCCGCATGAGACCGTGGACACGACCGTCATGGCGGCCCATCTGGTCACAATGCTGCAAACCATTGCCAGCCGTAACGCCGATCCGGTGGATCAGGTGGTGGTCTCGGTCACGTCCTTTCAGACCTCGTCCAACGCGTTCAATGTCATTCCGCAAGGTGTACATCTTCGAGGTACAGTTCGTACAATGAGTACGCAGATGCGCGATCTGGCAGAGGCCCGTATTCGTGCGCTCTGTGAGCATGTGACGGCGGGTTTCGGCGGTCGTGCCGAGGTGAGTTACCATCGAGGTTACCCGGTGATGATCAACCATGAGGAACAGACCGAGTTCGCGGCAAGCGTCGCGGCCAAGGTCAGCGGCGGCTGCGACGAAGCCCCCTTGATCATGGGCGGCGAGGATTTCGCCTTCATGCTCGAAGAGCGACCGGGGGCCTATATCCTTGTGGGCAATGGCGATACGGCGATGGTTCACAGCCCGGATTATAATTTCAACGACGAGACCATTCCGGCGGGCTGTAGCTGGTGGGCGGGGATTGTCGAAGAGAGAATGCCAGCCTGATTCAAACGGTTGCGGGTTTTTGGCCGATCTCGTGAACGGGATCCGCCATCAACCAGACCCCGCCCTGTGGCCGCAGGGTTAGGATCATCACCGGCTCCGGCTCCCGGCCCGGTACGGGCGTGAATCTGAATCGCGAGAGCAGCGTTGCAAGGATGATCACCGCCTCCTGCAGTGCAAAACTCGCGCCGATGCAGATGCGCGGCCCGTCACCAAAGGGCAGATAGGCATAGCGCTCAAGGCTCTTGCGGTCGGCAAAGCGGTCAGGATCGAAGGCATCCGGTTCTGGCCACAAGAGGTGATTGCGGTGCAGCGCATAGATCGGGATGATCACCGTATCCCCCGCACGAATATCGCGCCCGCAGAGCGTATCGGCAACCTGCGCGGTCCGAGAGATGATGCCCGCAGGCGGATAAAGCCGTAACGCCTCGTCGATGATCTGACGGATATAGGGCAGGCGGGCCACGTCCTCGCCTGTCGCGGCGCGCCCCTGTAGCACGGCTTGCGCCTCGGCGCGGGCGCGGTCCTGAACGGTTTGATCAAAGGCGCATAGATAGAGCGACCATCCCAATGTCAGCGCCGTCGTCTCGTGCCCTGCCACGATAAAGGTCAGCAGGTTATCGCGCAATTCCGCCGTGTTCATGCGCCGTTTGGTTTCCGGGTCTTCGCCCTCCAGCAAAAGATCGAGCAGGTCGGGCACGCCCTGTGCGCCCCGCGAACGTCGCGCCTCGACCGCCTGATCCGCCACGCGCTTCATCTCGGCTACAGAGCCGCCTGACATCAACCGGCCTGGACGCGGGACCCAGTCAGGAAATCCAAGAATATCAAAGAGTGAGATCTTGCCCGCCTCGGAAATATAGGCGTCAATCCCGCGGTGCACGGCATCGACGTCAAACATGCCGTCGTCTGAAAAGGTCACATCGGCGATGACCTCAAACGTGGTGCGCACCATCTCGGCGGCCATATCCACAGCGCGTGGACCTGCAGCCGCGATTCGCTCGGCGCTCCGGTCGGCAGCGCCGGTCATGATCGGGGCGAGGTTCATCACATTGCGATGCGAAAAGACCGGGGCCGCCGTGCGCCTTTGCCAGCGCCAATGCGCACCCTCGGCGATAAAGAGAGAGTCGCCGATCGCGGGACGCAAGAGGTTCTTGGTGACGATGGACTTGGGGTAATTGTCTAGACTTTCCAAGAGCATTCGCCGGATTGCACCGGGATCCATCACCATATGCCAGCGTTTGCCCGTGCGCCCCGAGACCATGGGCTGCCGGGTGGCAATTTCCGGGATGATCGACAGGATGTTGCGCCGCGCCGCGCGCAAGCTGGCCAAGACCCCCATCGGTTCAGTCACCAGAGGCACATGCACGGGTGTTCGGGGATGGTTCGTTTTGGACATCGGCGGCATGGGGCACCTCTTGCGGGTCACACCAGACATAGGGCGTGGGATGGCGTCGGGCAAATGATTGCGCAAGGGCGGTGGCTGGGCTATCCCTGCCCGAACTGTCACGTTTCGGGAAGTTTTTGATGATCCGTTTCCTCGCGCTCTTTGGTCTTGCTCTGATGGCGGCGTGTACCAATGCCAATGATCTTGACGAGGCTCCGGCCTATTTGGGCAACTTTCACCTTGGGCATAATGTCGTGGTGGCCCCGAACCTGACCAAGGGTCCGGCCTCACGCGAGGCCTCCAAGGAGGAATGGATCGCGGCGATGACCTTGGCGATGACGGATCGGTTCGGGCGCTATGAAGGCACCAAGCTCTATCATCTTGGGGTGAGTGTCGAAGGCTATGTGCTGGCCATTCCGGGCGTGCCGCTGGTGGCCTCGCCAAAATCGGCGCTGATCCTGAATGTCACCGCATGGGATGACGCAAAGGGCGCCAAGCTCAATGCCAAGCCGCATCTGGTGACGGTGGTCGAGAGCTTTTCGGGCAATACCTTTCTTGGATCTGGCCTGACCCAGAGCAAGGAAAAGCAGCTTGAGAACCTGAGCCGCAACGCGGCCAAGCAGATCCAGAACTGGCTGGTTCAGCAAAACAACGAATTTGGCTGGTTCGAGGATGATGGCGTGCCTGCCAATGACAAACCGCGCCCCGAGGCGCGGCTCGCAGAGGTGCCAACACCGCTCGCAGCGAGCGCGCCCGTACCAAACCAAGCGGCAGTCCCAAGCGCCGCTGAACTAGCCAGCGCCGCCGCTGAGGTGAACGAGGAGCCCGCGGTCGCATCGCCCCCTGCTGAGTAACTCCAGCGCAGAGAGTAAGGCTTGATTTTCCCGGCGCAACCCAATAAACGGCGCGCGATGTAACCCTCGGGCCATGGCGGCCCCCCAACTGACAAGGCGTCCTGAGATATGGCAAAGGAAAAGTTTGCACGTAACAAGCCGCATGTGAACATCGGCACGATTGGTCACGTTGACCACGGCAAGACGACGTTGACGGCGGCGATCACCAAGTATTTTGGCGAATTCCGGGCCTATGACCAGATTGACGGTGCGCCTGAAGAAAAGGCGCGCGGGATCACGATCTCGACCGCGCATGTGGAATACGAGACCGAGGCGCGTCACTACGCCCATGTCGACTGCCCCGGCCACGCCGACTATGTGAAGAACATGATCACCGGTGCCGCGCAGATGGACGGCGCGATCCTGGTTGTGAACGCCGCTGACGGCCCGATGCCGCAGACCCGCGAGCACATCCTGCTCGGTCGTCAGGTCGGCATCCCCTTCATGGTCGTCTACATGAACAAGGTCGATCAGGTCGATGACGAAGAGCTGCTGGAACTGGTGGA
>NZ_LADY01000017.1:0-18340 GCF_000961715.1 Roseovarius sp. BRH_c41 | reverse complement strand
AGGGGAATGACACCGTTATTCTGCATAATCCGTTCGGTTGGGAAGAAGACCTAGACGTGACCCTTGGTGAGGGCGATGACCTAATCCGGATTCTGAGTGGTCACGCCCCGTCCCGGATCCTCGGCGAACTGCATGATTTCGATCCGGCGCAGGACCGTATCGAGATCATTCGTGATCTGGATCGGCCCTCGCGCCTCTCGCCCATGACCGGTTTCGATGTCACGATCGCGCCATTGGAGGGCGAGGAGGCATCGCTCATGTCCATCGCACTCAGATTGGAGGACCCGCAGGCCGCGCCGGAGGTGTATCAGTTCCTCGTCCATGGGATGGAGCCGTCGCAGGCCGATGATATCCAGGTCGATTTTGTGGACGAAGAGGAAGAGGCGGTTGGAACGCCGCTTGAGCCCCTGCGTGTGGACACGGATTTGGTGTTCACCATCGGGCTTGGGGATTTGAACGACCTGTCCTTGACCAGTCTCGTCCTCCAACAGGGGGAGACCAATCCGCTTGCCGATATCACCCGCGTGGTGCTGAATATCGACGAGGCGATTGAAGGTCAGTTCGAGATCTACGACAGCACGACTTTTTCCGGGTCGAAGTCGGGGGCCGACGGGTCGTCCGGGGAATACCTGCATATCGTGCATAGCCCGCCCGGTCTGGAGGCGGGCACGATTACATCCTTTGTCCGTGTCAGCGACGATACGACCTATCTGTCGTCGGATGGCCCTCCGGATCGCTTTCTCTCAGATCCTCCGAACTTTTTGCCGCCAAGTACCGAGATCGTGCGGATTTACCTGGGCTCCGTGCTTTACGACTTCGGTGGGCCGGATGATGGGTTCAGCACGGTCCGTGACGTCGAGGTCGTGGTAAACCGGGTTCCGGTTGCCGAGCTTGGTGCCGTCTAGGGTTTTTCGGGTGTTCGTTGAAATGTCGGAAAGCTCTCATTGCGTGAGTTGTCGAAGTTTCGAGCCGAGAAACCCTATCAGGGTCTTCTGACATTGCTTAGTCGAGCGCGCGCCAGCCGATGTCGCGGCGGCAGAAGCCCTCTGGCCAGTCGATCTGGTCGACCATGGCATAGGCGCGATCTGCGGCCTCGCGCAGCGTGGTGCCGCGCGCGGTGGCGGCGAGGACGCGGCCGCCGGTTGCGGTGATCTGTGTGCCCGCGCGGGTGGTGCCTGCGTGAAAGACCATGTGAAAGCTGTCCTCGGGGCACGCCTCCAGCCCTTTGATCACGCTGCCTTTTGCGTAATCGCCGGGATAGCCCTGCGCGGCCAGAACGACCGTTAGGGCGTGATCTTCGGCCCAGTTGACGGACATGTCGCCCAACCGCCCCTCGGATGTGGCGAGCAGGAGGTCGAGCGCCTGAGCGCCCAAGCGCATCATCAGCACCTGACATTCGGGATCGCCAAAGCGGCAGTTGTATTCGACAAGGCGCGGCGTGCCGTCCTTGATCATCAGACCGACAAAGAGCACGCCCTGATACGGCGTGCCGCGCCGGGACATTTCCCTGAGCGTCGGGCGGACGATAAGGTCGAGCGCCTGTTGGGTCACGGCCTCGGTCATCACCGGGGCGGGGGAATAAGCCCCCATGCCGCCGGTGTTGGGGCCGGTGTCGCCGTCGCCGACGCGTTTGTGGTCCTGAGCGGTGCCGATGGGCAGCGCGGTTTCGCCGTCGCAGAGCACGAAAAAGCTGGCCTCTTCGCCCTCCATGAATTCCTCGATCACCACCTCTGCGCCCGCTGCGCCAAACTCGCCGCTGAACATGTCGTCAAGGGCGGCAAGCGCCTCCTCCTCGGTCATGGCGACGATCACGCCCTTGCCGGCGGCCAGACCGTCGGCCTTGACCACGATCGGGGCGCCTTGGGCCGTGACATAGGCGCGGGCGGCGGCGAGGTCGGTGAAATGGGCATAGGCTGCGGTGGGGGCTTGGGCCGCGTCGCAGATGGCTTTGGTAAAGCTCTTGGAGGCCTCAAGCTGCGCGGCGGCGGCGGAGGGGCCAAAGACCAATAGCCCCGCCTCGCGCAGGCGGTCGGCGACCCCGGCGGCGAGCGGTGCCTCGGGGCCGATGATGACAAAATCAATTGCCTCGGCCTCGCAAAAGCCTGCAATCGCGCCGCCGTCGAGACTATCGAGCGCGGCACATTCGGCGATCTCCGCGATGCCTGCATTGCCGGGGGCCACGATCAGCCGGTCGCATTTGGGGTTTTGCAGCACGGCCCATGCGAGCGCGTGTTCCCGCCCGCCCGATCCAAGGATGAGAATGTTCATGGCGGCAACTCCTGCTTGGCCTCGGTTGGCCTGCGTTCTAAGGTGGCGGGCAAGCAGACACAAGGCAGGAGGCGCGCGCATGTCCGATCTGATCGACGATCCCGACGAGGGCGGCAATGCCCCGGAATTTTCCGTCTCGGATCTGTCGGGGGCGATCAAGCGGATGATCGAGGGCGAGTTTTCCCATGTGCGGGTGCGCGGCGAACTGGGGCGCATATCGCGGCCAAGGTCGGGGCATATCTATCTGGACCTCAAGGACGATTCTGCGGTTCTGGCGGGGATCATCTGGAAGGGGGTTGCGACGCGATTGGCCGTGCAGCCTGAAGAGGGGATGGAGGTGGTGGCCACGGGGCGGCTGACCACATTCCCCGGTCAATCGCGCTATCAGATCATCATCGAGGATATGAAACCGGCGGGCATGGGCGCGCTGATGGCGATGCTGGAGAAGCGGAAGGCGGCGCTGGCGGCGGAGGGGCTCTTTGCGCCGGAGCGCAAGCAGGCGCTGCCCTATCTGCCGGATATCATCGGGGTTGTCACCTCGCCCTCAGGCGCGGTGATCCGCGATATTCTGCACCGGCTGCGCGACCGTTTCCCGCGCAAGGTGCTGATCTGGCCTGTGGCTGTGCAGGGTGACAAATGCGCGCCCGAAGTGGCGCGGGCGATCCGGGGGTTCAATGCGATGACGCCGGGCGGCGCGCTGCCGCGCCCGGATCTGATCATTGTGGCGCGCGGCGGCGGATCGGTCGAGGATCTCTGGGGGTTCAACGAGGAAATCGTGGTGCGGGCGGCGGCGGAAAGTGTCATTCCGCTGATTTCAGCCGTGGGCCATGAGACCGACACGACGCTGATTGATTTCGCCTCGGACAAGCGCGCGCCCACGCCTACGGCGGCGGCGGAACTGGCGGTGCCGGTGCGGATGGACCTCTTGGCCTGGGTCGAGGGGCAGGGCGCGCGGCTGAGCCATGCGTTGAGCCAAGGGGTGAGTTTGCGGGGTCAGCGGTTGCGCGATCTGGCACGCGCCTTGCCACGGGCCGATGTTTTGCTTGACGGACCACGGCAACGGCTGGACGCCTTGGGCGAGCGCCTGCCTGCGGCGCTGATCCGGTCGGTGCAGGTGCGGCGGGTACATCTGTCAGAGACAGCGGGGGCGTTGCGCCCGGCGCTGTTGCGGCGCGCGGTCGAGGGGGATCGGCGGCGGTTGCAGGCGACGGCGGCGCGGCTGAATGTGCATGCGCTGAACCGCGATATTACGCAGAAGCGACGCGAGTTGGACCGGATGTCGGCGCGGTTTTCAGAGGTGGCCGGGCGGCAGGTGCGGGGCTGGCAGGATCGGCTGAGCGCGCTGGAGCGGCTGCGCGAGACGCTGGGATACAAGGCCACGCTCAAGCGCGGTTATGCGGTGGTGCGCGGCGATGGGGCGGTTGTGACGACACGCAAGGCTGCGGCGGGGGCGGCGGTGCTGGAGATCGAGTTTGCCGATGGGATGCTGGATGTGTCGGCACCCGGACCTGCGGTGCCGATCCCGAAGGTCAAGCCCAAGACGCCCCCTGAGGGGCAGGGGAGTTTGTTTTGAGCCGGTGGTCGCTCTGCGCTAACTTTCCATCCAGATTGTCACTGGCCCGTCGTTGACCAAAGACACTTTCATATCCGCCCCGAACTGACCCAGTTTGGTGGGAATATGCTGCTGAGCAAACTGTTGTGCGAAATGCAGATAGAGCCGATGGCCGGTCTCCGGGTCGGCCGCCGTGGAGAATCCAGGCCGATTGCCGCGCGAGGTATCGGCGGCCAGCGTGAACTGGCTGATGACCAGAACGCTGCCGCCGATGTCGATCAAAGAGCGGTTCATCTTGCCCGCCTCATCGGGGAATATCCGCAGTTTGGTGATCTTTGTGGCCAGCCGTTCTGCTTGGGTCTCGCAATCGCCCTGCATGGCGCAGACAAGGATCAAGAGGCCGGGACCAGAGCGGCTGATGACCTCGCCATCGACCGCGACGGAAGCCTCGGAAACACGTTGCAAAAGGGCGCGCATAAGGAACCTCCGGGATCAACAGCACTCAGCCGCGCAGATCGAGCACCTCGTCCAACCCCGCCCGGCTGGTGCGGAATTTATTGGTTGGGTGATCGTCATCGGGCAGGCCAAAGGATATGGCGCAGAGGATGAGGCGGCTGTCAGGCAGGGCGAAATGCGTGCGGATCATCGGCGCATAGGCCGCGACGGAGGCCTGCGCAATGGTGGCGATGCCAAGCGCGGAGGCCGCCAGCATGAAGGCCGTGATAAAGCCGCCGGTGTCCATTGCGCCGTAAGCGCCGAGCGCCTTTTCGGAATGGATGAGGGCCACATGTGGCGCGCCGAAGAGGTGGTAATTCTGCATGGATTGTTCGGCGCGCGCCGCACGGTCGTTGCGGGCGATGCCTGCGGCCTCGTAGAGTTGCAAGCCGCATTCCAGGCGTCGCGCGCCATGCGCCCCCGGATAGCTCTCGGGCCAAGGCAGGTCAGGGGCAGGGCGGTCACGTTGCACCGCGTCTAGCAGGGAAGTGCGAAAGCGGTCGGTTTCCGCGCCCTGCGTCACGGTGATCTGCCACGGCTGGGCGTTGCACCAAGAGGGCGCCCGGCCTGCGGCGGCGACGATCTGGCGGATTTTGTCCTCGGGCACCGGATCAGGCCGGAAGGCGCGACAGGAATGACGGGCGTGCAAAAGGTCGTTGAGTGTTTCGAGTCCGTCTGTCATTCAGCGATGTCCTTGCCCGGCCATGATAGTCAAGGCACGCGGCCCTGAGCGATGATCATAGGGCGAGTTTTGCGGGTTATCCATGCCCCGGCGGGCGAATTTCCGCTGGTCGTGCGCTATAACACGCCTTGTTCAAGGGCGATGACATAGCCCACAGCGCCCGCGATGATCGCGCCGAGGATCACGGCGAAGGTGATCTTCCAGACGGACCATGGGCGCTCGCCCTGCACGCGCCCGGTGCGACCGTTGACCACGAAGCGGTAGGTTTCGCCACGGTATTTATAGGCCGCGAGCCAGACGGGCAGCAGGATGTGTTTGAAGGTGACGGCGCTGATCTCGGTGTTGATTTCGTGGATCTGCTGGCGGTCGCCGCCGATGTCAAAGCGCACGTCGCGGGCGATGATCGCATCCATCCGGGTGCGCGCCTCGGTGAAGCCGATGTCCAGATCGACACTATAGCCCTCGGCGCGGAAGCCTGCGAGGAATTCCGGGTTATAGGGTTCCAGTGCCGCCAGATCCCACGGCTCCAGCGCCTCGGTGAAGCGTTTGGGCAGGGATTTCGAGGCGAGAACGAGCACGTCATCAAAAAACCGTGAGACCCGGCCCGAGGCGGGGGTCCAGCGGATTTTGGGTACTTGCACTGTCTGGCGTTTGCCGTCGCGGATCACGGTTTGGGTGACGTAATAGACCGTGCCACGTTCGCCCCGGTAGGAGGATTTGGTGTCGGCGTCATAGGTCCAGTAGGGCACATAGATGCCCTGCATGCGGCGGCCCTTGCGGGCGTAATCCTGAAGCCCGTTCGGTGCGAACCAAAGGCGGCCGAGCCAGCCGGTCATGGCCTTTCGCGCGGTCGCCTCGTCGAGCGCGAAGGGCAGGAGCGCGCGAGGTTTGATATGGCGCTGGGTGCCGGTGTCGGTGACGACCGGCGAGGCACAGAAGGGGCATTCGGCGGCGTGGGTGTCGGTGCCAAGTTCAACCTGCGCGCCGCAACTGGTGCAGGTGGTGGTGCGGACCTCCTCCATCTCCTGCGCGGGGAGTTGATCGCGCAGAGCGCGGTCAAAGTCCAGTTCCCGGATGCCGCCTTGCCAGGGGGCGTTGCCCGCAATTGGATGGATGTCACCGCAGTGATCACAGATCAGGTGGTTCGCGCCGGGATCATACCGGTAATCCGCACCACAGCTGACACAGGGAAAGCGGTGCTGGGTTTCGGTCTCTGCTGGCTCGGGGGGATGTGTATTTTGCATGGGGCTCATAGAATGGGATGCACGGCGCGCGGGGTGATGCGGCGCAATGCCCCATCGCCCAGTGCAGTATGGCGCCAGAGGTTGAAGGTGGCGTGCAGCGCCGAGGCGGCCAGAAGCGACAAGAGCAGTTTGCGCGCCTCGGGGCCGGGGAGGGATTGGCCAAGGGCCTCGGCGGCAAGAGCCAGAGCGCCCCAGGCGAGCAGCGCATAGAGTGCGCGGTGCAGCCACGGGTGCAGGGTGCGAAACGCGCCGTCGAGTTTTGGGCCCGGTCCGTTCAAGAGGCCAAAGGCCAGCGCCAGCGCACACATGCCGAGCGCTGAGATGCTGTAGGCGACGGGGAGCCAGACCGTGGCCCCGCCATCGCCCAGCACAAAGAGCAACAGCATCAGATTGAGCCAGTGCAGGGTAATTGTGGCGCGGCGGCGCATGCGGTCACAGACCCGGCGGGGGCGGTGGCATCACGGTGAAGAGTTGTGCCAGTTCGGCCACGTCTTCGGCCCGTTTCCAGCCGTCCTGGCCTGCGGTCCAGACATGGCTTTCGCGGGTGAGCTTGCCGTCGGTGACCATGCGACCCATGGAGGCCTTGGAATAGGGGCCATGGGTCTGGCCGTTTTCGGCGATGTGCCAGACGTGTTCAACGGGAGGTGGCGGAGGTGGGGTCTGGGCTGCGGGGGCCGCGGTGCCCTGGCGTGCGCCCCATGGCCCGTCCTGTGCGAGGTTCTGCGCCATGGCCATCCCCATGCCCATGCCAAGCCCCGCGCCGATGCCTGCGCCGCCGGAGGGGTTCTTGGCTGCGGCGGTCATGGCCTCGGCGGCGGAATACTGGGTGAATTTGCCCAAATCGCCGGCGATGCCCATCGAGGTGCGCTTGTCCAGCGCGGCTTCGACCTCGGGGGGGAGCGAAATGTTTTCGATGTAAAACTCGGGGATTGCGAGGCCGTAGTCAGCGACGATGGCCGAAATCTCGCCTGCGACCAGCTTGCCGAGATCGGCGGTGTTGGCGGCCATGTCAAGCACCGGGATGCCGGAGCCTGCGATGATCCGCGAAAACGCCTGCACGATGATGTTGCGGATCTGGAAGCTGATTTCATCCATGGTGAATTCGCCGTCGGTGCCGACGATCTCGGAGAGGAATTTGGCGGCGTCGGCCACGCGCACCGTGTAGGTGCCAAAGGCGCGAATCCGCGTGGGTCCGAATTCGGGATCGCGCAGCATGATCGGGTTCTTGGTGCCCCATTTGAGGTTGTTGAACCGGGTGGTCGAGACGAAATAGATCTCGGATTTGAAGGGGGATTTGAAGCCGTGATCCCAATGTTGCAAGGAGGTCATGATCGGCATGTTGTTGGTCTCGAGCATGTAGAGACCGGGGGTGAAGACATCGGCCAACTGCCCCTCATGCACGAAGACAGCGGCCTGCCCCTCGCGCACGGTGAGCTTGGCGCCGTATTTGATCTCGTGACCTTCACGCTCGAACCGCCAGACCATGGTGTCGCGGGTGTCGTCGGTCCAGTGAATGACGTCGATGAACTGGCCGGAAAGGAAATCGAAGATGGGCATCGGGATACTCCTGTAATCGGGGATCAGACCGGCCCGCCCGCCCGTGCATCGAGCAGACGGCGCAGGATGGGGCGGGCCTCGTCGGGGGACATGCCGGGTTTGAGGTCGGGGTGATAGAGCAGCCAGAGCAACTCTTCGTCATGGCTGGTGAGCAGGGCGAATTCGTCGTCGTCATTGAAGATCGAGGGGCGCGCGGCGGGGCTGTCATCGGCGAGGCCAAGCCCCTGCGCCAGTTCCTCATGCACGCAGGATTGCCGCATCAGGGGCGGATGTTCGGCGCGGATGAGGGCAATTGCGCGGCGATAGGTGTGATCCGCGCCCTGACCGGAAAAGGCCACCACGAGGCAGTGAATCGAGCGCGGCATGTCGCGGAAGATGGCGAGGGTGCTGGGGCCGGCCTCGGGGGCGAGTTGGCGGATGCGGGCGAGGGTGGCGGCGCGGTCATCCTCGCCCACGAAGAGAACGTGGAAATTGGGGCTGCCCGCACCGGTGCTGATCGGGTGGCGGGTGACACGCGCCAGCCGCGCGGCATAATCGGCGACAAGGCGGCGGTCTTCGGCACGCTGGTCCTCGGGGACGGACGCGCCGAATTCGACATTGATGCGAACCGGCCCCATCCATTTGCGCAGGCCTCCGGCGCGCCCGGTGGAGGGACGATAGCCCGCGCCCTGCTGGTACTCGTCGTAAAACGCGATGCGCTCGAAATTGCGCAGGATGTCGGTGTCGGTAAAGGGCGTGTCCGGCCCGCCACCGTCACGGCGCAGGAGACCGCGGCTGAGCAGGTCCGTCTCGACGCGTTGGTAATAGGCGGCGAGCGCCTGACTGTCGGCGGAGGGGACGGAGCCCGTGGTGGGCGGGAGCGCCGTGGGGCGCGCCGCCGGACGCGCCGACGTCGAGGGGGCGGAGGGCATGTCGCAGGCGGCAAGCGCCGTCAGCGCCAGTCCCATGAGCCCCCATTTCAAACGGACAGCGTGCATGCCTTTGACTTAGCTCTTGGGCACCGAGGTACCTGCGGTATCGCCGACGCCGTCGCGGCGGGCCTTGGCGGAGGCCAGCGTGTCGCGCAGATCGGCCTCCATCTTCTTGAGGTCTTCCTCGGCCTTGGCGCGCTTGGCCTTGCCTTCGTCGGCGATTTGCAAGCTCTCCTGAATGGTGCCGATGAGATCGGCATTGGCCTGTTTTACCGCCTCGATGTCGAAGACGCCGCGTTCCATTTCCTGCCGGATCATCTTGTTGCTCTCGCGCAGGTTCTTGGCGTTGGCGGTCAGCAGTTCGTTGGTGAGGTCATTGGCGTCGCGCACCGCCGCTGCGGCCTCTGCCGAGCGTTGGATCGTAACCGCCTGCGCCAGTTGGGTTTCCCAGAGCGGCACGGTGTTGACGAGGGTCGAGTTGATCTTGGTCACGAGCGATTTGTCGTTTTCCTGCACCAGACGGATCGAGGGCAGGGATTGCATCGTCACCTGACGGGTGAGTTTGAGGTCATGCACCCGGCGTTCCAGATCGTCGCGGGCGGCGCGCAGATCGCGGAGTTCCTGCGCCTTCATCACCTGATCATTCTCTGGCGCGGCCTGAACGGCGGCCTCGGCGGCGGGGATGTCCTTGGTGTCCAGATCCTTGAGCTTGGCCTCGCCCGCCGCGATGTAGAGGGCGAGTTCGTCGTAGAAGGCCAGCGTCTTTTCGTAGAGCATGTCGAGGGATTTGATATCCTTCAGGAGCGTATGTTCATGCGACAGAAGGTCATCGGTGATCTTGTCGATCTGGCCCTGTACCTGCTCGAAGCGGGCGGTGAATTTGGCGAAGGGGGCGGCACGGCCCAGCAGTTTTTCCCACCACGACCGTTCGCGGCGCACGTCGAGTTCCGAGACGGCAAAGCCGCGAATCGTCGTGACGATGCCGCGCAGGCTGTCGCCTGCCGGTCCCACATCCTTGTTGCGCACGCCTTGCAGCATGGCTTGGGAAATCTCTTGCAATTCGGCCTGCGCGGCAGAGCCGAAGGACACGATCGACTGGGTGTCATCCATGTCGATTTCGGCCATGCGGCGCGTGATTTCGGCGCTGGCGGGGGCGTCGGCCTGATCCAGTGTCACGATGGCATTGGCATCGGTGGGAACAGGGAGGATCGCGCGGTTTACGGCCTCGACATCCTTGAGGGCGGCTTCGGCCTTCTGACGGGTGGTCTCTGACATGGGATCGGTCCTTTTACGCTAAATCTTTGGGTTCAAGGTGGACGCCCTCGCGCTCGAGCCGGTCACGCAGCACTTCGATTTCGATATCGAGATCGGTGGTGCTGTCGAGCATCAGCGCACGGGTCTTGGCAGTGAAATTCTGTTCGAGATCGGAGAGGAGCGCGAGGTATTTGTCGCGCGCCTGTGGGTTCGGGGCACGGGCGTGCAGATCGGCGAACTTGACCGTCGCGTCGCGGGCGCCCATCAGGTAGACGCCGAGATATTTGCGCGCCGCCGTGAGATCGCGGGGGTCATCCTCGACCGTGCGCAGCATGTCGCGCACGATGGTCTGGAACCGCTCGAGCCGGGTTTCCGCCTGCCGGTCGCCCGCGCGCTTGAGCGCGTCGGACATAGCGCGCAGATAATCCTCGGCCTGATCGACGACGCGGGCAACGCGGTCGCTCTGGAAGGTGTCGACGCCCTCCATGCCCTTGTCCTTGAGCGGGTCGAGACCAAAGGCGAAGCTGTGCAGAACCGTGCCGAGGATGGCGTAAATGAGCGGCTCCAAGAGACCGCCGTTGCTGGCATAGCCCGCTAGGCCAAGGCCCAGCCCGGTGAGACCGGAGGCAAAGATCTTGCGCGGGAAGGCGGGACGGCGCGCGATCTTGCGGGCCTCATAGGCCTCTTGCGCCAGAATACCCTCGCGGGTGAGCCAGGCCGCCAGGAGGAGCGCGCCCAGGGCGCCAAGGTTCAGGGCAAGCTCGACCGGACCGGAGGTGAAGGCGCGAGCAGCCAGAGGCAGAGGGGCAAAAAACAAGAGGTTGACGCGCCCACCGGCGCGGGTGCGTCGCGCGCCGCGAAATCCGCCAGCTTGGGGGGCAGGTGTGTCTTTGCCGTCGGGGCTATACTTGCCGCCAAAACGCTGCGCCATCACACGCCCCCCGTAGCGGCGACAAAGAGGGTCAGCGCCACCAGCAGGAAAAACGCCAGTTTCTGAAGTCCTGTGTCACTCATGGCGCCCCCGCGACCGGTTTCAGCTTTCTGAGCATGAACTTAGGCGATGGGGGCCGGGCATGCTAGGGGGAAGATTTCCGGCAGGGGCGCAGGAGAGCGCGGGATAGGAGTATTTCGACCAGGAAAACACGCAAGCTCACACCCCGATGTCCGGGCCAAGGCACATCAGGGGGGCGTCTGAGCGTTTGACTTCGTAAAGCTCTGACATGCTCTGATCCCCTGAAAAACGCGCGATGAGGCCACGATCGGTGCGCTCAAAGCTCCAGCATTGCGGGTCGGGGCGGTTGTCATAGACAAAACAGATCAGGCCGCTGTCCTCATACCAGCGCCCGTCCTGACACTCGCCATCGAGAAAGGACCAGCGCACGCGGCGGTCGGACAGATATTCCTCGCCACCATAGGGCGTGCCGCCAGCGCCATAATAAAAGGTCTGGCCGCGGGTATAGGCATCAAATTCAGCGGCGGACATTTGTGCCGCAACCGGGTGGGCAAGGCCAGTGAGGGCCGCAAGGAGGATCAAGGCACGCATGGGCCTCAGCCTGCCAGATCGCGCACGGGGCCGCTAGGGGATTCGCGCCAGCCTGCGGCGCGCGGGTCCATGATGCGTCGCCAGAGCGGCGGGACGAGAGCCAGCACGGCCATCACCGGCAGAGACTGCGGCAGGATCGGCATGGTCTGGCAGTTGAGTTGCAGCGCGGGATAGGGGCGCTGAGGCGTGACATGGTGATCCGAATGGCGCGGTGCATTGAGGGTCATGGCAGCCGACATCACCTGCGGCGCGTTCCACGAATGCTGCGGCCCGACTGGTTCCATGCGGCCCTCGGCTGTGCGCAGGCGGCGCAGCCCGTAGTGTTGCACATAGTCCGACAGAAGGATCTGACCCTGCGCATAGCCTGCGATGAAGAAAAGGGCCGCCACACCGGACGCCCCCAGCGTGGCGGCGGTGGTGAGGATGAGCGCCAGAGCGCCCCCGAGATAGGCCGCATAGGGATGGTGCCAAAGCGGGCGGTCGCCTTGGAGGCGCGATTCGGCGCGCAGTCCGGCGATGAAGCCGCCGGGCCAAGCGCGCGCGGCGTAGCGGTAGAATCCTTCGCCGGGGCGGGCGCTGCTGGGGTCCTCGGCGCTTGCGACATGGATATGGTGGACGCGCAGATGCGCGCTGGCATGGTGGCCAAAGAGCAGCGAGGTATAGATGAGCCGCCCAAGGCGCCGTTTGGCGCGGGCGCTGCGGTGGATGAGGTCATGCGCCACGGGATGCGAGATCTGGCCGGTGGTGAGCCCTGCGGACACCGCCACCAAGGCGCGCTCCAGCGCGGTGAGGTCGTTCTGACCCGAAACAGCCCAGAGGGACAGGGCCAATACCGCGAAATGCCCCAGGCCAAGGGCCACGAGCAGCCAGTCTGCGGCCGGAAATTCGGCGTCGGGATCAGGGTTGCCCGTCTGTCGGGCGATCAGGCGGTCGAGCGTAAAGACCATCACGGTGATATAGCCCAAGGCCAGCCAGCCCCAGACACCGCCCCAGAGCGCGGCGCAGGCGGTGAGGATCAGCGGCAGGCTGGCGGCGAGCGAAAAGAGCGGCATGGTGTGTTCCCGGTTTTGCCACAGTCTAATCCGGGGTAGAGGCCGCGCACAGGGTTTCCTTGCCGCACCCCGCCGCATTTCACGCCCTGATCAACGCGAATGGTGGTGCAAATGTCGTTTTTGAGGGCTCTGTCCCCAGCTCGGCCCGCTAGTTTCGGGCGCAACAGGGAAAGAGGATGATCGCAATGGCATTGGATGATCGCAAAGGCGTCTGGAAATCTGGGAACGGCAAAGGTCGTCGCACGCCAAAGGGTCGGCAGTTGGAGGATGGTGCTTGGGCTGAGGTTCAGGCGCTCTTGGGCGAGGGACCGCGGCGGCGCGATCTCTTGATCGAGTATCTGCACCGTATTCAGGACCAGTTCGGACATCTTTCTGCGGCGCATTTGCGGGCCTTGGCCGAAGAAATGCGTCTGTCCCAGGCCGAAGTTTATGAAGTTGCAAGTTTTTACGCGCATTTTGACGTGATCCGCGAAGGCGAGACCCCGCCGCCTGCGCTCACGATTCGGGTTTGCGATTCGCTGAGTTGCGAATTGGCCGGGGCGCAGGCTTTGAAATCGGCTCTGGAAGACGGGGTTGATCCGGGCCAAGTCCGCATTCTGCGCGCGCCCTGCATGGGGCGGTGTGATACTGCGCCGGTGGTCGAATTGGGCCACCATCATATCGATCACGCCACGCCCGAGAGCGTTCTTGCGGCGGTTGCGGCGGGCGACACCCACGCGCATGTGCCAGAGTACGAGGGATTTGAGGCGTATCGTGCCGCAGGTGGTTATGCCACGCTGGCGGATCTGCGGGCCGTCGCCAATGCCGACGCAGAATTCGAGCGCGTGCAGCAGACCTTGCTTGATGCCGGGTTGCGGGGTCTGGGCGGGGCGGGTTTTCCGTCGGGGCGCAAATGGGGCTTTGTGCGGGCCGAGGCCGGGCCGCGCTATCTGGCCGTGAATGGCGACGAGGGCGAGCCGGGCACGTTCAAGGACCGCTACTACCTCGAGCGGCAGCCACATCTTTTCCTTGAGGGGATGCTGATTGCCGCCTGGGCCGTGGCGGCGGAGCGCTGCTTTATCTACATGCGCGATGAATATCCGGCGGTGTTGGAGATTCTCGCGACCGAGATTGCCGCACTTGAAGCGGCGGGACTGATCGCGGCTGGCTATGTGGAACTGCGCCGGGGCGCGGGTGCCTATATCTGCGGTGAAGAAAGTGCCATGATCGAGTCGATCGAGGGTAACCGCGGTCTGCCGCGCCATCGTCCGCCGTTTGTGGCGCAAGTGGGCATTTTCAACCGCCCGACGCTGGTGAATAACGTGGAAACCCTGCTCTGGGTCACGCGCATCCTGCGCGAGGGGCCGGAAATTCTGAACAGTGTTGAGCATAATGGCCGCAAGGGGCTGCGGTCCTATTCGGTGTCCGGGCGGGTGAAAAATCCCGGCGTTCATCTTTTGCCAGCGGGCTCCACCATCACCGATATCATCGCCGCAGCGGGCGGCATGCTGGAGGGTCACAGCTTTAAGGCCTATCAGCCGGGCGGGCCGTCTTCGGGGCTGTTGCCTGCGTCGATGAACGATATTCCTCTCGATTTTGACACGTTGCAACCGCATGGCAGCTTTATCGGATCGGCGGCGGTGGTGGTGCTCTCGGATCATGACCGGGCGCGGGATGCGGCGCTGAACATGCTGCGGTTCTTTGAGGATGAGAGCTGTGGGCAATGCACGCCGTGCCGGGTGGGCTGTGAAAAGGCGGTCAAGCTGATGCAGGCCGACACCTGGGATCAGCCACTCTTGGCAGAGCTGTGCACCGCCATGTCGGATGCCAGCATCTGCGGGTTGGGACAGGCTGCGCCCAATCCCATTCGCTTGACGATGAAGCATTTCGCCGACGAAATCTGAGCCAAGCGCAGGCTTCCATCTCCCTTCGATCCGCATTAGGTCAGGACTGACACGCGGATCGGAGGGCGCATGGCGTTTTTCTCGAAACTCAAGGAACGGTTGTTCAAATCCTCTTCCAAGCTCGAAGAGGGGTTGGAGGCGATTGTAGACGAGGGGCGCGCAGAGGAGCCGACACCTACGGTTCCCGCGCCGGACACTGAGCCGGACCCGGCGCCGCCGGGGATTCCGTCGCGACCGCAGGAAGTGCCTGCGCCGCCGCCGCAAGAGGCTCCTGTCGATCCTGGTCCCCAAGAGGTGCCGCCACTGCCGTCCGGGGGCGTTGCCCCGGCGGTGCCGATGGAAATCCCCGCTGACCTGCCCGACGCCGCGCCGCGTGCCGGGTTTCTCGGGCGTATTCTGGGCCGGGGCGCAGGAGAGGTCGCGCCGCGCCGTGTGCTTGACGATGCGATGCTCGAGAGCCTTGAGGAATTGCTGATTGGTGCGGATATGGGCGTGGATACGGCACTGCGCGTCACGGCGAATATGGCCGAGGGGCGCATGGGCAAGCGGCTCTCGACGCAGGAAATCAAGGAATTGCTGGCGCAGGAGATCGCGCGGATCATGGACCCTGTGGCGCGCCCCATGCCGATTTACGCAAAACGTCCGCAGGTGGTGCTGGTGGTGGGCGTCAATGGCTCGGGCAAGACCACGACCATCGGCAAGCTCGCGGCACAGTTCAAATCGGCGGGCAAATCGGTTGTGATCGCTGCGGGGGACACGTTTCGTGCAGCCGCTGTCGAGCAGCTTCAGGTCTGGGGCGAGCGGGCGGGCGTGCCCGTGATGACCGCGCCGGAGGGATCGGACCCGGCGAGCCTCGCCTATGACGCGATGACCCGCGCCGAGGCGGAGGGGGCGGATCTCTTGATGATCGACACCGCCGGACGGTTGCAGAATCGCGCCGACCTGATGGAGGAACTGGCCAAGATCGTGCGGGTGATCCGGAAGAAAGACCCAAGTGCGCCGCATAACACGTTGCTCGTGCTCGACGCTACGACGGGGCAAAATGCACTGAGCCAGGTCGCGACCTTTCAGAAACTCGCCGATGTCTCGGGGCTGATCATGACCAAGCTCGACGGCACTGCGCGCGGTGGTGTGTTGGTCGCACTGGCGGATAAGTTCGGCCTGCCGATCCATGCCATCGGGGTGGGCGAGCAGATCGACGATCTGGCCCCGTTCGATCCGCAGGAGTTTGCCGCAGCTTTGACCGGCCTCGACGCGCGATGACGGTCAGGACGGTCCCGCGCCGACAGAGTGCGCCGCGTTACTTTTCGAGCAGTCCGACCACATACAGCACCAGCAAAACGATGGCCGTTGCCATGGCTGCGAGCGGCATCTGTCCGGAGCCACACGCAAGACCGATGGCCCCTGCGAGCCACATCGACGCGCCGGTGGTGATGTTATGGACATGGCCCCGTGAGGTGAAAATGGTTCCGGCGGCCAGAAAGGCGACCCCGGCGGTCACGGCCTCTACCAGACGCAGGGGGTCGACGCGCAGGGCGTCTTGTGCCCCGAAAGAGAGCGTGGCCAATTGCTGGCTGACCAGAATGAAGAGGCAGGCCGCGATCGACACCAGCATATGTGTCCGCAGGCCTGCGGGCTTGTGTTTGCTTTCCCGCTCGGCGCCAATCGCCCCGCCGAGCACGAGTGCGGCAACCATCCGGGTTGCGGCGACAAGGGGTGATACACTGCTGAACGTGCCGGAAAGCTCTTGGAGAATGATGTCGATCATGAGTTGGTCGATGCCGCCGTGCTGTGAGGTTGTCTCAAAGTTTAGCATGATCCGCTCCGGTGATGCGAGACATGCGCTATGAGTGCCTGGCTGATCTCGCTTGAGGGCACCGAGGCCGGTCACCATCTCGCCATGATGCTGGCACTGGCGGCGGCATTTTTGCATGCGGTGTTCGGCGCGCTGCAAAAGGGTCGCCACGATCCCTGGCTCAGCCGGGGGGCGATTGATGCCAGCTATGCCGCTATGGCAGCACCTTTGGCCCTCTTCGTGGTGCCTTGGCCCGAGGCGCATATGTGGCCGATCTTTGCCGGCGCGGTGGTGATCCATATCGGCTATAAGGTGTTGCAGGCGATGGCCTATACCAAGGGCGCCTATACCGTGGTTTATCCGGTGGTGCGCGGGACCGGGCCGCTTTTCACCGTGATCGGCGCCTATGCGATTTTTGGAGAGGTGTTCACACCGGTGCAATGGCTGGGCGTGGGGGTGCTCTTGTGCGGGATTTACGGGCTCGCGGTCTATAACCTGCGCACGCTCACGCTCAACCGCGATACCATGCCACTGGCGCTGGGTCTGGCGGTGGCGACGGGGCTGTTCGTGGCGTTTTACACCACCTATGATGCCTATGGTATCCGGGCCGCCGCTGATCCGTTCACGTTCCTTGCGTGGTTCTTTTTTCTCGACGGGCTGACGATCCCGCCGTTTGCCTATCTGCGCTGGCGCAACCTTCCAGAGAGGCCAACGGTGGGCCCGTTGATGCTTCGTGGGGTCACGGGCGGGGTGGTGGCGTTTTTCTCTTTTGGGTCGATCATGCTGGCCACGCGCCTTGACAAGGTGGGCGAAGCGGCGGTGTTGCGCGAGACGTCGACGGTGTTCGCGGCTCTCATCGGGTGGCTGGTTCTCAAGGAAACCGTGGGGCCGCGACGTATTGCGCTCATGGCCTTGATCGCCGCAGGCGCGGTCATAGTTGAGATGGGCGGCTGAATGCGGCACAAGCCGAAGGACAGACAGGAGCGATGATTGAGATGAATGACACGCAGCCGCCCAAATGGGCCAAGCCGGTGCTGGAATTTGGCCCGGTTCTGGGGTTTTTCGCCGCCTATCTCTGGCTGAAAGACCGGGTCTTTACGATTGGCGGCACAGAGTATGAGGGGTTCATTGTGGTCACAGCCGGGTTTATTCCGGTGTTCCTGATCTCGATGGGCCTTTTGTGGCGGCTGACGGGGCATCTGAGCCGGATGCAGGTGGTCACGGCGGTGCTGATCGTGGTGTTTGGCGGACTCAGCGTCTGGTTCAACGATCCGCGGTTCTTCAAGATGAAACCGACGATGATCTATCTGCTGTTCGGTGGGGTCTTGGGATATGGGCTGATGCGTGGGCGCTCATATCTGCAATATGTGATGGAGGGGGTGATGCCGCTGACCGATGCGGGTTGGATGATCCTCACCCGGCGATTGATGCTGTTCTTCTTTGGTCTGGCGGTGCTGAACGAAGCGATCTGGCGCACACAGACCGAAGAAATCTGGGTCTATTTCAAGACCTTTGGCCTGACGGCGGCAATATTTCTGTTCTTCATGGCGCAAGGTGCGCTGTTTCGGGATCATTCCTCTGAGGAGGATGACAAGAGCGCATAAGTCCTGCGGCGGGGCGGTCCGGACAGGGCCGCCCCAAATATTGGGTCAGGCGTAGAACAGATCCTTGAAGACATGGTAAGCGATGTCTTCGCGGCGCAGACCCATACGGGCCAGTTCCGCGTCGGATTTCGCTTCGAGTGCCTCGATCCGGTTGCGCCGTGAGGTCACGGCAGCGTGTGCCTCAAGCCCGCGGATCAGTGCAGCCGTGAATCGTTTCCAGACTTCGCGCAGCGGCGATGCGGAAACGTTTGTTGTGATATTCGCCATTGGAAACCTCACTTGAATTGTGTTTGGTTTCCTCCCTGCTGTGAATATAGGTCAGTGGGGTTGACGTGACCACCACCGAAAAGGAATGGCCGGGTTGCAACGGATGCATCCCGGCCTGATCCGATCAGTCAGGTTTCACCTTGGTCGCGGGGGCCGGCATCGCGGGGGGCGTCGACGGCGTGCGCGGACGCTTGGGCGGTGTTGGTTCGGCAGGCGACGCGGTCGTGGCCGCC
>NZ_LADY01000065.1:0-197840 GCF_000961715.1 Roseovarius sp. BRH_c41 | reverse complement strand
GTTCTGGCGATGCGCGGCGCGCGCGTGGTGGGCGTGGCCCGCCGCGCCGATGCGTTGGCGGGCTGGCAAGCGGAGGTCGGCGAAAGCGGCGCGGTGATCGCGCATGATCTGGCGGATCGCGATAGCCTTGCGGATCTCGCCCGGCGCGCGGCAGAGCCCTTTGGTGCGCCCGACATCGTGGTGCATGCCGCAGGGATCAACACGCGGCAGGCGGCGGATGAGGTGACGTCCGAAGGCTGGGATGTAACCCTCTCGCTCAACCTCACCGCGCCGTTTTTCCTGAGCCAGCATCTTGTGCCCGCGATGCGGAACAAGGGCTGGGGACGGATCGTCAATTTCGCCTCGTTGCAATCCTTTCGCGCCTTTCCCGGTGGCATTGCTTACGGCGCGAGCAAGGGCGGCGTGGCGCAAATGACCCGCGCCATGGCCGAGGCATGGTCGCGCCACGGCATCAACGTCAATGCGCTGGCCCCCGGCTTCGTGCGCACGGAACTGACAGCCCCGGTGTTCGACGATCCCGAACGCGCGGCGCGCAACGCGGCGCAGACCTGCATCGGGCGCAATGGCGAACCCGAGGATATGGACGGCCCGCTGCTATTTTTCTGCTCCGAGGCGTCGAATTACGTCACCGGGCAAATCATGATGCTGGACGGAGGATTTACCGCGAGATGAAGGCGCTTGTGTATACCGGACCCGAGGGGCTCGACTACCGTGACATGGCGGACCCCGTCCCGCGCAATGGCGAGGCGCTGATCCGCGTCCAGAGCGTCGGCATCTGTGGCTCGGACATGCACGCCTATCTGGGCCATGATGAACGCCGCCCCGCCCCACTGGTTCTGGGGCATGAGGCGGCGGGCGTGGTGCTCAGTGGCGCGATGCAGGGCCAGCGTGTGACGGTCAATCCGCTGGTCACATGCGGCACCTGTCCCGCTTGTCGGTCGGGGCGCGACAACCTGTGCAGCACCCGTCAGATCATTTCCATGCCCCCGCGCGAAGGCGCCTTTGCCGGGCTTCTGTCCATGCCAGAGGGCAATCTCGTGCCTCTGCCCGATCATGTCACCACGCATCAGGCGTCCTTGGCCGAACCCATCGCCTGCGGTTGGCACGCGGTGCGGCTGGGCCGGGCGGCGCTGGGCGATGCCCCGCACCGGGCGCTTGTGCTGGGCGGTGGCGCGATTGGTCTGGGCGCGGCCCTCAGCCTTGCCGCTCAGGGCATTCCTGATGTGACGATGGTCGAACCGCACGCCGCACGCCGCGCCTTCCTCGAACTGCGTTGCGATCAGGTGGTGATGGCCCCTGACGCGCTCGACCCCGCTGAGCAATTCGACCTCGTGGTCGATGGCGTGGGGTTTGAGGCCACGCGCGCGCAGGCCTCTGCCCATGCCCGCCCCGGTGGCGTGATCGTGCATATCGGCCTTGGCCAACCCACCGGCGGCCTCGATATCCGGCGTATGACGCTGCAAGAAATCACCTTTATCGGCACGTATACCTATACAGCGCAGGATTTCCGCGACTGCGCGCAGGCGATGTTCGACGGGCGCCTTGGCGCACTCGACTGGATTGAGGAACGGGCGCTGAGTGACGGTGCGCGCGCCTTTGCCGATATTCGCGCCGGTCGCGTGACCAGCCCCAAGATCGTTCTTGTGCCCTAAAAAGGAGCTTGTGAGATGTATCGCAAAATCATTGTCGGCCTGTCGCTGGAACACGGGATCAGCGAGAGCGCCTTGGAAATCGCCCGCGCCCTGCGCGCCAAAGGCGGCGAGATCATCGCGCTGCATGCCTATGAGCCGGTCCAAGGCTCTGTGCGCGCCTATCTTGATGAAGAGGTGATCGAGGGCGCCTATAACCGCGCACAGGCGCTCTTGGCCGAGCGGGTGGCCGATGCACCCGATGTGACGCCGGTCATGCTGAGCGGCCACTCCGGGCGCGCGATCACCGATTACGCGGAAAAGAACGGCGCGGATTGCATCATCGTCGGCTCGCACAAACCGGGGCTCAGCGATTTCCTCTTGGGGTCCACAGCGGCGCGGGTGGTCCGGCACGCGCCCTGCGCCGTGCATGTGCTGCGCTAGGGCACGCGCATGGGGGCCGATGCCATCCATTCCGCCGAGGATGCCCGCCGTCTGGCGCGGCGGCGTCTGCCGTGGATGGTGTTTGACTATATCGACGGCGCGGCGGGTGAGGGGCATGGCGAGGCGCTGAACCGCGCCGCCCTGCGCGATCTGCGGCTAAAACCCCGCGTCCTGTGCGACGTGACCAAACGCGACCTTTCGCTCGATGTGTTCGGGCATCCTGCGCGTGTGCCCTTTGGCATCACGCCGATGGGCATGTGCAATCTCAGCACGCCGGGCGCGGATCTTATGCTGGCGCGGTTGGCGGCGCGGGATCGCGTGCCTTTGGGCGTCTCGACCGTCGCCTCGACTCCGCTCGAACAGATGATCGAGGTGGCCGAGGGCCACGCATGGTTTCAGCTCTATTTCAGCGGCGATGGCAGCGGCACCATGGCGTTGGTCGAGCGCGCCCGCGCAGCAGGCTATCAGACCCTTGTTGTCACGCTCGATGTGCCCGAAGTGGGCCGCCGCCCGCGCGAATTGCGGCACGGCTTCAAGATGCCGTTCAAAATCGGTCCCCGGCAATTCGTCGATTTCGCGCTGCATCCGCGCTGGTCGCTGGGCACGCTGTTGCATGGAAAACCTGAAATGGCGAATTTCCGGCAGGGAGGATTTGACCGCACAGCCAGCCGGGCGGCGGCGGATTGGTCTTATCTCGACCGGCTGCGCGCGGCTTGGCCCGGCACGCTGGTGATCAAGGGCGTGCTGGATGTCGAGGACGCCGTGCGTCTGCGCGACGCGGGCGTAGATGCCATTCAGGTTTCTAGCCATGGCGGGCGACAGCTCGATGGCGCGCCGCTGCCCATCCTGATGCTGGCCGAGATACGCGCAGCCCTTGGCCCCGATTATCCGCTCTTTTTTGATTCCGGCCTGCGGTCAGGCGAGGATATCGTCAAGGCGCATGCCATGGGCGCGAATTTCGCCTTTCTCGGGCGGCCTCTGCTCTATGCGATGGCGGCGGGGGGCGAGCGCGGCCTGCACCGGCTCTGGGACGTTATGACCGAGGAACTCAGCCTGACACTGGCGCAACTCGGTCGCACGGATATGTCGGAACTGTCCGACAGCCTGCGGCGCGCGGCCTGAGCCACGCGCCAGCTTGGTCAAAAGGCGTATTGCCAGCCCAGTGTCGTGGTCCAATCGGTCTCAAGCTGAAGGCCGTTCAAATCCTGATAGACCGGCGCGCCGATCTCGAGCGCAACACGATGCCCGCGCAACGCGCCCTTCTGTGCCACAAGGTTGACCCCGGCAAACAGCGTCACCGTCTCGCCACCATAGTTGTCCGGGTTGAGGGTGGGCGAGGGACCGACCATGCGGGAATCGCGCCCGCTGATGTCGCCGACGCTCTTGGCCTCGATCCGGCCTGACAGACTGATCCAGGGCTTGGGCTGATAGCTGCCCCATGAGGTCAGCGCCACCTCATTGCCCAGGTGATAGCCGTTGTTCTTGCCGGTGCGCACCACCCCGGTCAGCTGCGCGCCCCAGCCGGTGTTGCCCGACCGCGCGCTATAGGTGATCCCCGGCAAGAGATCGACGGTGCCAGAGCCAAGTTGCATCCCGTAAGGCATGCGCATGTTCATGAGCGCCCCGGTCGGCGTAAGGGCCGTTGCACGCTCTGTCGTGGACCCGGTGGGCAGGCTCACGCCGAAATTCAGGTGCAGCTTGTGAGCGCCCCAAGTCCCAAGCCCGTAGAGCGCAGAGATCTTGAGATCGCCCCAGCCCTCGGATTGGGTGTTGAACGTGCCCAGCCGCACGGTCCCCGCAGGCCCGGCAAAGGTGATGTGATCCATGTTCTTGATTACATAGGGCAGCATTGCCATCAGGGTGATCCGGTCATTCGGCGCATACATCGCGCCGAACATATGCATATCCATGGTCATGCTGGTGGGCACGATGCGGATATTGGGCGGTTGGCCCGGCAGGCCAAAGAACGCGTTGGGCGTTACGGCCACCTGTTCGGGGCTGAGCCCGTTGGTGCCGCTGCGATAACCCTCCATGTCCATATGCATAAAGCGATAGGACAGCATCACCTCGCCGGTCTTGTGGCGGTGCTCGCCCATAACGCCGATAGGCGCATGGCCATCGGCGCGCAGCGGCGGCAGATCGGTCACGCTGACGCGCAACCCGTCCTTGGGCACGGCATTGTCATGCGCCGATCCTGGCGTGGTCGAAAGGCATAACGAAAGCACGGCGCAAAATGCACCGGCACGCAGGAAAACCTGTGTCATGTTCTTGGTCTCTTTTATTGGTTTCGACAGTCGGACACGGGGCGAAAATCGGGCCCTCTGGCGTCACGATATCAATCAGTTGAAAATTTGGTCACACAGTAGCCAAGTGAGGCTGGCATGGGCCACGCGGGGCCTGATCCTTCGGGCTGTCCCGCCATCTGGCCCGCTGGAGACGGCCCGAATGGCGGTAAGCATGGCGAAACGATCATGCGAGGAGAGTATCCCTGTCACCGAAGATCCCGCTGGAGTGGCCCCTTGCCGATCAACGGCGAGGCGCACGGGTAGGCCCGGTGGCACGCATGCCAGCTATCCCAGGGCCACCGGGGGCGGCGCGCGCGGACTGTACCCGGTGGGCAGGTCACCCACCGCTGCGCGCATATCGCCATAAACGCGGACGACACGCGAAAAACTCAGATCCCGCGCCACGGGCGCAATCGCCAGATCCGTCAGCGCAACCTGCGACTTGAAGAACGGACAGGGCGTGTTCAGATGCGGGCCGTCATGCGCGGCCTCAGCGGCGGGCGTGGTCAGCGCAGCGGGATGGTCTTCGACCAGACACAACTCACCGCCAAGCGCGGCAGCCTCGAGCTTGATCTGCTCTTGCACATGGAGATGAGAGCGAGAGGCAACCGCCAATTCGTGCTGGCAATCGACGGCCGCTGCGGTGGCAACCCGGACGCTTACCAACAGAATAAGAAGCGCGGGCCCAAGGCCAACTCCCCTCAATCCGCGCCATAAGCGTCTGAATGTCATCGCCACCAATACCCGGCTCGCCATCGGCGCGCGCCACTGTTTGAAAACCGTTTGATTCCCCCGCGACTCAACAATTTTCGAGCAACGGATATATTCCAAAAATACGATACTGCTCGCCTTGCCGATCCGTCAAGCTGGTGCTTGAGGAACGCAGATGATTCGCCATAGGCTTTCGTGATTGTGGCAAGGTTCCCTACCGCTGCGAGAACAATCCCGCGCAATCGGCACAACTCGACGCATCCCGCGAACAATTCCCCCCAAAACTTGACGCAAAGAGCGTAGCGACCGCATATTCCGCCCATAACATAAACAGATAATGTCCATCTGTCGTTGTCGGTGGGGGCCGACGCGGTTGTGACATCCTTGATGTTCGAGGTGACACAGCGATGACGATTCCCCGCCTGACGGCCAACGCCGCCTATTCCACACCTGTGCGCCGCCTGTCGGCGACACCAGAGCCTGAGCGCCTGCCGCTGCGGCGCTACACAAACCTGTGGCTTACGACCGATGGCCGGATTGCGGAACGCGAACATATGGCCCCGGCGCTGCCGCTGTTTGATGCGGCGCATTCTGCCTTTGCGCGCGGCACGCTGATCACCACGACACGCGGCCCGGTCGCAATCGAGGATCTGTTGCCCGGCGATCTCGTGGACACGGCGGCGCATGGGCCGCTGCCCGTGATCTGGATTGGTCAGATCACGCTGCGGCCCCAAGACATCGCAGAGCGCTCTGTCAAACTGACCCGGATCATGGCGGATGCCTTTGGCATCGCGCGCCCGATGGCGGATTTTCTGGCTGGTCCCGGTGCGCGCATTCTGACACGACCGCGCAATCTGCGCGCCAGCATCGGCTCTGATCATGTCCTCAGCCCGGCGCATGCGATGGCCGATGGGATGCATGCGTTTCGTGTGACGCCGCCGTGCGCGGTGACACTCTACCACATCTGCCTCCGGCGGCATGCGCTCATCACCGCGAACGGTCTGGAGGTCGAGAGCTTTCACCCCGGTGCCGGTTTCGAACGCGAAGTGGGGCCGAGCATGCTCAACCTCTTTCTCTCGTTCTTCCCGCATATCCACGAACCGCATCAGTTCGGCCCGCTGGCGCATCTGCGTCTGCCGCTGGATGCGCCCGATACGCTGAACGTCGCCTGATCTCAGGCCGACTGGCTCAGCCGCGCCTCAAGGATTTCAAACGGCACGCCGGGCTCATCTTTGGCACCGCGAATGACGAGCGAGGTCTTGACGCTGGCAACGTTATCCGCCGCCGTCAATTCCTCGGTCAAAAAGCGTTGAAAGGTGCTGAGGTCAGGGGCCACGCATTTCAGAATGAAATCCACCTCCCCATTCAGCATGTGACACTCGCGCACCAGTGGCCAGGCCCGGCACCGCGCCTCAAAGGCGCTCAGATCGGCCTCGGCCTGACTTTGCAGGCCCACCATGGCAAACACCTGCACCTCGAACCCCAATTCGCGCGGGTCCACATCGGCATGATAGCCACGAATAAACCCCTGTTCCTCGAGCGTGCGCACCCGGCGCAGACAGGGCGGCGCCGAGATACCAACCCGCTTGGCCAGTTCCACATTGGTCATCCGGCCATCGGCCTGCAACTCCGCCAGAATCTTGCGATCAATTGGATCAAGACGGGACGTGGCCATGGTTCACTCCTTGTTGGATTTCGCGATTGTTATAGCATTGCGGTCCGCATGCGCAATTATGTTTCGCAGCTGCGCAAGATCATTTCTCGAATGCACCCTATCACGCCTGTGCATATCCGCCCTGCAAGGGGTTACATGCCCCGCAGCAGAGGGCTATATCATGCGCCAAATCCGCAGATCACATCAGAGAGAACTCCATGTCCGACACCCGTCACACCAAATGCCTGATCATTGGCTCCGGCCCCGCTGGCTATACTGCGGGCGTCTATGCCAGCCGCGCCATGCTCTCGCCCATTTTGGTGCAGGGGATCGAGCCGGGCGGTCAGTTGACCACGACGACCGAGGTCGAAAACTGGCCCGGCGATACCGAGGTGCAAGGCCCTGACCTGATGGTCCGGATGGAGGCGCATGCCAAGGCCATGGGCTGTGAAATCATCGGTGACATTATTTCCTCACTCGATCTTGATGTCCGGCCTTTCGTGGCAAAGGGCGACAGCGGCACCACCTATACCGCCGATGCCGTGATCCTTGCCACCGGCGCGCGCGCCAAATGGCTGGGTCTGCCATCGGAAGAGGCGTTCAAGGGATTTGGCGTCTCGGCCTGCGCCACCTGCGACGGGTTTTTCTATCGCGGACAGGAAATCGTCGTCATTGGCGGTGGCAATACGGCAGTGGAAGAGGCGCTGTTCCTCACCAATTTCGCCTCCAAGGTCACGCTCATTCATCGCCGCGACGAACTGCGCGCCGAAAAGATCCTGCAAGACCGGCTGATGAAGAACCCCAAGATCGAAACCCTGTGGTTTCACACGCTGGATGAGGTCATCGGCACAGACAATCCCAAGGGCGTCGAGGGCGTGCGCGTCCGCCATGTCGACACCGGCGCGATCACGGAAATCCCCTGCAAGGGCGTGTTCATCGCCATCGGCCATGCGCCCGCAAGCGAGTTGGTCAAGGACAGGCTCGAATTGCACAACGGCGGCTATGTCAAGGTCACGCCGGGCAGCACCCGCACCTCTGTCCCAGGCGTTTTTGCCGCCGGTGATCTGACCGATCACGTCTACCGTCAGGCGGTCACATCAGCGGGCATGGGCTGCATGGCCGCGCTTGATGCCGAACGCTGGCTGGCAGAACACGAGGGCTGAGTTTAGGTTTTGCTGCGCGGCATCGTGGCCATAGCGCCGCCGCGCAGCCCTCACACACGGCCCTTCCACGGCACCAGCCATGTCTCGGCCTTGCGCATCAGGATGTCGATGCCATAGCCGATGATCCCGATCAGGATGATCCCCATCAGCACGATATCCGTGAGCTGAAAGCGGCTCGCGACCATGATCATCATGCCCGCGCCCTTTTCCGCAGCCACCAGTTCGGCGGCCACCACCGTGCCCCAACAGACCCCCATCGCGACACGCGCGCCGGTGAAAATCTCCGGCAGGGAATTGGGCACGATCACATGCCGCATCAATTGCCATTTTGACGCGCCCAGCGAATAGGCCGCATGCACCTTGGAAATCGCCACGCCGGATACGCCTGCACGCGCCGAAATGGTCATGATCCAGAGCGCCGCGAGGAACAGCAGGATGATCTTGCCGCTCTCGCCAATGCCTGCCCAGATGATCACCAGCGGGATCAGGGCCAGCGGCGGCACCGGTCGCATAAACTCGACGATCGGATCGAACCAGCCGCGAAACCAGTCACTCAGCCCCATGGCATAGCCCAGCGGTATCCCCACCAGCGCGCCCAGCGCAAAGCCCACGATCACCCGGAACAGCGACCAATAGAGATGCTCCCAGAGGGTGAAATTCTGATAGCCTTGTTTCGACACCTCGATCAGGCGCGACACCACCGCTTCTGGCGGCGGCAACCAGATCGGTTCCATCTGCATGCCCTTGGCAGGCGCAAAATTCAGCGACCCCTTGGCGGTCACGGCGACGGTGCCAGCGGCCACATCAACGGTCTGGCCATCGCTCACGGGCTTACCATCAATCGCGACCACCTTGGCGCCCTGATCGCGCGTCACCTCGTCATTCTTGTCCATCAACAAGAGCTGCGACCGCCACGCACCCACCGTCAACACATCGTTCTTGGCAATGCCGTCGCCGGGGTCGACCACTGGCGTTTCCACTGTCTCGCCGATCTTAAAGACCCGCACAGTCACCGTCGCATCGTCGCGCGTGCCGTCCGGCCCCTCCAGCGTATAGGTGAACTCGGTATCGCCCACAAACGGCCCCGGCGCATGCAGAGGCACCCATTTGCTACCGGTAAACGCCCCCCAGAGCAGGAATATCGTCACCACCGAAATCACAGAGGCCCAGCGATCCGGGCGCACCGCGCTCTCATCGCCGAATGTCACCGTCTTGAGCGAGGTGTAATCGTTCATTTGCCGGAACTTGCGCACGCCAAAGCGCACGGCAAAGAACGCGCCGGTGAAAATCGCCACATAGAGAAGGAGAATGATCATACGCCCGCCTCCTCGGTCCGACCCATGATCTCTTCTTCCATGTCCCAGATCATCGTCAGGATTTCCTCTCGCTTGGCGCTAAACTCCGGGTCTTTCTTGACCTCACGCAAATCCTTGCCTGCCCCGGTATCAGCAAAGGGCAGGCGGTACTCCTTGTGAACGCGCCCCGGCCGCGGTGCCATCACCAACAACCGCTCGCCCAAGAGCAGCGCCTCTTCCACCGAATGGGTGATCAGGATGATGGTCTTGCCGGTCTCTTTCCAGAGCTTCAGAACCAAGCCTTGCATCTTTTCGCGCGTCAGCGCATCCAGCGCACCCAGCGGCTCGTCCATCAGAATGACATCGGGATCATTCGCCAGACAGCGCGCCAGTGCGACGCGCTGCTGCATCCCACCCGAAAGCTCATACACGGCCTTTTCCTTGAAATCGCGCAGGCCCACGACATCGAGCAGATGATCCACCGTGCCGCGCCATTCCTTTTCGCGCTTGCCCGCCATACGCGGACCAAAGCTCACATTGTCACGCACGCTCATCCACTCGAACAGCGCACCTTGCTGAAACACCATGCCGCGCTCGGCATCCGGGCCGGTGACGCGGTGGCCGTTCAACGTGATCTGCCCCTCCGTCGGTGCCAGAAACCCGGCGAGGATGTTGAGAAGCGTTGTCTTGCCACAGCCCGACGGCCCCAGCACGCTCATCAGCTCGCCTGTCTTGATCTCAAGCGAGACATTCTGCAACGCCTGCACATGGCCACCATTCGGCAAATCGAACCGCATCGAGATGTTATCGATGGAAAGTGTCGACATCCCCACCCCCTGTTGTTGTTTGGGTTTGTTGGGCAGAGGCCCGCCCGATACTTGCGGGGCGGGCCTCATTCAGTCCGTGGACGGGATTACATGCCGTTAGCGGCAGCCAACGGGCCGGTGTTGACGTTGCTTTCATAGGTGGCCAGCGCCGAATCGATGCTGCCTGCCTCGACGAACACCTCAGCCACGCCCTTCATGAACTCCTGCGCGCCGCCGCCCAGCCATTTGGCAGTCAACTGTTCTTCGGCAGAGGGGAACACAAAGGTGTCAATCGTCGCCGCGGTGGCGTCGACATCCATACCGCTGTCCTTGGCAATGATGGGCAGCATTTCATCGCGATTGGCCGGGTCGGCCCACATCGCGTTGGCATCTGCTGTCACCTTCAGGAACTTGGCCACCAGATCGGGATTTTCCGCGACAAAGGCCGCCGGGCCGGATGTCACGTCAAACACCAGAATGCCCAGCTCTTCCTTTTCTGCTCCGGTCAGCAGCACGTTGCCATGCTCCTTGGCCCGGCGCAGCGACCCACCCCAGCCACAGAACATGTCAACCGCGCCCTGCGCGATTGCGGCAGCCCCCTCGGGCGGTGCCATGTTGACCACCTCCATACTGGAAATATCCACGCCGAAATGGGTCATCTGCTTGAGGAACCCGTAATGCGCGGCTGTCCCCAGCGGCACGGCGACCTTCTTGCCGGCCAGCTCGCCCGCATTGGTCTTGTCGATTTCCAGCGCCGAGGCGACGACGCAGTTGTCATTGTCGGCATAGCTCACAGCCACGTCGAGGGTCTGCAAATCCTGTCCGGCACTGGTGGCCACCACAAAGGGCGGAACACCTTGGCTCACCGAAAGATGCACATCTCCGCTCGCCATTGCGGCACTCATCGCGGTGCCGGTGTCAAAGGCGCGCCAGTTGACCTTGACACCCATTTCCTTGTCATAGGTGCCCATTTCCTTGGCATATTGGAACGGCATCGGCCATTCGAGGAAATAGGCGACGGTGATTTCCTGCGCCTGCGCCGCTCCGGCCCCCGCCAGAAAGGCCGCTCCAGCCACCGCCGACATCAGTTTGCTTTTCAGTGTCATCTTGTTTTCTCCCGTTGGTTACAGTCGTTTTTCTGTTTCACACCGCACGTTTCGGCGGGTTTCTCCTGCGTTCGGGCCTTGTGGGTCACACGCACCCCGGAACAGGCAACAGCCCAGAGTGAACCCGATCCACAGGCACCGATCAACGCAATTATAGCAGACCTAAGATCATTTCAGTATTTCCGAAAAGAGGTTTTCGGATAGCCTGAAACAGATGCCCCTCAGACCCCCTTGGATGAAAAACCCAAATCTGCCAGAGAGTTACAGCTTGACTCACGCGGCGGCGGGGTGTTCTGGACCTATTTAATGGTGTCTTCTGGCCCTAACGAAACGCTCAGATTCTCGGCTGATATGGGATCAGGACAACCCGTGATATACATAGACGGCCCGCGCCCCGCGCCGGGCCTCAACCTGATGGAGCATCGCCATGGACGGCAAACTTCGCGACAACGACATTTCCCACGTGGTCGAGGCCGACCGCGCGCATGTCTGGCATCACCTGATTCAGCACTCGCCATGGGGCGGCACTGACCCCAAGGCCGATCCGCGTATCATCGTCGAGGGGCGCGGCATGCGCGTCTGGGACCAAAAGGGCAAAGAGCATCTCGACGGCGTGTCGGGCGGCGTCTGGACCGTCAACGTCGGCTACGGGCGCGAGCGCATCGCCAACGCGGTGCGTGACCAGTTGATCAAACTGCCCTATTTCGCTGGTTCTGCCGGGTCGATTCCGGGCGCGCTGTTTTCCGAGAAGCTGATCTCGAAAATGCCGGGGATGAGCCGGGTTTACTATACAAACTCGGGCTCCGAGGCGAATGAAAAGGCCTTCAAGATGGTCCGCCAGATCGCCCACAAGCGGTATGGGGGCAAGAAGCACAAGATCCTCTACCGCGACCGCGACTATCACGGCACCACCATCGCCTGTCTCTCGGCGGGCGGTCAGGACGAGCGCAACGCGCAATATGGCCCCTACACCCCCGGTTTCGTGCGGGTGCCGCATTGCCTTGAATATCGCGCGCAATGGGATCTGGAGGGCGAGGACTACGGCATCGCCGCCGCCAACGCGATCGAAGAGGTGATCTTGGCCGAAGGCCCCGACACCATTGGCGCGCTCTGCCTGGAGCCTGTGACCGCCGGTGGCGGCGTCATCGTTCCGCCCGTCGGCTACTGGCCCCGCGTGCAGGAGATTTGCCGCAAATACGACATCCTCCTGCATATCGACGAGGTTGTCTGCGGCATCGGGCGTACCGGCACATGGTTCGGCTATCAGCATTACGGGGTCGAGCCCGATTTCGTGACCATGGCCAAGGGTGTCGCCTCCGGCTATGCCGCCATCGCCTGCTGTGTGACCAACGAACGCGTGTTCGACATGTTCAAGGACGACACCACCGATCCGATGAACTATTTCCGCGACATCTCGACCTTTGGCGGCTGCACCGCCGGTCCAGCGGCAGCGCTGGAAAACATGGCGATCATCGAGGAAGAGGATCTCTTGGGCAACACCGTCGCCATGGGCGACTACATGCTCGACCAATTGCGCGCGCTCAAGGACAAGCACGCGGTCATCGGCGATGTGCGCGGCAAGGGGCTGTTTCTCGGGGCCGAACTGGTCAGCGACCGCGCCAGCAAAGAGCCTGCCCCGGAAAAGCAGGTTCAGGCCGTCGTCGCCGATTGCATGGCGCAGGGCGTCATCATCGGTGCCACCAACCGCTCGATCCCCGGTTTCAACAACACGCTGTGCTATTCGCCCGCGCTGATTGCCACCAAGGATGACATCAACCACCTGATTTCCGCCACCGATGCGGCCCTGACCCGCGTCTTTGGCTGATCCCACAGGGATTTCCCCACCTGACCCGGCATGCACCCGCGTGCCGGGTTTTTTGTTGCGCCACCTCCCTGTGCGCTGCATCTTGCTGCTCAGGCGCGACTCACCCCGAGGCGCCGGTTGACCCAAAAAGGAACCCCATATGAAACGTAGCTTCACCGCCCTCCTGATCCTCGCCGCCAGCCCCGCCGCGGCGCATCTGCCCGAGGGCGAATACGGCTCTTTCCTCGCCGGGGTCACGCATCCGCTCTTCGGCCTCGATCACGTGCTGGCCATGATCGCCGTTGGCCTCTGGGCGGCGCAAATCGGGGGCCGCGCCCTCTGGACCGTGCCAAGCGCCTTTGTCCTTGCCATGATCACAGGGTTTCTCGCGGCTCTGGTCGGCCTGCCCCTGCCGATGGTCGAACCGATGATTCTAACCTCGATCATGGCGCTTGGCCTTGTCGTGGCGCTCGCCCTGCGCCCCGCGCCGGGGCTGGCCATGGCACTCGTGGCCCTTTTCGCGCTCTTTCACGGCCACGCCCATGGCGGTGAACTGGGACAGGCGCAGGCGCTGAAATTCGGCGCGGGCTTTGCCATCGCCACGGCGCTCCTGCATGCTGCGGGATTGCTCATCGCCTTTGCCGCGGCGCGCGAAACGCGCAATGCCAGCGTTCTGCCGCTGCGCCTGATGGGCGGCGCCACAGCGCTCGCCGGGGCCTATATCGCCTTCGGCTGACCGGGACGCACCTGTCTCAGGACACTTCGACCTCAAGATGCAGCTTCATCTCGATCAGCACCTGCTGCAACTGCGTCGTCTCGCGCAAGAGCCGCTTGGCCTCATTGACCGTGATCCTGCCATCCGCGATGCTCTGCTGATACTCGGCCATCAGCAGAGCAAACCGCTGTGACAGCGCGATCACGTCGCTGTTCACATTGGCCCGCTCCTGCGCGTTGCGCCGCTCTGCGATCAGGCTCAGACTGACACCGCCCAATTCCGCCAGCGCGCTCGTCACATGCGGATAGCTGGCAGCAGCCTCAAGCGCCGCCACGGAATCGACGGGCATAAACCGGTCGGCATGTTCCTCATGGTCGGAGTAATAGCGCCCCAGCGTGGCCTTGGATTTGCCCGTCAACTGACAGGCCGCTTCGATGCCCACATCCTTGACCAGCGCTTCGGTGTGCTTTTTCAGGTAACTTCCCGTCGTCGACATACGCTTTCCCCAACTCAGCCCCTGTCCCGGGGGCTACCCTTGCTTGATTTTCCCTTACTGACTTTGCGGTACGATGTCATTTCCAATTTGATCCAAGGGTTTGCGCGGCGCCTCAGCGGCGCTCGACCAGAACCGATCCCACCGAATAGCCCGCCCCAAAGGAACAGATCAGCCCCCGCTCTCCCGATTGCAGATCCTCGGAATACTTGGAAAAGGCAATGATCGACCCGGCAGAGGATGTATTGGCGTAATCCTGTAGGATATTGGGCTGTTCCTCCGGCTCAGGCACCCGTCCCAGTACCTTGCGCCCGATAAAATCATTCATCGCCTTGTTCGCCTGATGCAGCCACAGCCGCCGCAGATCATCCGGCGCGACACCTTCCTCTGCGAGATGCCCCAGAATATGCGCCGAGACCATCGGCAACACCTCCTTGAACACCTTGCGCCCCTCCTGCACGAACTGCATATCCCGCCGATCCACCAGACCATCGGGACGCGTGCGGCGCAGAAACCCGTTGTTATTGCGGATATTGTTGGAAAACTGCGTCGCACAGCGGGTCGAGCGGATCACGAAATGCGGCCCCTTGGCCTCGTCCGCCGCCTCGATCAGCACGGCGGTGCAGACATCGCCAAAGATGAAATGACAGTCGCGGTCGCGCCATTCCAGATGCCCCGAACAAATCTCGGGGCTGACCACCAGCGCCCGCTTGGCCGATCCGCCCCGGATCATGTCGGCGGCGGCCTGAATCCCGAATGTAGCCGAGGAACAGGCGACATTCATGTCAAAGGCAAAGCCACCCGCTCCCAAAAGCTGTTGAATCTCGATCGCAATCGCCGGATAGGGCCGCTCGTGGTTCGAGGCAGCGCAGATGATCAGATCGACCTCCGACGCCGCGCGCCCTGCTTGTGCGAGGGCCTGCGCACAGGCCTCCATCGCCATTTCCGCCATGATCCCCGGCTCGTCATCCCGGCGTTGCCGCAACAGCGGATGCATCACCTCGGGGTTCAGCACGCCCGCCTTGTCCATCACATGCCGCTGCTCGATCCCCGACGCGCTGAGAATGAATTCCGGCGAGGACATGCCCTTGGCCTCGATCTCACCCGCCGCAATCTCTGAAGCATGGCGCGTGTTGAAGGCCTCGGCATAGGCGTTAAAGGTGGCGACCAGTTCCTCGTTGGTGATCACCTCGGACGGTGTGAACACCCCCGTTCCCGTGATTGCGGGCAAACCCATTCTTGTTCTCCTCAAAGATTTGATCAGATCACCTTAGTCCCGCCGCCGGGTCAAGCCCAACGTCGCGCCGGTTCTAGCACTGTCGCCCTTAGGCTCAGTCCTCGCCCTCCACCTGACCGCGCAGCGCCTTGACCTCGCCGCGCTGCTTCTTGGCAGCAAGGCGGCGTTTCTTCGATCCCAGCGTCGGTTTGGTCGCCACGCGCCGTTTGGGCGCGACCGAGGCTTGGCGAATGAGATCGGCCAGACGGTCCCGCACGATTTCCCGATTACGGGTCTGGCTGCGGGTCTCATCGCATTGCAGCACGACCGCCCCCTCCTTGGTCCAGCGCCGCCCGGCCAGTCGCCTTAGCCGCGTCTTGACCGGCGCGGGCAGGTTGGGCGAGCGCTCGGCCTCGAACCGCAATTCGACAGCACTCGACACCTTGTTGACGTTCTGCCCACCCGGCCCCGAGGCGCGCATGAACTGCTCGGTCAATTCCCAGTCCTCGATGGCGATCTGATCGGTGATATGCAGCATGGTTCCGGCCTCAAAACTCTGCCCTTGATACAGCATCCCGGCGGGATTGCGAACCTGTACACAACCCGCGTCCACAATGGACATCCTGTACACTAGGCCGCCGCCCGCTCCAGCGCGGGATAGCGCAGACCCAGCGTGACGCCCCGCGCCACGAAACTGATCAAGAGCGCCAGCCATAGCCCGTGATTGCCCATTGTGGGAGCGAGCAACAGTGCCGCACCGACATAGACCAAGAGGCTCAGCGCCATCATGTTGCGCATGTCGCGGGTGCGCGTGGCGCCGATAAAGACCCCATCAAGCATATAGGAAGCCAGCCCAAGAATTGGCGCAAGCGCCATATAAATCAGATAGTTACGAGCCTCTTGCTGCACCTCCGGTGCCTTGGCCATCAGGTCAATCAACGCCCCGCCAAAGCTGGCAAAAACGACCGCGAGGGCCACACAGACGACCAAGCCCCAGACACTCGTCAAGAGCGCCCCCCGCCGCAGATGCGCAACAGAGCGCGCCCCAAACGCCCGGCCCACCAGCGCCTCGGCGGCAAAGGCGAACCCGTCCAACGCATGCGAGGTGATACTCAGGAACTGCAAAAGCACCTGATTTGCCGCCAGCGTGACATCGCCAAAATCGCTGCCCCAGAACAGGAACGAGATGAAAATAATCTGCAACATCAATGACCTGAGCAGGATGTCGCCATTGACCGAGGCCATGTTCTTCAGCCGTTCCCGGTCAAATACCCGTGGCCAGTCACACCACGCTGACACCGCAAACGCATCGCGGCAGAACCAGAACCCAAGCATCAGACCGCCCCATTCGGCGATCACCGTCGCCCGTGCAACACCGGCGACACCCCAGTCGAGCCCCAGCACAAACCACAGATCCAAAAGGATATTTATTCCGTTCATCACCAGTTGCAAAAGCAAAACCGCCCGCGTGCGCTCTTGCGCGATGAGCCATCCGGTCATGCCGAACAGCGCAATCATCGCCGGTGCGCTCCAGACCCGGATCGCCATATACTGCCGCGCAAGGCCCTCGACCTCTTCGCTCGCCGGTGAAAGCTGAAAAGCGGCCCAGAAAACAGGGACTTGCAGGATGATCAATGCCAGCCCGCCTGCGAATCCGATCATCAGCGCGCGCGTCAATAGCGCGGCCACCTCGCCCACTTGTCCTGCCCCCTGCGCCTGACTGGTCAGGCCCGTGGTGCCCATCCGCAAAAAGCCGAAAAGCCAATAAATTCCGGTAATTATGACCGCGCCGATGCCCACCGCGCCAATCGGCGCGGCGGTCCCCAACTGTCCCACGACGCCAGTATCCACCGCGCCAAGGATCGGCACTGTGGCGTTGGAAATTACAATGGGAAGGGCGATTTTCAGGACACGGGCATGCGTGACCGCCCGCGCGACCTCAGCCATCGCGACGCGGCATCAGGAAATGCCCCGTGGCTTGGGCAAACGGACGGCTGCGATTGTCCTGCCACGCCTCGACATGCACAGAGGCATAGCGGCGGCCAGAGCGGTTGACCTGCGCCCGCGCATAGGCATCGCGCGGCAGGCCAGAGCGCAGATAATCCACTGTAAAATCAATGGTTTTAGGTAATCTCGGCAGCTTGCCCCCGACCACCGTCTCAGGATCGAACGCGCCGCTTTCAATCTCTTCCCAGAGCATACCCCAGCTCAAACCAATGATTGCCGTGATCTCTAAAAACGCTGCCGTCGCCCCGCCATGTAGCGCGGGCAGCATCGGATTGCCGATCAGCTTGTCCGCAAACGGCATCAAGGCCGTCAACTCATCGCCGCGCCGATCAAACTGCACCCCGAGAAAGCCGATATAGGGCACCCCCTCGACCAGCGCCTTGAGCGCCGCGTCACGCCGCTGTTTGACCACCTGCACAGGCTCGGGGCGGGCGCGGGCCATCATTTGCCCTCCACGGTAAAGGTGCCGGTGGCCGTGGCCACAGGCCGCGCGTCGTCGTCATCCATCGCGCGCGCCCGAACAAACGCCACAGAACGCGTGATATGATAGCATTCCGCATGCGCGCGGACCCGCTGCCCCGGCGTCGCCGGACGCATATAGTCGATGCGCAGATCAATCGTCGCCGTGCCGCCGGGCGAGGCCGGATGGCTCATCGCCGCCGCCCCGCAACAGGTATCCATCAACGCCGAAACCGCACCGCCGTGAATAACCCCGGTCTCGGGGTCGCCGACAAAGCGTGGATCGTAATCCATCTCGATCTCGGCCTCACCGTCGCCCATCGTCACCAACCGCATCCCAAGCGCGCGGGCATGCGGTAGGGCCTGCATGAATTGCTGTGCGATCTTGGTCCTTGCGTCGGTCATGCTATTCCCCGCGGATCGTGATGCGCCCTTTATGATCCCTAATCCGCACAAGCTGCAAGAGCACCGGTTGCATGGGCCGCATCTTGGTCCTAACGTCAAGAGAGCGAGGGGGCCTGCCCATGTCGGATAAAAAACTGTCCTTCAAGGAAATGTGCGCGACATATGATGTCACGCCGCGCACCCTGCGATATTACGAATACATCGAACTGTTGCAGCCTGAACGTGACGGGCGGGCACGCTGGTACGGCCCGCGCGAATGCGCGCGCATGACCCTGATCCTGCGCGGCCGCAAATTCGGCTTTGCGCTGGAAGAGATTCGGCAATGGCTTCTCATTTACGAGAAAGAGGGCACGACTGCGCAGATGCAGAGCTGGATTGCCCTAGCTGACCGGCAGCTTGCAGAACTGGCCGAACAGCGTCGTCAAATTGACGACGCGATGGCCGAATTGAAGAAGTTGCGTGACGACACCGCGTCCAGCCTGTCCTGAAAGGCTGACGCAAGGGAAAGAAAATTTCCCACGGGACGCGCTTACCTTGCCTTATCTTACGTCAACTTCAAAGTGACGCGACGTAGCGGTTACGTAAAGCCGCCTGGCTGTTGTAACCATGGCCCATGATCCGCAGATTGTCGGTAAATGTGCTCTGATATGGGTAAACCAATGACCGACGATATGATGACAATCCGCCAGATGTGCGACGTGTTCGAGGTAACGCCGCGCACACTGCGCTTCTACGAGGCCAAGGAGCTGCTCTCGCCCCGACGGGTCGGGCAAAAGCGGCTCTTTACCCGGCGCGACCGGGCCCGGCTGAAACTGATCCAACGCGGCAAGCGTTTCGGGTTCAGCCTTGAAGACCTGCGACAGTTGCTCGATCTCTACGACAAGGGGGATCAGCAACACAGCCAGATTGCTTGCGCCTATGCTGTGGCGCGGACGCGTCTGGCCGAAATGGAGAAACAGCGCGACGAGCTGGAGGCTGCAATCTCTGAGCTGCGCGAACAGATGACATGGGGCGAGCGTATGCTGGCCTCGATCAAGACCAGCCAAAAAGCCGCCGAGTAATCCGGTCCGGCACCTGTTTTAGGGAGAGAGACATATGCCAAGCTACACCGCCCCCACCCGTGACATGCAATTCGTGCTGCACGAGGTTCTGAACGTGTCCGAACAGACAACGCCCGGCTATGCCGAGCTCGAGCCTGACTTTACCAAGGCCGTTCTGGAAGAGGCGGGCAAGATTGCCTCCGAGGTGCTGATGCCGCTCAACGCCGTGGGCGATACCGAGGGTTGCGTCTTGGAAAACGGCGTGGTGCGCACGCCCAAGGGCTTCAAAGAGGCCTTTGAGCAGATGAAAGCCGGCGGCTGGACCGCGCTCGATCTTCCCGAAGAATTCGGCGGGCAATACATGCCCTATGTTCTCGGCACGGCAGTGGGCGAGATGTTCTCGGCCGCCAATCAGGCCTTTACCATGTATCAGGGGCTGACCCACGGCGCAGCCTCTGCAATCCTTGTGCATGGCACAGAGGATCAAAAGGCCACCTATTTGCCGAAAATGGCCAATTGCGACTGGACCGGCACCATGAACCTGACCGAACCGCATTGCGGCACCGATCTGGGCCTTATGCGGACCAAGGCCGAACCGCAGGGCGACGGCAGCTACAAGATCACCGGACAGAAGATCTTTATCTCGTCCGGCGAGCATGACATGGCCGACAACATCATCCATCTGGTGCTGGCCAAAATCCCCGGTGGCCCCGAAGGGATCAAAGGCGTGTCGCTCTTCATCGTGCCCAAGTTCATCGTCAAGGAGGATGGCAGCCTTGGCGACCGCAATGGCGTGACCTGCGGCAAGATTGAAGAGAAAATGGGCATTCACGGCAATTCCACCTGCGTGATGAACTATGACGGGGCCACCGGCTGGCTCTTGGGCGAAGAGCACAAGGGCATGCGCGCCATGTTCACCATGATGAACGAGGCCCGGATCGGTGTGGGCATGCAAGGGCTGGCACAGGCCGAGGTCGCCTATCAGAACGCGCTCGCCTATGCCAAGGACCGGCTTCAGGGCCGCGCCGTGACCGGCGCGGAAAACCCCAACGGCCCCGCTGACCCGTTGATCGTGCATCCCGACATCCGCCGCTCGCTGATGGATCAAAAGAGCTTTATCGAGGGCGCGCGCGCCTTCATGCTCTGGGGTGCGGAACTCATCGACCGCTCGCATCGCGGCGATGACGCCGCCGCCGAGGGGCTGATTTCGCTGATGACGCCGGTGATCAAGGGCTTTCTCACCGACGAAGGCTATGACATGACCGTGCTGGCGCAGCAGGTCTACGGCGGGCATGGCTATATCGAGGAATGGGGCATGTCGCAATTCACCCGCGACGCCCGCATCGCCATGATCTACGAAGGCGCCAACGGCGTGCAGGCGCTCGATCTAGTCGGCCGCAAGCTGGCACAGGATGGCGGCAAGCATGTCATGGCCTTCTTCGATCTGGTCAAAACCTTCCTCAAGGAAAACGAGGGCAACGACGCGCTTAAGTCCGATTTCCTCGATCCGCTCAAAGCGGCCTCCAAGGACCTGCAAGCCTCGGCCATGTTCTTCATGCAGAACGGGATGAAGAACCCCAACGCGGCGCTGTCCGGCTCCTATGACTTCATGCACCTCTTTGGTCATGTCTGCCTGGGGCTGATGTGGGCACGGATGGCGAAATCGGCCCATGCGGCGCTGGAGGCGGGCACTTCAGATGAGGCGTTCTACAAGACCAAGCTGGCAACGGGTCGCTTCTACATGAAGCGTCGCCTACCCGCGACCGCCCTGCATCTGGCACGTATCGAGAGCGGCGCGGATACCGTCATGGCGCTCGAGGCCGAGGCGTTCTGAGGCGAGACCACAAGGGAGGAGGGACAGATGCCGAAACGCTTTCGCCTCACGCGCCGCTTCAACGCGGCGATGACCGAGGATGGCTACCGCCGCCTGCGCCGCTTTGCGCAGGACTCGGGGCTGGATGAGGGCGAGGCGCTGTCCTTTCTCTTCGAGAATTTCGACAGCGTGATCAACGAAGAAACCTTTGCGCATCGCCTTAGGCTCTTCAATTCAGAGTTGGACGCGCGCAAACGCTGAAACCGCGGGGAAGGGAGGCCCGGCCATGACGTGGATGACAGACGAGCATCAGATGCTCTCGGACATGACCGCCAAGTTCATCACCGATGAATGGCGGCCGCATTTCGCCCGCTGGCGCAAGGCGGGCATCATGGACCGCGACTGCTGGCTTGAGGCGGGTGCCCTGGGCCTGCTCTGCCCCTCCATCCCCGAGGAATATGGCGGCGCAGGCGGCGATTTCGGTCATGAGGCCGTGATCTGCATGGAACAGGGGCGCGCCAATTTGGCAAGCTGGGGCAATCCCATTCATTCCGGTATCGTCGCACATTATATCCTCGCCTATGGGTCTGAGGCGCAAAAACGGAAATGGCTGCCCAAGATGGTCTCGGGCGAGATGGTCGGCGCGCTCGCCATGACCGAGCCCGCCGCCGGGTCGGATGTGCAGGGCATCAAGACCCGCGCCGTGCGCGACGGCAACGCCTATCGTCTTTCGGGACAAAAGACCTTTATCACCAACGGTCAGCACGCCGAGTTGATCATCGTTGCGGCCAAGACCGACCCCAAGGAAGGGGCCAAGGGCATCTCCTTGGTGGTTGTGGAAACAGAGGCCGCGCAGGGGTTCACACGCGGGCGCAATCTCGAAAAGGTCGGGATGCACGCGGGCGATACCTCGGAGCTTTTCTTCGACAATATCGAAATCCCGCCCGAGAACATTCTCGGCGGCGAAGAGGGGCGCGGCTTTTATCAGATGATGCAGCAACTGCCGCAAGAACGTCTGATCATCGCCTGCGGCGCGCAGGGCGCGATGGAGGGCGCGGTAGAACGCACCATCACCTATTGTAAGGAACGTCAGGCCTTTGGCGGCCCGATCCTGCAGTTCCAGAACACCCGCTTCAAACTGGCGGAATGCCAGACCAAAACCGCCGTCTGCCGCGCCTTTCTCGATGCGTGCATCACGGAACACATGCGCGGCGACCTCAGCGTGGAAAAGGCTGCGATGGCGAAATACTGGCTGACCGACAGCCAAGGCGAGGTGCTGGATGACTGCCTGCAACTGCATGGCGGCTATGGCTATATGCAGGAATATGACATCGCCGAGATGTGGGCCGATGCCCGGGTGCAGCGCATCTATGGCGGCACCAACGAGATCATGAAAGAGCTGATCGCGAGGGCGCTGTGAGGGTCGGAGCGGTGGTCCGCAGTGCAGGGTCGGAACCGGGGGTCTCACACCCCCGGACCCCCGTGGAGTATTTGCGGCAAGATGAAAAGCGCAGGTGCACCCTGCCCGGCGCGCAGGCCATTTGGCATCAGTCACCGGAACAGGGCTTCACCTTGCGCGGTCATCGGCTCTCCAGCCTGTACCGCATCGCCGATCAAGCCACATCTCAGTTAATACAGGGTAAATCCGGATCGGCTTCATCTTGCCAAAAATACTCAAATTCGAAATCGCAACAGGAACCCAACACATGACGATCAAACTCTACTGCTTTGGCGAGAGCGGCAATGCCTACAAGGCGGCGCTGGCCCTCGAGCTTTCCGGTCTCGACTGGACGCCGGTTTTTGTCGATTTCTTCGGCGGCGAGACGCGGCAGCCCGCGTTCCGCGAGGCCAATGTCATGGGCGAGGTGCCGGTGCTGGTCGATGGCGACGTGACCCTGACACAATCGGGTGTCATGCAGATGTATATCACCGAGAAGACTGGCAAATTCGGTGGGACCACGCCGGAAGAGGCGCGCGAGGTGATGCGCTGGATGTTCTGGGACAACCACAAGCTCAGCAGTCCGGGCGGCATGACCCGTTTCCTGATCAACTTTCTGCCCGAGGATAAGCGCCCTGAGGCTGTGATCCCCTTCACCCAAGCCCGGCTCAAGGCCGCCTACACGACGCTCGACACGCATCTTGCGGGGCGCGACTGGATCGTGGGCGAGGCCATGACCAATGCGGATCTGAGCTGCTGTGGGTATCTCTATTACCCCGAACCCTTCGGCTTTGACCGCGCCGAGTGGCCCAATATCGACCGGTGGCTGAACAATGTCAGCGCCACGCCCGGCTGGAAACACCCCTATGACCTGATGCCCGGCAGCCCCGCTGACCGCGCGTGATGACTATGATCGCAATGTTCGGCGAAATAGGTGAATGGAAGTACCTCAAGCACACTCTTGGGCTCTACATCATTGCCAGTCTGGTAATATGGCCTTTTTCCGAGTTTGCCGCCATCTGCATGCTTGTCGCATTAATGCTTTTGCTTGCAATGTTCTTCGTAGTGACCGCCTTTTCGCTCTACTCAACTGCATCAATGATTGAATGGCATGCTCTTAGCACACCCAGAAGGATTCTTATCCTTTTGGCATGGTTTATTCCTCTTTTTCTCTTGGGATTGACCGATTCCGAGCCACTCAAAGGACTGGCAATCTTCGCCTGCATGTTTGGCTTACTCGGATGGAGTATTCGAGCATTTTTTCTATATGCGATCGCGATGCATGACCGAAATAAACGAAAGGGAAAACAACAATGACCGAAGCTTATATCTACGACACCCTGCGCACCCCGCGTGGCAAGGGCCGCAAGGATGGCGCGCTGCACGAGGTGACGGCCGCGCGCCTCTCGGCGCAGGTGCTGAACGCGCTGAAATCCCGCAACGGACTCGATGGTCACGCCGTCGAGGACGTAATCTGGGGCAATGTCACGCAGGTGATGGAGCAGGGCGGCTGCCTTGCGCGGACTGCCGTGCTCGCCTCTGATCTGGATGAGAGCATCCCCGGCCTCGCCATCAACCGCTTTTGCGCCTCTGGCATGGAGGCGGTGAACCTCGCCGCCAACCAGATCAAGGGTGGCGCTGGTGAGGCCTATATCGCGGGCGGGGTCGAGATGATGGGCCGCGTCGCCATGGGCAGCGACGGGGCGGCGATTGCCGTGGACCCGTCGATTGCGATGGACACCTATTTCGTGCCGCAGGGCATTTCGGCGGATATCATCGCCACCGAATACGGCTTTAGCCGCGATGAGGCGGACGCGCTCGCCGTGGAATCGCAGCGCCGGGCCAAGGCGGCCTGGGATGACAAACGTTTCGCGAACTCCATCATCGAGGTGCAGGATCAGAACGGCCTGACCATTCTCGACCATGACGAATACATGCGCCCTGGCACCGACATGCAGACACTGGGCGCGCTCACCCCGGCGTTTCAGGCGATGGGCGAGGTGATGCCGGGCTTTGATGTCGTGGCCAAGATGAAATATCCGCATCTGGAGCGGATCAACCATATCCACCACGCTGGCAATTCCTCTGGCATCGTCGATGGTGCAGCAGGCGTCTTGATCGGCTCCAAGGCATTCGGCGAGAAATGGGGCCTTAAGCCGCGCGCCCGCATTCGCCAGACCTGCAAGATCGGCACCGATCCGACGATCATGCTGACCGGTCCCGTGCCCGCCACGCAGAAAATCCTCGCCGACAGCGGCATGTCGATCTCTGACATTGACCTCTTTGAGGTGAACGAGGCCTTTGCATCGGTGGTCCTGCGCTTTCAGCAGGCGTTCAATGTCGACCCAAACCTTGTCAACGTGAACGGCGGCTCGATCGCCATGGGCCACCCGCTGGGGGCCACGGGGGCCATCATCATCGGCACGCTGCTGGATGAGTTGGAGCGCACGGGCAAGGGCACCGGCCTTGCCACGCTCTGCATCGCCTCCGGCATGGGTGCCGCCACCATCATCGAACGCGTGTAAGAGGAGATGACCAAGATGACTGATTTCACGATGGAAAAAGGCGCCGACGGCGTCGCGATCATCACCTGGGACACGCAGGGCAAGTCCATGAATGTGATGAACACCCAAGGCTTTCTCGACCTCGAGACGCTGATTGACGACGCGCTGGCTGATGAGGCCGTCAAGGGTGTGATCCTCACCTCCGGCAAACCCGGCTCGTTTGCGGGCGGCATGGACCTCAACATCATCGCCAAGATGCGCGATGATGCGGGCGAAAATCCCGCCAAGGGGCTCTTTGATGGGGTGATGTGGATGCATGCCATCCTGCGCAAGATCGAGCGCGCCGGCATGGACCCCAAGACCAACAAGGGTGGCAAGCCGATTGCGGCGGCTCTCCCCGGCACGGCGCTTGGCATCGGGCTTGAGATCCCGCTCGCCTGTCACCGCATCTTTGCCGCGGACAATCCGTCGGCCAAGATCGGCCTGCCCGAGATCATGGTGGGGATTTTCCCAGGCGCAGGCGGCACGACACGCCTTGTGCGCAAGCTGGGCGCGATGGCCGCCTCGCCGCTCCTGCTCGAAGGCAAGCTCAATGATCCGAAAAAAGCCAAAGCCGCCGGTGTGGTGGATGAGGTGGTGCCGGCCGATCAACTGATCGAAAAGGCCCGCGAGTGGGTGCTGAGCAACCCCGTGATCGTCAAACCCTGGGATGACAAGGGCTATAAAATGCCCGGCGGCGCGCCCTATCACCCGGCGGGCTTCATGACCTTTGTCGGGGCTTCGGCCATGGTCAATGGCAAAACCCAAGGTGCCTTTCCGGCGGCCAAGGCGCTCTTGTCAGCGGTCTATGAAGGCGCGCTCGTGCCCTTCGACACCGCCCTCAAGATCGAGGCGCGCTGGTTCGTCAACGTGCTGATGAACCCAAGCTCCAGTGCGATGATCCGCTCGCTCTTCATCAACAAGGAAGCGCTGGAAAAAGGCGCGAACCGTCCCGACGTGCCCGATCAGCGCGTGAAGAAAGTAGGCGTCATGGGGGCCGGCATGATGGGGGCGGGTATCGCGCTCGTCTCCGCCATGGCGGGCATGCAGGTGGTGCTGATCGACCAGAAACAAGAGGCGGCGGACAAGGGCAAGTCCTACACCGCCGATTTCATGGATCAGGGCATCAAACGTGGCAAGGCCACGGCTGAGAAGAAGGCGGCAACGCTCGATCTCATCACCGCCACCACGGATTACGCGGCGCTCAAGGGCTGCGATCTCATCATAGAGGCGGTGTTCGAGGACCCGAAGGTCAAGGCCCAAGTCACCAGAGAGGTGCTCAAGGTGGTGGACAAGGACTGCATCTTTGCCACCAACACCTCGACCCTGCCGATTTCTGAACTGGCCAAGGCGTCTGACAATCCTGAGAATTTCATCGGCATTCACTTCTTCTCGCCGGTGGAAAAGATGATGCTGGTCGAGATCATCAAGGGTCAGAAAACCGGCCCCCGCGCCGTTGCCAAGGCGCTCGACTATGTCCGGCAAATCCGCAAGACGCCGATTGTGGTCAATGACGCGCGGTTCTTCTACTGCAACCGCTGCATCATCCCCTATATCAACGAGGGTCTGCGCATGGTGGCCGAGGGCATCGCGCCCGCGCTCATCGACAATGCCGCGCGCCAGCTTGGTTTCCCGGTGGGACCGCTGCAACTGGTCGATGAGACCTCGATTGACCTCGGTGCCAAGATCGCCCGCGCCACCAAGGCGGCGATGGGCGACGCCTATCCGGATGCCGCGGTCGATGAGGTGATCTTTTACATGGAAGGCGAGGGGCGTCTGGGCCGCAAATCCAAGGCCGGGTTCTTTGACTATGACGACAAGGGCAAGCGTCTGGGGTATTGGCCGGGGCTTGCCACGCAATACCCCCGCGCCGCCGAACAACCCGACGTGCACGAGGTTCAGCAGCGTCTGATGTTCGCGCAAGTGCTCGAGGCGGTGCGCGCCCTGGAAGAGGGTGTTCTCGAGGACATCCGCGAGGGCGACGTGGGCGCGATCCTGGCCTGGGGCTTTGCGCCTTGGTCAGGCGGGCCGTTTGCCTGGCTCGACATCATCGGCACGCCCTATGCCGCAGAGCGGTGCGATCAGTTGGCCGAGAAATTCGGCCCGCGTTTCACGACACCCAAACTGCTGCGCGAGATGGCGGACAAGACCCAGAGCTTCTATGGGCGCTTTGGCGGTCAGGCGGCCGCAGCCTGACCATAAAACAGAACCCGGCGCGCCTTGTTCGTGCGCGCCGGGCTTTTTCTTGGATCAAATACTTATATCTTTTCGTTGGCCGATCCCACAGGCGAGGGTGAGGCACTGCGCTCAGAGCGGCAAAAAGGCATCCTGATTGCCGCTAAATTGCTCCAGCGCACCCGAGCCGATCTCGTGCCAGAGCCCGTGCAGCGTTAGCGTGCCATCAGAGACTGCCTTGGCGACAAACGGAAATGTCATGAGGTTCTCCAGCGAAATCACCACCGCCTGCTTTTCGAGTGCCGTCATCTGATGCTCTGCATCGGCCATATCCTTGACCCGCTCGTAGCCGGGCCGCAGGATATCCAGCCACCGCCCGACAAAGCTTGTCTGTTTTTCCAGTTCCGGCGCATGGCCCGAGCACATTTCCATACAGCCCTTGACGCCACCACAGGCGGAGTGGCCGATCACGATGACATGCGCCACCTTGAGCGCGGTCACGGCATATTCCACCGCTGCCGAGGTGCCATGTTGACCGCCATCGGTCTCATAGGGCGGCACCAGATTGGCGATATTTCGGTGAATAAAGAACTCTCCCTGATCCGCACCAAAGATCGAGGTGACATGGACGCGGCTGTCACAGCAGGAAATCACCATGGCACGGGGGTGCTGCCCCTGCTGTGCCAGATGCCGATACCACGACTGGTTCTCGGCATAGCTCGTGGCCTTCCAGCCATGAAAACGGTGTACCAGATAGGCGGGCAGGGGGCGGGCGTGTTCCATGGTCTCTCCCGGGCTTGTGGCAATCGTTTGGTAGATAGTCCGGATTCGCCTCGAATTCGAGCGATAAATTGCGACCATGGAAACCATTTGGGAACTAGCCAAGGGCCAATCTGCGCGCGCCGTGGGGGCTGATGGATCAAGGGACTGTGGGTGAGCCGTGGAACAGGTGACATTGCTGAAACAAGAGGAACAGGTGCGGCTTGATGCCCAACGGCTCGAGACGCTCTATGTCCAACTCGGCGAGACGAATGCCGAAGATGTGGTCTGTCGCGCGCTCGAGGAACTGGCGGCACGGCTCACGCATGCCGGCCGGCTCTACAGCGCGGGCCGCAGGGACGATCTGCGCAAATGCGCGCGCAGCCTGATCGCCATCGCCGACCAGATCGGCATGCAGCTTTTGGTGCAGGTGGCCAGGGATGTGACCCGCTGCATTGAGGCCGGCGACACGACTGCGCTTGCCGCCACCTTTGCGCGCCTCTTGCGAATTGGCGAGCGTTCGCTCTGCGAGATATGGGATATGTCCGACCCGCCGCTTTGAACCGCATGAATTGACGGGTTGCAGGCGGCGCAATCGTGGCTAGGCTGGCGCGCAATAACGCCGCCAAAAGGTCTGCCCAAATGAGCCTCAGATTCGCTGCCCCCGACACACCTGCCATTCCGCTGCATCTGGTGGCCGAGCCTAACCTTGACGCATGGATGTCCGGACAAACGCCCGAGGTCACCACATGGGTGCGCGCGATGGGGTTCACCGGCGCGCTTGGCCGCACCCTCATTGTGCCGGACGGGGCAGGCGCGATTGCCATGGCGCTGGGCGGCTACGGCTCGGATGCGTCGCGCGCACGGGGGCGGTTTCATCTGGCCGGAATCGCCGCCGCCTTGCCTGCGGGCACCTACCGCGTCCAAGGCCTGCCCGAGGATCAGGCCGAGACCGAGGCGCTGGGCTGGCTCTTGTCGCATTACGCCTATGAGCGCTACCGCGACCAGACCCCGGCCAAGGCGCGGCTCATCGCGCCCGAGGGCGTCGATGCCGCGCGGCTGGAAATCATTGCGGCCGGCGAGGCGCTGACGCGCGACCTCATCAACACCCCCGCCAATGATCTTGGCCCCGATGCGCTCGAGGCCGCTTGTGCCGCCATCGCCGATCAACAGGGCGCCCGCATGACTTGCGTGCGGGGCGAGGATCTGCTTGCCCAGAACTTTCCCCTGATCCACACCGTCGGGCGCGCCTCTGCCGTGCCTCCGCGCCTCATGGACATGCGGTGGGGCCAGAGCGGCCCGAAATTGACCCTTGTGGGCAAGGGCGTCTGTTTCGACACCGGCGGGCTCAATCTCAAGCCCGGCTCCTCCATGGGCCTGATGAAAAAGGACATGGGCGGGGCCGCCACGGTTCTGGGCCTTGCGCATATGATCATGGCGCTTGGCCTGCCCGTGCAATTGCGTGTGCTGATCCCGGCGGTGGAAAACGCGGTCGCGGGCAATGCGTTTCGCCCCGGCGACATCCTGACCGCGCGCAATGGGCTGACGGTCGAGGTCAACAACACCGATGCCGAGGGGCGGCTGGTGCTGGCCGATGCGCTATCCTATGGGGCCGAGGATGCACCCGATCTGATGATCTCCATGGCCACCCTCACCGGGGCCGCCCGCGTGGCGCTTGGCCCTGATCTTTCGCCCTATTACACCGACGATCCCCGCTTTGCTTCGACACTGGAGGGCGCCGCTGCGCGCGTTGCTGACCCGGTTTGGCGCTTGCCGTTTCACACCCCCTATGAGGCGATGATCGAGCCCGGCATCGCCGATCTCGACAACGCCCCCTCAGGCGGTTTTGCAGGCTCGATCACCGCCGCGCTCTTTCTGCGCCGCTTCGTGGGCGGGCTCAATTACAGCCATTTCGACATCTACGGCTGGACCCCCTCCGCCGCTCCCGCCCGCCCCAAGGGCGGTGTCGGCATGGGCGCGCGCGCGCTTTTGGAGGCGCTGCCAGAGGTGTTGGGATTGTGAGCGAAATCCGCCTGATTGCCCTGCCTCTCGTTGACCTATTGCGCAGCCCTGACGGCCCGCGCGACCGGCAACTTTTGATGGGAGAGGGCGTCACGGTGCAGTCGATTGCCGATGGTTGGGCAGAGGTTACAACCACCCGCGACGGCTATCGGGGGTTTCTACCCGATACCGCACTGACAGACGGCACCCCTACCCACCGCGTCAGCGCCCGCGCCACACATCTCTACCCCGCGCCGGATTTCAAGACCCGCGAGCGGTTCAGCCTCAGCCACGGCGCGCGGCTTCAGGTGCTCTCGGAACAGGGTCGCTTTGCCGAGACGCCGCAGGGATACGTCCCTCGCGCCCATCTGACGCCGCTTGGGACGCTCGCCCCTGATCTTGTCACTGTTGCAGAAACCTTCCTTGGCACGCCCTATCTCTGGGGCGGAAACTCCAGCTTTGGCATTGATTGTTCGGGACTGGTGCAGGCGGCCTGCCTCGCCTGCGGCATCGCTTGCCCCGGTGACAGCGGCCCGCAAGAGCAAGGCTTGGGAGAACATCTCCCCGACTCCGCCCCCCTCCAACGCGGCGACCTTCTCTTTTGGCGCGGTCATGTCGCATGGGTGTCTGACCCAGAAACACTGCTGCATGCCAACGCGCATCACATGGCCGTGGCCTTTGAACCCATCGCCGAGGCCATCGCCCGGATCACCGCACAGGGGGACGGCCCCGTCACCTCTCGCAAACGCCTGAAAGGACTGTCATGACCTCCGATCCCTTCTTTCACCCCATCTCCGGGTTTGAGTTGCCGCGCTTTGCCGGTGTGCCCACCTTCATGCGGCTGCCCTATGTGCCCAACGGGCATGAGCGTTACAAGGATGTTCAAATCGGCCTGATCGGCGTGCCCTGGGATAGCGGCACCACCAACCGCCCCGGCCCGCGTCATGGCCCCCGCCAATTGCGCGACGCCTCGACCATGATCCGCGCGCAGCATCCGACCTCTGGCATGCGCCCGTTCGAGGCGGTGAATTGTGCCGATCTGGGGGATGTCGGGCCAAACCCGGCGGATATTATGGACAGCCTCGCCCGGATCACCGAATTCTACGACGGGGTGACAGGCGCGGGGATCATCCCACTCACAGCAGGCGGCGATCACCTTACAACCCTGCCGGTGCTGCGGTCTCTGGCCCGCCGCGCGCCCGTCGGCATGATCCACTTCGACAGCCACACCGACCTCTATCATTCGTACTTTGGTGGCACGATGTATACCCACGGCACCCCCTTCCGCCGCGCAGTCGAGGAAGGGCTGCTTGATCCCAAACGTGTCGTGATGATCGGCCTGCGTGGCACCATGTATGACACCGAGGATCGCGATTTCGCCGCGGCCGAGGGCATCCGCCTGATCCTCATCGAGGAATTCCACGCCCGCGGCCCCGAGGATGTGATGGCCGAAGCCGGCGAGATTGCAGGCAGCGGTGACACCTATGTCAGCTATGACATTGACTTTGTTGACCCCACCTTTGCTCCCGGCACCGGCACGCCCGAAGTGGGCGGCCCCAACAGCTATCAGGCGTTGCAGGTCGTGCGCGGGCTGGAAGGCGTCAACATTATCGGCGCCGATCTGGTCGAGGTGTCGCCGCCGTTTGACGCCTCTGGCGGCACGGCCTTTCTGGGCGCCTCAATCATGTTCGAACTGCTTTGCGTCATGGCACGGCTGCACGCCAAGGTCTGAGGGTCCGCCCTGTTGCCTAGCAACAGCGGTTTGGCGGTATCCTCCGCCAAACCCTTTGGAATCCGCCTGCGAATCCTATATGGGATCATATCCCAGCCCGAACCGCGACAGGCCCATGACCCAAACAGCGCCGATTACACAGGATGTGCTGACCATCCCCCGCAAGCTGCCCGACGGGCCGGTGAACCTTGTCGGTCTCACGCGCGACGCGCTGCGCGAGGCTCTGATCGCGCACGGCACGCCCGAAAAGCAGGCCAAGATGCGGGTCAATCAGATCTGGCAATGGATCTATCAATGGGGCGTGCGCGATTTTCATGCCATGACCAATCTGGCCAAGGCCTATCGCGCCCAACTGGCCGAAAACTTCGTGGTGACCATTCCCGAGGTGGTCAGCAAACAGGTCAGCACCGATGGCACCCGCAAATACCTGGTGCGGATCGCCGGCGGCCATGAGGTCGAGGTGGTCTACATCCCCGAAACCGATCGCGGCACGCTCTGCATTTCCTCTCAGGTGGGCTGCACGCTGACCTGCTCCTTTTGCCACACCGGCACGCAGAAACTGGTCCGCAACCTGACCGCCGGAGAAATCATCGGTCAGGTGATGCTGGCGCGCGATGATCTCAATGAATGGCCGCGCCCCGGTGAACCGGTGGGTGAGCGCCCGCGCCTGATCAGCAATATCGTCCTGATGGGCATGGGCGAGCCGCTTTATAATTTCGACAACGTCCGCGACGCGATGAAGATCGCCATGGATGGCGAGGGGATTTCCCTCTCGCGTCGGCGCATCACGCTCTCCACCTCCGGTGTCGTGCCCGAGATTGCCAAGACCGCGCAGGAAATCGGCTGTTTGCTGGCTGTCAGCTTTCACGCCACCACCGACGCAGTGCGCGACGCGCTCGTGCCGATCAACAAGAAATGGAACATCGCGACGCTCCTGGATACGCTGCGCGACTACCCGCGCCTCTCGAATTCCGAGCGGATCACCTTTGAATATGTGATGCTCAAGGATGTGAATGACAGCGATGCCGACGCCCGCCGCCTCGTGCAACTGATCAAGGGCATTCCGGCCAAGATCAATCTCATCCCCTTCAACGAATGGCCCGGAAGCCCCTATGAGCGCAGCGACCGGGACCGGATTCAGCGCTTTGCCGACATCATCTACAAGGCCGGTTACGCCAGCCCGATCCGCACGCCGCGTGGCGAGGATATCATGGCCGCCTGCGGTCAGTTGAAATCCGCCACCGAACGCGCCCGCAAATCCCGCGCTCAGATCGAGGCCGAGGCAGGGCATTAAGCCCATGACCGCCTTTGCCCCTTTGCCGCAACCGCTGAACGCCAAGGGCGATCCCCGACTCATCGGCGTCGAGATCGAGCTTGGCGGTCTGCCCGAAGCGCAAGTGGCGCACCTCTGCGCGGCAACGCTGACTGGCAGCGCGTCCCAAACGGACAGCCATATCTGGCGCGTCGAGAATAGCGAGATCGGCCAGATCGACGTTTACCTCGATATCTTTCTGCGCAATGCCCAGAAAAGCAAACTGCGCGACATGGCCCTTGATCTGGGGCGCGAGGTCGTTCCGGTGGAAATCGTCACCGAACCGCTCGATCTCAAACGCCTCGCCCGCCTGGACGATCTGCGCAATGCCCTGCGGGCTGCGGGGGCCTTGGGCAGCGGCGCTGGCTGGTTCTTTGGCTTTGGCCTGCATCTCAACGTCGAGATAGCCAGCGAGGCCGACGCGGACACGATCCGCCCCCTGCTGGCCTATGCATTGATCGAGGACTGGCTGCGCGCCACCAACCCGATCGACGAGGCCCGCCGCCTCTTGCCCTTCACCGATCCCTACCCGATAGATTTCGTCCGCGCGCTGATCAAGGCCGGACCGGGTGCCAGCCGTGACCACGTGACAGGGCTCTATCTCGAACTCACACCCAGCCGGAATCGTGGCCTGGATATGCTGCCGATCTTCGCGCATTTCGACGCGGACCGGGTCAGAGCAGCCATCTCTGACAAAACCTCTGCCCGCCCGACGTTTCATTTTCGCCTGCCCGACTGCCGGATAGACGAACCCGACTGGTCCATTGCCGAGGAATGGCAGCGCTGGCTGATCGTCGAACGGGTCGCCAGCAATGCCGCCCTTCTCACCCGCTTGTCGCAGGCATGGCTGGATGATCACGGCCTGCTGACGCTCTCCCGTCAAAGTTGGGCCAACCGCGCCGGTCGTATTCTGCAATCGGCGGGGCTGGACCGCGCATGACCACTCGCCGCCCGGTGATCGGGGTCACTGTCTCGCGCCGCTCGGGCTGGCGCATCTTTCCGCTCATTGCCCTGAATGTGTGGCTGGCAGGCGGGCAGGCACAGCGTTGGCAGACCGGGCGCGCGGCAGACATCACAGCCGTGGACGGGCTTATCATCGGCGGCGGCGATGACATATCGCCGGATCTCTATGGTGGGCGGCTTGTGACATCCGCGTGGCTTGACCCCGACCGCGACGCTCTGGAGCGCGGGCTGGTGCTGGCGGCGTTCGAGCATGCCAAGCCGGTTCTGGGGATTTGTCGCGGCAGTCAGATGCTCAACATTGCGCTCGGCGGCACGCTGCATCAGGACGCCTATGAAACCTACAAGGCCAGCGATCACATCCGCACCGTGCTGCCGCGCAAGACCGTGCACATAGAAGCCGGCACCCGGCTGGCCAAACTTGCCGGCACGCAACCGATGAAGGTGAACGCCCTGCACACGCAGGCGGTGGACCGCTTGGGAGCGGGCTTGCGCATCGCCGCGCGCGACAGCGGCGGCATGATTCAGGCCATCGAACGCGTGACCGAGCCCTTTGCCTTGGGCGTGCAATGGCACCCCGAGCATCTCTTCTATGCGCATCGGCAAATGGGTATCTTTCGCGCCCTGATCGCCGCTGCCTGCTCGCGCCGCGACGATGCTGCGCAACTGCCCGGCGTGGATGCTGCGGCGCGTTGACCCTGCCCAGACAATTCCCCGGCCTCGCCATAATCCGGCACGATTACCGCCACATCCGCCACCTATCCCTATCGTTAGAGGCAAATTTCAACAGGGATAGAAACAATGAACCTGACCCAGACCGACAGCACCACAGAAATCCGCAATCTCGTCCTGCGAGAGCGTCACCTCGCGGTGTCCGAGCGTGAATGGAAACACCGCCTGCGCGGCTATGGCTATGCGATCCGTGACACCTCCGAAGGCCGCTTTGTCACCTCGATTCGCCAAGACGCGCCGCTCTGCCAACTCAGCTGATCGCGGGTTCTTCTTGGCTGAAATACTCTAGGGGGTGCCCTTTGGAGCGACGGGGGCAAGCCCCCAAAACGACAAACCCCCGAAGCATCCGCCCGGGGGTCGTCAAAGTAACGCCTATCTGATCCTAAAATCGGTGTCCGATCTTTCGGGATAGATGCCTCGTGCCGCAAAATTCTGCGGAGAGTGCTCCAAGAGACCTTAGAGCATGCCTTCGCGCTGCGCTTTCTTGCGCGCCAGTTTCCGGGCACGGCGAATCGCTTCGGCCTTCTCGCGCGCTTTTTTCTCGGACGGTTTCTCGAAATGTTGCTTGAGCTTCATTTCACGAAAAACGCCTTCGCGCTGCAGTTTTTTCTTCAGAGCGCGGAGCGCCTGATCGACATTGTTGTCGCGAACACTAACCTGCATGTGGTGTCACCACCTTCCTAAGTTAAAGTTGCAATAGATTGCAGGAAGGCGCCGTATAGCAAAGCGCCCCGGATTTGTCTAGGGTGCGCCGCAAGGAGGATCGCTGATGTCCGAACCTGATCTTATGACCCGTCTGCTCGAGGCCGCAGCCCTGCATGTGCCCTTTGACGGCTGGAGCGAAACCACCCTGCGCCTCGCCGCCGAGGATGCCGGGATCTCTCCGGCGCTTGTGTCCGCCATCTGCCCACGCGGTGCGGTGGATCTGGCGCTGGCCTATCACGCGGCGGGCGATGCCGCGATGCTCAAACGACTGGCCGAGACCGATCTGGGCACCCTGCGTTTTCGCGACCGCGTGGCCTTTGCCGTGCGCGCCCGGCTTGAGGCGGTTGAAGATCGCGAACTTGTGCGCCGGGGCATGACCCTCTTTTCGTTGCCACCCTATGCCGCCGATGGCGCACGCGCCCTCTGGCAAACCGCCGATCACATCTGGACCGCGCTTGGCGATACATCCGACGATGTGAATTGGTATACCAAACGCGCGACGCTCTCGGGTGTCTATGGCGCGACTGTGCTCTATTGGCTGGGGGATGACAGCGATGGGCACAGCCGCACATGGGAGTTTCTGGATCGCCGCATCGAGGGTGTGATGCAGATCGAAAAGCTCAAGGCGCAGGCGCGCGACAACCGGCTGGTGTCGGGTCTCATGGCCGGCCCACTCAGCTTTCTGAGCCGCATCCGCGCGCCTCAGAGCGCGCAGCAAACAGGCATGCCAGGGCGCTGGAACCGACCGACATAACGACAAAGGACCAAGGATGACTCAGACAATGCAGGCCGTTGAAATCACACAGGCCGGTGGCCCCGAGGTATTGCAACCCACCACGCGTCCCCGCCCCACGCCCCGCGCGGGCGAGGTGGTGATCCGGCTTGCCTATGCTGGCGTCAATCGCCCTGATGCCCTGCAACGCGCCGGTCTCTATGCGCCGCCACCGACCGCCTCTGACCTTCCGGGGCTAGAGGGGGCGGGTGAAATCGTAGCACTCGGTGCGGGCGTCAGCGATTGGGCGCTTGGCGATCAGGTCTGCGCTCTCTTGCCCGGCGGCGGCTATGCCGACTATGTGGCCACGCCCGCCGCGCATTGCCTGCCCGTGCCTCATGGCCTCAGCCTCAAACAGGCCGCCTGCCTGCCAGAAACCTTCTTTACCGTCTGGTCCAACGTCTTTCAGCGCGGCGCGCTCAGGGCGGGCGAGCGCTTTCTGGTGCATGGCGGATCTTCCGGCATCGGCACCACGGCCATTCAACTCGCCCACACCTTTGGCGCACGGGTCTTTACCACGGCAGGCAGCGCCGCGAAATGCAAGGTCTGCGTGGATCTCGGAGCTGAACGCGCGATCAACTACCGCGACGAGGATTTTGTAGAGGTGCTATCCGCCGAGGGTGGCGCAGATCTCATCCTCGACATGGTCGGCGGCGATTACCTGCCCCGCAACGTCAAGGCGCTTGCCGATGATGGACGCCTCGTGCAGATCGCATTCCTCCAAGGCCCCAAGATCGAGCTGAATTTCTCTCAGGTGATGATGCGCCGCCTGACGATCACCGGCAGCACCCTGCGTCCGCAAAGCGATCTCGCCAAGGCGCGGATTGCCGAGGCCTTGCGCGCCCATGTCTGGCCCCTGCTCGAGGCAGGCCGCATTGCCCCGGTCATGGATTCCGAGTTTCCGCTGACCGAGGCCGCCGCCGCGCATGCCCGCATGGAATCGAGCGGCCATATCGGCAAGATCGTCCTCAAGGTCGCCTGACCGGATCACGCGGCGCGGGACACTCGTCATCACGGTACAAAGTAAAAAGCCGCCCTTTGGGCGGCCCTTATGATCTTGGTGTGATCTTGCTCTGCTCTCGGTAAGCGGTATCGCTCCAGCAGGTTCGGGGATCAGCCGTTCACGCTGTCCTTGAGTGCCTTGGCGATGGTCATCTTCACCACCTTGTCGGCCTCTTTCTTCATCTGCTCGCCGGTGGCGGGATTGCGCACCATGCGCTCGGGGCGCTCGCGGCAATAGATCTTGCCAATGCCCGGCAGGGTCACGGCACCACCGGCGGAAACTTCGCGGGTGATGATCGCAATCACCGAATCCAGCGCCGCGCCTGCGGTCTTCTTGTCACTGCCCATTTCATCGGCCAGTGCGGCCACGAGTTGGGTCTTGGTCATGGGTTTTGCCATTTTATGGTCTCCTTGCAACTGCCCTTCTCTTGGGCCTCATGCGCGTGATTTAACGCTATGATGTGGTTAAACACAACGCCTAGTGGGCAAAAGCAAGCGCTTTCGGCGGATTTTGTGCGGATTTCCGTGGGGTCAAAGGAAGGCTGTCTCCTCAAAGCTGCGCAATTTGCGGCTGTGGATGCGTTCGAGCGGCATCCGGCGCAGTGATTCCATCGCGCGAATCCCGATCATCAGATGCCGCGAGACCTGTGATTTGTAGAATTCCGACGCCATGCCGGGCAGTTTCAACTCGCCCTGCAACGGCTTGTCGGACACGCAGAGCAGCGTGCCATAGGGCACCCGGAACCGGAACCCGTTGGCGGCAATCGTGGCGCTCTCCATGTCGAGCGCGATGGCGCGCGATTGGCTCAGACGTTGCACCGGCCCGGACTGATCGCGCAACTCCCAGTTGCGATTGTCCACGCTGGCCACGGTTCCGGTGCGCATCACCCGCTTGAGATCAAACCCCTCCAATTGCGTCTCTGCCGCCACCGCGTCTTGCAGCGCGATCTGGATTTCAGCGAGCGCCGGGATGGGCACCCAGGCGGGCAGATCGGCATCGAGCACGCGATCCTCGCGCAAATAGGCATGAGCCAGCACGAAATCGCCCAAGGATTGCGAATTGCGCAGCCCTGCGCAATGGCCCACCATCACCCAGGCATGCGGGCGCAGCACGGCGATATGATCCGTCGCGGTCTTGGCATTGGATGGCCCGACCCCGATATTGACCAGCGTGATCCCCGACCCATCCGCCCGCTTGAGATGATAGGCGGGCATCTGTGGCAATCGCTCGGGTGCCGGCAGCGGATCATCAGGCCCGGTGATCTCGGCATTGCCGGTGCTGACAAAGGCGGTATAGCCGCTCTCGGCGTCCCCCAACATGCGCCGGGCATAGGTCTCGAATTCCGAGACATAGAACTGATAATTGGTAAACAGCACGTAATTCTGGAAATGGCGGGGATCGGTCGCGGTGTAATGCGTGAGCCGTGCCAGCGAATAATCCACCCGTTGCGCTGTAAAAGGCGCAAGCGGTGCCGCCCCGTTTGGCACAGACACCCATGTGCCATTGACGATATCGTCATTGGTGGTCGCGAGATCCGGCACGTCAAAGTAATCGCGCAGGGTGAACTCGGCCGCCCCCTCCTGCGGCACACTCAGCCCCGCATCCTCCGCCACCGCGAAATGCACTGGCATCGGCGTGTCGGAGGTGCCGATCGTTACCCCAACGCTGTGGTTGACCAAGAGCAACCCGATCTGTTGCTCCAGATAGGCGCGGAACAGGTCGGGGCGCGTGATCGTCGCGGCATATGTGCCGGGGTTGGACACATGCCCGAAACTGAGCCGGCTATCGACCTTGGCATAGGTTCCGGTGGTCAGGCGGATTTCGGGATAATAGGCGCGCACCCGGCCTATCGGCAGGTTCCCGGCCAGTGCCCGCGCAAACGCCGCGCAGAGAAACTCCGTGCCCGCCGCATAGAGCTGACAGAGCCGGTCCACAGCCGCGCGCGCGTCTGTGAACGCCTCCGGGGCGATCTCATCCGGGGTTTGCATGGTCATGCCTGTCTCCTGCTCTGCGCACACAGGTTGACACGCGCTGGGGGCATGATCAAGCTGCCACCCAAGGAGCGCGCGCAAATGGACTACGAAACCGTCACCCCAGAGACATTCGGGGCCAGCCTGCGCGGGCTTGGTCTCAACCTGCTGGTGCGCGACGTGCTGGCCGAGTCCGCGTTTCTCACAGAGGTCTTTGACATGACGGCCCACCGGCTCAGCACGGATTTCGCAATCATGATCTATGGCGATCAGGTGATGCAACTGCATGCCGATCATACCTATGCCGCCAATCCGATCCTTGGCCTTGTGCCCGAGCGTCCGCCGCGCGGGGCCGGGGCGTCCTTGCACCTTTTCGACAGCGATCCCGACACTGCTGCCGCCCGCGCCGACGGTGCAGGCGGCATGATCCTGCAACCGCCCACCAACAAACCCCACGGGCTGCGCGAATGCTGCATCCTGTGCCCCAATGGCTATGCGTGGGTCGCCTCCCGGCCCCTGACCGCGACTGAAAGGACAACCCTATGAACGTGACCAGCCTGAAACCGAACATGGATCACTGGCAAGAGCGCGTGGATCTCGCCGCCGCCTTCCGCTGGACCGCACGCCTCAATATGCACGAGGCGGTGGCCAATCACTTCAGTCTCTCGATCAATGACGACGGCACCCGGTTCCTGATGAACCCCAACCAGATGCATTTCGCCCGTATCCGCGCGAGCGACCTCATCGTTGTGGATGCCAATGACCCCGAAACGCTGGAGGGGCCGAACGCGCCTGATCCCACCGCTTGGGGCCTGCATGGCGGGCTGCACCGGCACTGCGCCCATGCCCGCTGCGCCATGCATGTGCATTCCATCCATGCCACTGTTCTCGCCAGCCTCGCTGACAGCCGTCTGCCGCCCATCGACCAGAACTGCGCCACTTTCTACAACCGGCATGTGGTGGATGAGGGCTATGGCGGGCTTGCGTTCGAGGATGAGGGCGTGCGCTGTGCCCGGCTCCTGATTGACCCAAGGAACAAGGTGCTGATCATGGGCAATCACGGCGTCATGGTGATCGGTGACAGTGTCGCCGACACGTTCAATCGCCTCTATTATTTCGAGCGCGCCGCCGAAACCTATATCCGTGCCCTGCAAACCGGGCGGCCCCTGCGGGTGCTTTCGGACGCGGTCGCGGAAAAGACAGCTCAGGAACTCGATGATTATCCCGGACAGGCCGATCGGCATCTGACGGAATTAAAGGCCATTCTGGATGCCGAAGGCTCGGATTACGCGCATTGAACCATCTCAGAACAACCTGACAGACCCCGTCGGTTCGACACCGTGCAGAAACCGCGCGGGGGGCAGGTTCTGACCTGATCGGGGCTTTGACCCCACGCGATCATGAGGCGCCTTCTTCCGCGCGCCTCATGACGTGGGACAAACGCCGGCCCTGGACAAGATCACGCCGACCGCAGCCCCGTTTCCACCAGCAGCCCCTTGCGCTTGGCCTCGTAATAATACCCCCGCGCGTACCACATGATCGCGGCATCGGGGTTGCCATCCGCCACAATATAGGCCCCGCGCAGATACTTGACCCCATACTTCAGATTGGTCTCGGCCTCGAGCAACTCGGATGCAGGCCCCCTGTGCCCCATGCCCCGCGCGGTCTGTGGCAGGATCTGCAACAACCCGTAATAGGGCCCGTTGCGCGCGCCGGGACGATGCGTGCTCTCGCGGATCGCCAGCCGATGCACCAAACTGCGCGGCACCTGATAATGATCGGCATAAGTGTTGATCAACCGTCGCAACTCGGGCGTTTCATTCGGGTAAAGCGGCGGATCGAACGGGGTGTTCCGAGTGGATACCTCCGAGTCGGACGCGGCGCAGGCGGCCAGCGGTGCGATAGCGATGAGACCCAGAACAAGACGGCGACTGATAAAAGACATGGCGGCTCCTGAAAAAACGCTGCGCGCAAGATGCCCGCATCCACCTTTTCGCGCCAGAGCGCATTTCTGGCACCGGCGAAACACCGCCGCCTTGCCAATCTCCACGGCCCGCGCCATGTAAAGGGTTATGACCCAAGCGCTTCTTTCCTTTGGCCACGGCTTTTCCGCCCGCGCCCTCGCCGCCCGACTTGTGCCGCAGGGGTGGGCTATCATCGGCACCACCCGCAGTGCCGACAAGGCCGAAGTTTTGCGCCATGAGGGCATCACGCCCGCGCTTTGGCCCGAGGACGATCTTTCGCCCGTGCTGGCCTCGGTGACGCATCTCTTGATTTCCGCCGGACCGGACGCGGCAGGCGATCCGGTTCTGGCACGCTACCACGATGCGATTGCGCAGGCTGCGCCCCGGCTCGACTGGGTGGGCTATCTCTCGACCACCGGGGTTTACGGCGATCATGCCGGCGGTTGGGTGGATGAGGAAACCCCGCTCACCCCCTCGACCAGACGCGGCCAGATGCGGGTCGCGGCCGAGGCGGCATGGCAGGCCATTCCCGGTCTGCCGCTGCATATCTTTCGCCTTGCGGGCATCTATGGCCCCGGTCGCGGCCCGTTCGAAAAGGTGCGCCAAGGCACGGCGCGGCGGATCGTCAAACCCGGTCAGGTCTTTAGCCGCATCCATGTGGAGGATATCGCGCAGGTGCTCGAGGCCTCGATCAACCGGCCCAATCCGGGCGCGGTCTATAACCTCTGCGATGATGACCCCGCCCCGCCGCAGGATGTCATCGGCCATGCCGCCGAATTGCTGGGCCTGCCCTTGCCCGAAGAGGTGGCGTTTGACGAGGCCGAGATGACGCCGATGGCGCGGTCGTTCTATGCGGAGTCAAAACGCGTCTCGAACCGCCGGATCAAAGAGGAGTTGGGGATAGAGCTCATTTACCCCGATTACCGATCCGGGTTGCAGGCGCTCTTGGCGGCTGGGGATTAACGGAATACTCAGCCCTTGGGCACGATCCGGTTGACATGGCCCATCTTGCGGCCCGCCTTGACTTCGGCCTTGCCATAGAGATGCAGCGAGACGCCGGGCGCACGCGACAAGTCGGGCACGCGGTCCATATCGGCCCCAATCAGGTTTTCCATCACCACATCGGCATAGCGGGTGCCATCGCCCAAGGGCCAGCCCGCCACGGCGCGGATATGCTGCTCGAACTGGTCGATGGCGCAGCCCTGTTGCGTCCAATGGCCGGAATTATGCACACGCGGCGCGATTTCATTGACGATCAGCCCCTTGGGCGTCACGAAAAGCTCGACCCCCATCACCCCCACATATTTCAGGCTGTTGAGAATCTTGGCCGCCAAGAGCACCGCATCGGTGCGCTGCGCCGCCGTCAGGCGCGCGGGCACCGTGGTGGTGCGCAGGATACCGCCCTCATGCACATTCTCGCCGGGATCGTAACAGGCGACGTCGCCCGCGCTGTTGCGCGCGGCAATTACAGAGACCTCGTGTGAAAAGTCGATAAACCCCTCATAAATCGCCGCTTGTCCGCCCATATCGGCCAAGGCTTGCTCGGCATCTGCGGCGGACATGATCCGCGCCTGCCCTTTGCCGTCATAGCCGAAACGCCGGGTCTTGAGAATCGCGGGCAGGCCGATTTCGTGCATCGCCTCGGCCATGTCCACGGCATCGTCCACGGCCGCAAACGGGGCGGTCATCAGCCCCAGATCGCTCAGAAACGACTTTTCCAACAGCCGGTCCTGACTGACCCTGAGCGCGCGGCGGTCGGGGTGCACAGGGCGCATGCCCTCCAGCACATCGAGGGCTGCGGTGGGGATATTCTCAAACTCATAGGTGATCACATCGACCGCCTCGGCAAACCGCCGCAGCGCATCTTCGTCAGAATACTCGGCCTGAATATGGCGATGCGCCACATGGCTTGCGGGGCAATCGCCACCCGGCTCAAAGATCACGGTCCGGAACCCCAGTCGCGCAGCGGCGACCGAGAGCATGCGCCCCAGTTGCCCGCCGCCCAGAATTCCGATGGTGGCACCTGTCAAAAGCATATCACTCATCGCATGGCTCATCGGGAATCGAGGCCGAAAGGGCCGCGCGCCACGCGTCAAGCCGCTGCGCGAGCTCCGCATCGGAATTGGCAAGGATCGCCGCCGCCATCAGCCCGGCATTGGCTGCACCCGCTGCCCCGATCGCCATCGTCGCCACCGGAAACCCCTTTGGCATCTGCACGATGGAATAGAGACTGTCGACGCCCGACAGCGCCCGCGTCTGCACCGGCACGCCGATCACGGGCACGCGGGTCTTTGACGCCATCATCCCCGGCAGATGCGCGGCCCCGCCCGCACCGGCGATAATCACCTGCAAGCCGCGTTCGACCGCCGTTTTGCCATACTCCCAGAGTCGATCCGGCGTGCGATGCGCCGAGACGATCTTGGTCTCGTAACGCACATCCAATTCATCCAGAATCTGCGCCGCCTCGCGCATGGTGGACCAGTCCGATTGACTGCCCATGATGATGCCGATCTTAACGCCTGCCATGAAACGCTCCCCGTCTGGAAGCGCGCACTATACTGATCACAGACCGCTACGCAATGATGTCCGGATAGAGCCGGTCCTCGATCCGCGCGATCATGTCCCGCAGCCACAGCTTCTTTTTCTTGAGCCGCTGCACCATCAACTGATCCGCCGTGCCCTTGTCCTGCAAGGCGCGGATGGCCTCATCCAAATCGCGATGCTCGCGGCGGAATTCCTCCAGCTCTACGCGCAACACATCCTCGGATTTCATTGACAGGTCGCTATAGGCATTCATGGCACGCGATTCCTCTGGGGTCGTGGAGATACAAGATACTGAATCGCACAGCTTTCGCAAAGCCCTTGCACGCATGCGGACCAAACCCCATATTTCCCATGCAGGCCGCCATAACGGGACCTGCACAATGGACGGTCGCTTAAGCTCAAGGACGTGTCGATGACAAAGCTTACTCTGGGGTCGCACCCCTATATGCTGGGGTTTGAACAGCTGGAACGGATGCTGGAACGCAGCGCGAAATCCGGGAATGAGGGCTATCCGCCCTTCAACATCGAACAGACCTCACAGAATTCATACCGCATCACGCTGGCCGTGGCCGGTTTTGCGGAAGAAAATCTCGCGATCACCGTCGAGGATCGTCAACTGGTGATCCGGGGCCGTCAGAGCGACGAGGCCGAGGATCGGCTCTATCTGCATCGCGGCATCGCAGCGCGGCAGTTCCAGCGGTCTTTCGTGCTGGCCGACGGGGTCGAAGTGGGCGAGGCGATCATGGAAAACGGCCTGTTGCATGTCGATCTGACACGCGCACAGCCAGAGCCGGTTGTGCAACGCATCAAGATAAACAAAGGGTGAGCAGTCATGGATACGAGATATGATTTCGGAGAAAACACGGATCGCGCCATCGTTTATGTGCGTCCCGTCAATGTCGACGACCTACCGCAGGATATGCGCGAACAGGTTCGCGATCTGACAAAGCTTTATGCCGTTCATAACGAAGAAGGCGAACGTCTTGCGCTAGTCGAGGGCCGTGATCTGGCGTTTCAACTGGCCCGCCAGAACAACATGGAGCCGGTGACGGTTCACTGACACCAAAGAAGGCGCAGCCATGCCCGACTATCCGTTCGACTGGGTCGATGCCTTCACCGACCGGCCCTTTGGCGGCAACGGCTGCGCCGTGGTGCATGATGCAGGCGCGCTCACGGCAGAAACCTGCATGGCCTATGTCCGGGAAACGTCCTTGGTCGAATGCACCTTCGTCGGACCATCCGATGTGGCGGACGCCCGCGTGCGCTACTTCCTCGCAAGCCGCGAAATCCCCTTTGCCGGTCATCCAACTGTTGCAACGGTGGTGTCGCTTGTGCGGCGTGGCGTGGTCATCGGGCCTCGAATGGTGCTGGAAACCGGCGCAGGTCTGATCAGCGTCGAGGTCGAAGACGGTCCTGCCCCACGCGTCACCATGACCCAGATCGCACCAGAGCTCGGGCCGGAGTTGCCACCTGACCTGATTGCCGCGGTCGGCGGGCTCGACACCGCGGACATCATTGGCAGCCCGCAACTCGTCTCCACCGGACTGCCGTTCTGCGTCACCGTGCTGCGCGATCACGCAGCGCTGCGACGCCTGCGTCTGGATGAGGGCGCACTTGCCCGGCTCGCCGCCCATCTCGGCCATGCCGACACGGACCTGATGGAGCCGTTCTGGGTCACGCTCAATGGGGCCACCCCGGCGGGCGATACCTTTTCACGCCTTCTCATTACCCCTCCCAGCCCGCCAGAGGACGCCTTTACCGGCTCTGCCACCGGCGCGATGGCGGCCTATCTCTGGCATCATGGTCTGATCGACCAGCCACGTTTCACCGCAGAACAAGGGCATTGGATGAACCGCCCCGGCCAAGCGCAGGTCGAGGTTCTAGGGCCGCCCGATGCCATCACCGGCGTTCGTGTCTCAGGGCGCGGGCGTGTGGTCATGTCCGGCACGTTCCACCTCTGACATCCCCCAAGATTGCGATCCTGCCCTCACGGCCATGCGCCCGGTCGCCGCACGCTATGCCGACATCAACTGCCGCGCGGCAGAGGCTACGCTCGCTAGCGCCTGATAGAAAAAAGGCCGCCCACACCGGGACGGCCCTTTCGATCTCAACTCAGCCATATCACCCGGCGATCAGGCCAAGGCTCTCCAGCTTGAGAATGACCTGATGGGCGCAATTGTCGACATCGACATTCTCGGTCTCGACGCGCAACTCCGGCTTCTCGGGCACGTCATAGGGATCGGAAATCCCGGTGAATTCCTTGATCTTGCCTTCACGCGCCAGCTTATAGAGACCCTTGCGGTCGCGCCGTTCGCATTCCTCAAGACTCGTGGACACATGCACCTCGATGAACGCGCCGAACTGCTCGACATCCTCGCGCACCGCGCGGCGTGTGGTGGCATAGGGCGCAATCGGCGCACAGATCGCAATACCGCCATTCTTGGTGATCTCGGATGCGACATAGCCGATACGGCGAATGTTGAGGTCGCGGTGTTCCTTGGAGAAACCCAGTTCAGAACTGAGGTTCTTCCGCACGATATCGCCATCGAGCAAGGTCACAGGACGCCCCCCCATCTCCATCAGCTTGACCATCAGAGCATTGGCAATTGTGGATTTGCCCGAGCCGGAAAAGCCGGTGAAAAACACGGTAAAGCCCTGCTTGGACCGCGGCGGACGGGTGCGGCGCAATTCGCGCACCACTTCGGGGAATGAGAACCATTCCGGAATCTCCAACCCTTCCGCCAAACGCCGGCGCAGTTCGGTGCCTGAAATGTCGAGGACCGTGGCCCCCTCCGGCACTTCGGAAATCGGGTAATACTGCGCCTTCTCCTGCACATAGACCATATGTTTGAAATCGACCATCTCGAGACCGATTTCATCCTGATACTGCTTGAACAGCTCCTGCGCGTCATAGGGACCATAGAAATCCTGCCCGGCAGAGTTCTTGCCCGGACCGGCGTGATCGCGCCCGACGATGAAATGCGTGCAGCCGTGGTTCTTGCGGATCAGGCCGTGCCAGACGGCCTCGCGCGGGCCCGCCATACGCATCGCCAGATTGAGCAGGCTCATCGTGGTGGTCGCACCCGGATATTTATCCAGCACCGCCTCGTAGCAGCGCACGCGGGTGAAATGATCCACATCGCCCGGCTTGGTCATGCCCACGACGGGATGAATCAGCAGGTTGGCCTGCGCCTCCTTGGCGGCGCGGAATGTCAGCTCTTGGTGCGCGCGGTGCAGCGGATTGCGGGTCTGGAACGCCACAACGCGCCGCCAGCCCAGCTTGCGGAACAGCGCGCGCAATTCGTTGGGCGTGTCGCGGCGCCCCCGGAAATCGTAATGCACCGGCTGCTGAATGCCGGTCACAGGCCCGCCCAGATAAATCTTGCCCGCCGTGTGATGCAGATAGTTCACTGCCGGATGCGCCAGATCATCCGCGCCGAATACTTTCTCGGCCTCGCGCGCCTTGTTGGGCGTCCAGCGGTCGGTGACGGTCATCGTCGCCAGAATAACGCCTTCCTGATCACGCAGCGCGATGTCTTGCCCGATCTCCAGCGCCTCGGCGAACTTTTCGTTCACATCGAGCGTGATCGGCATCGGCCAAAGCCCCCCATCGGCCAGCCGCATGGTCTCGACCACACCGTCGTAATCGGCTTCGCTCATGAATCCCTTGAGCGGGTTGAAACCGCCATTCATCAGCAATTCCAGATCGCAGATCTGACGCGGCGTCAGATCCCAGCTTGTCAGATTGGCCGCCTCCACCTTGAGTTTCTGCGCGCTCTCATATGAAACATAGAGCTCTGGAACGGGGGCTAGGTTTGGCTGTTGCATCGGGGGGGCCTCGGGCAAGTTACGGATTTCAACGATGTCGCGTCAGGCAACATATTGCCGCGCGGCTTAGCCCCAGATTGTGCCCGGAATCAAGGCATAGCGGCATTGCACATGCATTTGAGGCAAAAATGACGCGAAAAGGTGCCGATTGCGAATATTTGGGTTCTAATTGCATAGTTTCGGCGAACGTCCCTGACAAGTGCGTGGCCGTTTGCGGTAGATCAATCCGCGCTGTCATCGCCCGATTTAGAATGGTTCCAAACGCGCGTTTCATTCCCGCTTAGGAGCTAGTCCATGACACCTTCTCTTAAATTCCTCTTGGGCACGATTTCTGCCCTAGCTTTCGCGCAGGGCGTTGCTGCCTCGGAACTACGCGAGCGCGCGCAGGAGCTTTTCTCGCCTTTGCCGTCAACCATCCCGGCCCTGAATGACAACGTGATTACCGATGAGAAGATCGACCTCGGCAAAGCGTTGTTCTTTGATCCGCGTATGTCGGCCTCGGGCGTGTTTTCCTGCAATTCTTGTCACAACCTCGCCACGGGCGGCGATGATAATATGGAGACATCGATCGGGCATGCTTGGCAAAAAGGTCCACGCAATTCGCCGACCGTGCTGAACGCCGTGTTCAATGAGGCGCAATTCTGGGATGGCCGCGCCGCTGACCTTGCCGAACAGGCCAAAGGCCCGGTTCAGGCGGGTGTCGAAATGGCCAATACGCCAGACAACGTGGTTGCAACGCTTACGTCGATGCCGCAGTACATTGACTGGTTCACCGCCTCTTTTCCCGGTGAGCAAAGCCCTGTCAGCTTTGACAATTTCGCCAAGGCAATCGAGGCCTATGAGGCGACGTTGATCACGCCGTCACCCTTTGACGCCTTTCTGAATGGCGATGATGCGGCCCTGAATGACGACCAAACGGCTGGTCTTGCACTCTTCATGGACAAGGGCTGTTCGTCTTGCCACAACGGCATCAACCTTGGCGGAAACGGCTATTTTCCCTTTGGTCTGATCGAGAAGCCCGGCGCTGACGTGCTGCCGCCTGATGACCGTGGCCGGTTTGCCGTGACCGAAACCGCAGACGATTCCTATGTATTCCGCGCCGCACCCCTGCGCAATATCGACCAGACCGCACCCTATTTCCACTCGGGCAAGGTCTGGGATCTCAAGGTTGCGGTGCAGATCATGGGGACGTCGCAATTGGGCGAGGAAATCAACGACGCCGAGGCCGATCAGATCGTGGCCTTCCTAGGCGCATTGACCGGCAAGATGCCAGAGGTGACCTACCCGGTTCTGCCCACCGAGACGCTGACAACCCCGCGCCCAACGGGTGAAGTGCAATAAGCCAAGAAGGCGGGGGGCCAATCCGGCCTCCCGCTTTGCCCGAATGGGCGTTAGTTGATCAGCCCCGCATGGCGCATGCCATCCTCGACCAGCGCCTTCACCGGATCACTCAGCCCCACCAGGGGCGAACGGACCTCTTCACTGCACAGACCCAGCCGCGACATCGCGTATTTCACGCCCACCAGCCCCGGCTCGACAAAGATCGCGCGATGCAGCGGCATCAGACGGTCCTGCAATTCCAGCGCCTTGGCATAATCACCGGCCAGCGTCGCCTCTTGCACCTGCGCCACCAGCTTGGGCGCGACATTGGCGGTGACGGAAATCACCCCAACCCCGCCTTGGGCGTTGAACCCGTGGGCGGTCGCATCCTCGCCGGAAATCTGGATGAAATCCTTGCCGCAGGTGATCCGCTGTGCAGAAACTCGTGCCAGATCGCCTGTCGCGTCCTTGACCCCCACAATGCGCGGCAATTGCGCCAGCTTGCCCATCGTATCAGGCGCCATATCCACGACCGAGCGACCCGGAATATTGTAGATGATGATCGGCAGGTCGCAGCAATCGTGCAGCGCGGTGAAATGCGCGATCAACCCGGCTTGCGTTGGCTTGTTGTAATAGGGTGTGACGACCAATGCGGCATCCGCCCCGACCTTGTGGGCGTGCTGCATCAACCTGATTCCCTCGAGGGTGTTGTTGCTGCCTGCGCCCGCAATCACCGGAATCCGGCCCGCAGCGGCACGCACCACCTCTTCGACCACCATCTCATGTTCCTGATGGGTGAGCGTCGGGCTTTCGCCGGTCGTGCCCACCGGCACAAGGCCATGACTGCCCTCACCGATATGCCACTCCACCAGTTTCTTGAGCGTTTCCACATCCACTGCGCCGTTCTTGAACGGCGTGACCAGGGCAGGAAAAGATCCTCTGAACATGACACGCTCCTCTTGTCTGACTTGGGTGGGTTGGACCCGCTTGGATTTCGGGCCATCGGCGGGAGACCGCACATTGCAACCTGCATCGTGAATGGACGCGGGCGCGCGGGCCGCTTAGGCTGGCGTTGTCTATCCTTCGCAAAAGCAGGAAATGCAAGAGATGTTGCGCGCGCTGATCATGGTTTTGGGGCTGAGTCTGCCGGTTTCGGCGGCACATGCGACCGATGTGCCACGGCTGGCCCCGCGTCCGCTTGCCAATGCACTCGACGCCATGCAGGCGGGGCGATGGGAGGTGGCCGCGCGATTGGCCCGTCGTGACGGGGCCGCCGCTGCCGATCTGATCGAATGGCACCGCCTGCGGGCCGGGTTGGGCGACCCGCGCGCGATCCTCGATTTTCTCGACCGCAACGCCCATTGGCCCGGTCTCGATCATCTGCGTCAGCAGAGCGAAGAACCGATGACCCGTGCCGATTTTGATGACGTTCTGGCCTTCTATGACGGGTATCTGCCCCAGACCGGCACCGGCGCGCTTAACCTCGCGCATGCGCTTCAGGCGCGCGGGCGACAGGGAGAGGCCGAGATCAGCCTTGTGCTGGCCTGGCGCACGCTGGACCTGAGCCGCGCCGAACATGAGGATTTCCTGCGCGAGTTCGGCCCGCTCCTGACCCCGCATCATGAGGCCAGATTGGAGATGGCGCTCTGGCGCGGCTTGGGCGACGTGACCGATATGCTGCCTCTGGTCTCTGAACAGGCGCGCCGTTTGGCCAAACTGCGCGAAACCGTGAAACGCGACGGTGGCAAGGGTTTGACCGAGGCCGAGGCCCGCAATCCCGGTATCGCCTATGAGCTCTTTACCCGTCACCTGAGCAACGCGCCCGAGGACGCCATCGCCGTTCTCTTACGCCAGAGCCGCATCAAGGCCGGGCTGGGCGACCCCGAGCGCTGGGCCAGTTGGCGGCGCGCCTTGGCCCGCCAGAGCATGCGCGCGGGCGATGTCCAACTGGCCTATGACCTCGCGTCTGTGCATCAACTGGTCGAGGGGTCGAATTACGCCGATCTCGAATGGCTGTCGGGCTATCTGGCGCTGACCTATCTCAAGGCACCTGACCTTGCGCTCGACCATTTCCAACGCTTCCGCGCCGCCGTCGCCACGCCGATTTCGCTGGGGCGCGCAGGCTACTGGATTGGCCGCACCCAAGAGGCGCTGGGCGATCCCGAGGCGGCGCAACTGGCCTATGCCGAAGGGGCCGACTATCAGACCAGCTTTTATGGGCTATTGGCCGCTGAGGCGGGCGGATTGCCGTTTGATCTGCGCCTCGCGGGGAACGAGGCCACGCCCGACTGGCGCAGTGCTCCGTTTGCCCAAACCGACCTGCACGAAATCGGCACACTTGCCCTGCGCATGGGTGATCTGGGCCTCGCGCGGCGGTTTTTCCTGCATCTGGCGGATGCACAGGATCGCACCGGCCTCATGCAGATGGGCCATATGCTGGAAGACCTTGACCAACCGCATCTTCAGGTGATGCTGGGCAAAACAGCGGCAGAGCGTGGGGTGATCGTGGAACGCCCCTATTACGCCTTGCATCCGATGTCCCAGATGGAACTGCCAACGCCGATGGAACTGGCCCTCGCCATCGCCCGGCGCGAGAGCGAATTCAACCATGTTGTTGTCAGCGGCGCGGGCGCGCAGGGGCTGATGCAGCTCATGCCCGGCACAGCGCGCGACATGGCCCGCGATCTGGGCCTGCTCTATGTGCCCTCAGATGTGCTGAATGATTGGGTCTATAACGCGCGGCTTGGATCGGCCTATCTGGCGGGCTTGGGCGCGCGCTTTGGCGGCAATATCGTGCTGGTGTCAGTCGGCTATAACGCCGGTCCGGGCCGCGCCGCGCAATGGGTCACAGAGTATGGCGATCCGCGTGGACGCGGGACCCACGCCATCGTCGACTGGATCGAGCACATCCCCTTCCGCGAGACGCAGAACTATGTGATGCGCGTGGCCGAGAGCCTGCCCGCCTATCGCGCCCGTCTGGGCAAAGACCCGCTGCCGCGCCCGTTTTCCCAGGAACTGGCAGGCAACAGCGTGGCCCCGGTCGGAGAATAGGCCGCGCGACCAGAGGGGCCGCGCGGTCCGTGTCTTTCAGCCGATGATCGCGTTCAGCGTCGCACTCGGGCGCATCACCGCCGCCAGCTTGGCCGGATCGGCGTGGTAATAGCCGCCGATATCGGCAGGCTTGCCTTGGGCTGCGGCCAGTTCTCCAACGATCTTGGCCTCATTCTCGGCCAGTGCCTCTGCCACCGGGGCAAATTCTGCCGCCAGCGCGGCATCCTCACCCTGCGCCACCAGCGCCTCGGCCCAATAGCGGGCAAACCAGTAGTGGCTGTCGCGGTTGTCCGGCTCTCCGACCTTGCGGCTGGGCGAGCGGTCGTGATCCAGAATGCCTTGGGTCGCGGCCTCGACCGCCTCGCCCAAGACGCGGGCGCGATCATTGCCATTGGTTTCCGCCAGAAACTTGAGGCTCTCCCCAAGCGCGCAGAACTCGCCCAGGCTGTCCCACCGCAGGTGATTTTCCGACTGCAATTGCTGCACATGCTTGGGTGCAGAACCACCGGCCCCGGTTTCGAACATGCCACCGCCCTGCATCAGCTTGACGATCGACAGCATCTTGGCGCTGGTGGCCAGTTCGAGGATCGGAAACAGGTCCGTCAGGTAGTCGCGCAGCACGTTGCCGGTGATGGCAATGCTGTTCTCGCCCTTGGTGATGGTTTCCAAAGAGGCGCGGGTTGCCTCGCGCGGAGCCATGATCTCGAACTTGTCAGAGACACCGCGTGCCTCAAGGATCGGTTTCACCATCGCGATCAACTCCGCATCATGCGCGCGCGCCGCATCCAGCCAGAAAATCGACCGATAACCCGTCGCTTTCTGACGCTCGATGGCCAGATTGACCCAATCCTCGATCGGGGCCTTGCGCGCCGAGGCAGAGCGCCAGATATCGCCCGCTTCAACGCTTTGCTGATGCAGCACGGTGCCATCCTCAAGGATCATCTTGACGGTGCCTGCCTGCGGGATCTCGAATGTGGTCGGGTGGCTGCCGTATTCCTCCGCTTTCTGCGCCATCAGGCCGATGTTCTGCACCGTGCCAGCGGTGGCGGGGTTCAGCTTGCCGTTCTCCTTGAAGAATTTGACCGCCTCGTCATAGACCGGCGCATAGGCATTGTCGGGAATGACGCAAACCGCGTCATGTTCCTGATTGTCCGGGCCCCAGCCCTTGCCACCGGCACGAATGAGCGCAGGCATCGAGGCGTCGATGATCACGTCTGACGGCACATGCAGGTTGGTGATCCCCTTGCCACTGTCCACCATATAGAGCGGCGGGCGCGCGGCCATGCAGGCGTCAATCGCCGCCATGATCTTGGTGTTGTCCTTGACCCGGGCCAAGAGATCACCCAGCCCGGAATTGGGGTTTACGCCCAATGCGGTCATCTCATCGCCGAACTCTTCGAACACCGGGGCAAGAAAGACCTTGACCGCATGACCAAAGATGATCGGGTCCGAAACCTTCATCATCGTGGCCTTGAGGTGGATCGAAAAGAGCACGCCTTCGGCCTTGGTCCGCGCGACTTCCTCGGCAAGAAAGGCGTCCAATGCGGCAGCGCTCATATAGGTGGCATCAACCACGGTTCCGGCCGGATAGCTCAGCCCATCCTTGAGCACGGTCTCGCCATTGGCGGTTTCCAGCACGATCTTGGCCTTGGCCGCCTGCGGCAGGGTTGCGGATTTCTCGTTCGAGAAGAAATCGCCATCGGCCATCGCGGCCACGCGCGTCTTGCTGTCGGCGGACCAATCGCCCATGCGATGCGGATTGGCTTGGGCGTATTTCTTGACGGCAGTGGCGGCGCGGCGGTCGGAATTGCCCTCGCGCAGCACCGGGTTCACGGCAGAGCCCTTGAGCGCATCATACCGGGCGCGCGCGGATTTTTCGGCATCGGTCTGAGGGTCTTCGACGTAATCGGGGATAGCATAGCCTTGCCCCTGCAATTCGCGGATCGCCGCCAGAAGCTGCGGCACCGAGGCCGAGATATTCGGCAGCTTGATGACATTGGCGGTCGGTGTCTTTACCAACGCGCCCAATTCCGCCAGATCGTCAGCGATACGTTGCTCTTCGGTCAGATGCTCGGGAAAGGAGGCAAGGATACGACCCGCAAGCGAGATATCCTTGGTGCCCACCGTGACATCGGCAGCCGCCGCAAAGCGCTGGACGATCGGCAAGAGCGAGGCACTGGCAAGCTCGGGGGCCTCATCGACCTTGGTATAGATGATATCGGGTGTATTGGACGTGGCCATTTGGGATCCTTTCCGATCAGGGGATGCGCGCTGTCGCCCTGCGGCGCAGGCGCGCGACTCGTTGGATTGAGGCTGTCTTAGCGGAAAATTCGCGCGCGATAAAGATAGTATGCGACGGTATACAAAATAAAGTGACTCACACCATTTCCGCAGTGCGCATCCGTAGCCGCTGCATCAGGACAAAGCCCACGAGCACGGCACCCAGCACCCCCAGATGCGCCGGCATCGGGGTGCCTGCGAACTGCTGCCCGATGGGAACAGCGATGGCGACACTGCCCACCGTCGCCACAGCGCCGGTCACGCTCGCGGCCATGCCTGCAATCGCACCCATCGGGGCCATCGCCAAGGCATTGAGATTGCCAAGCGTCAACCCGGCCTGAAAGAAAACGCTGGTCTGCCAGATCAGAAAGGTTGCGAATTGCGCACCGGGCGGCAGGCCGATTTGCCAGAGCGCAATTGCCACGATGGAAAGCGCGATTTGCGAGGCCAACGCCGCGCTCACCATCCGCTCCACCCCAAGGCGCATTACAAGGCGGGAATTCAGAAAGCTGCCACAGCCTGCGATCAGTGCCATCAGGAAAAACCAGTAGGGGAAACTTGCGGCGCGATGGAATGTTTCGTCGAACACCGGCTGCACCATGCTGAGCGAGGTGAAAAGCGTGGTCATGCAGAGCATTTGCACAACAATCGCCATTCGCGTTACCGGATGCGCCAGAACCTCGCGCAGCGCCGCCCAGAGGGGGGCCGCCCGAAATGCCCGGCGCGCATGTGGTGGCAGCGGTTCAGGCAGGCGCAGCGCCATCCAGAGCGACAGAACCAGCGCAAAGACTACAAAGGCCGCAAATACCCCGCGCCACCCAGCCAGCACGATGATGCCTGACCCCATGAGCGGGGCCATCGCAGGCGTCAGCGCAAACACCATCATCACGAATGACATCAGCCGCGCCATGTCGCGCCCGGCATAGAGATCGCGTATAATGGCGATGGACACGATGCGAAACGCCGCCGCTCCTATGCCTTGAATCGCGCGCGCGGCCAGCAAGGTCTCGAGACTCGGCGCGAACATCGCAAGTGCGGCCCCTGTTGCATAGATCGCCGCGCCGATCAGGATCACCCGCTTGCGCCCAAAGGAATCCGACAGCGGACCCGAAACAAATGTTCCCAGCCCCAGACCCAGCAGAAAGGCGGTGATGATCAACTGCGCCCGGTTCGGGGCATCGGGCGTCAACGCCTCGGCGATATGCGGCAGACCCGGCAGCATCGCATCAATGGAGAACGCAACCACCGCAGCCATCATCGCCATCATCGCGATGAACTCGGTCCGAGAGAGGGGGTGTTGGGCGGGCACAGGGTCAGGCATGCGGCATCCTTCGTCGCGCGGATAATTCGCGCTTAGCACGCCATCGCGGGGGTGACCAGATCACGGCTCGATTAATAGTTGAGTTTTTTAATAGGAATTGATCGAGATTTCGGTCGATTCTATCGCGGGCGGCCTTGGAGGCTGGCGCTCAGTCCCGCGTCGGATGGTGGTTTCGGCGGCCCGACCGCGTCGCGACCCAAGCCCTGCGCGAACGTACGCTGCCACCGCACATCCGTAAAGTCGCCACGCCGCGCCTGGCTTTTCTGGTCGCGATTTCCGGTCAGCGCACAAATCGAAAGCAGACCTCTTTTCCCGGCTTGTCGAGGGTTCCGTTTCAAGAAGCTTGGGCTGGACAAAAGGACGCTACTGGTGTGTTCTCGCAGAACACGACTGGGTTTCCATAGAGGAATGGCGGTTTTTCAACGCAAAGTTGGCCGGTATTTCCTTGGTAACTCCAATCAAACAAGAAAACATTGGGAGGAATATCCATGAAGACATACCTGAGCTACACCGCTGTAGCCGCCCTCAGCCTTGCCTTCGCCGGAGAGGCAGTGGCAACCGAATGGAACGTGTCCGTCTGGGGCAAACGCCGCGCCTTCACTGAACATGTGGAAAAGCTGGCAGAACTGGTAAGCGCCAAGACAAACGGCGAATTTACCATGAATATCAGCTATGGAGGTCTGTCGAACGAGAAAGAGAACCTCGATGGAATCTCGATCGGAGCCTTCGAGATGGCGCAGTTCTGCGCAGGATATCATGCCGATAAGAACCCATCCCTGACGGTGTTGGAACTGCCATTCCTGGGCGTCGAGACGCTCGAACAGGAAACCGCACTGTCGCAGGCTCTCTATGACCATCCCGCGGTCAAGGCCGATCTGGCGCGTTGGAATGCAACGCTTCTGATGCCCACGCCAATGCCGCAATACAACTTTGTGGGATCAGGCGACGTGCCTGACAGCCCAGAGGATTTCAAGGGCATGAGCGTACGCGCCCTTGGCGGGATTGGCGCGGCCATGCAGGCTGTCGGGGCGGTTCCAACCTCAATGTCAGCCACCGAAGTGCGTCAAGCCATGGACAGCGGTGTTGTCAAAGCCGTGAGCTTCGCACCGCATGCGCACATGTCCTTTGGCACCATCGAAAGCGCCAAGTGGTGGACCGCCAACCTGAACCCCGGCACGGTGAATTGCCCCGTGGTGGCCAATACCGATGCGCTCGACGCACTGACGGACGCTGAGCGTGAGGCTTTGCTTGGATCTATCGACGAAGCCTTGGCCTATTATATTGATTATTATCAAAACGAAACCATGAAAGCCTGGGGTCCGGCTCTGGAAGAGCGCGGCATTACCTCGGTCAGCTTTGATCAGGCTTCGCTTGATGCGTTCAAGGAAACAGCGGCCGGTCCAGCGGCGACAAGCTGGATCGAGGAGAATGCTGCCCGCGACCTTCCTGCACAGGAACTTTACGATTTCGTCACGGCCAAACTGACTGAAATCAAGGGCGGCTCCTGAGCCAATAACGCCGGCTCGCTGCGCTGGATGCGTGGCGGGCCGTTTCCATCCTGAAACAACAGGGAGAAAACCCATGGCGGGTGCGGCATCGGTTCTGTCCGACAACAGCCTTCTTAGCTATCTTGACCGGCGTCTTTACAAGCTAGAGCGCCTGCTCGCATTGCTGAGCGGACTAGCGGTTTTTTCCATCATGGTGCTTGCGGTCATTTCTGTTAGCGGGCGTAATTTCTTTAATCAGCCCGTCCCGGGATATGTGGACTGGATTGAACAGATCATGCCGCTCATTGCCTTCATGGGCGTGGCTTACACGCAACGCGACGGCGGGCACATCCGAATGGACATTGTGGTCAGCCTTCTCAAAGGGCGGGTGTTGTGGCTGGTTGAGTTTGTCACGACGCTTATAGTTTTGATCGTGATGCTTTTGCTGGTCTGGGGCACCTGGGCGCACTTCCAGCGCAGTTTTGACTGGGGTGCCCCCATGTGGAGCCGCGACAGTACGATTGATATCGGTCTGCCGATCTGGCCTGCCAAAATCCTTGCGCCGATTGCCTTTGCGGTGCTGTCCATTCGGCTGGGGCTTCAACTCTGGGGTTATGGTCGGGCCTTTGTCTCCGGCACCGAACAGCCTGTGGCGGTGCCATTAATTGAAGATGTGGCCACCCAAGCCGCAAGAGAGGCCGCGCAACTTACCGGCCATGACACATAAGGGACGCATCTGATGGAGCCCATCGAAATTGGAATCGCCGTCACCGGCATCATGCTGGTCGTCGTGGTTCTGGGCATGCGGGTGGCTTTTGCTGCGGCGCTGGCCGGTGTTGTCGGGCTGATTTGGATCTTTTGGTCCAAAAAAGGCTACGATGGCGATCAATTCCTATGGGCGGTGACCGTCGCGGTCAAAACCGCAGGGCAGGTGCCCCACTCCAAGGTCAGCTCTCAGGCGCTCAGCCTCATTCCAACCTTTATCCTGATTGGCTACCTAGCCTACTACGCTGGCCTGACACAGGCGCTGTTCGAGGCCGCAAAGCGTTGGGTGGCGTGGGTGCCTGGCGGGCTTGCTGTCTCGACCGTCTTCGCGACTGCAGGTTTTGCCGCCGTCTCTGGCGCGAGCGTGGCGACCGCGGCGGTCTTTGCTCGCATCGCGATCCCCGAGATGCTCAAGATCGGGTATGACAAGCGCTTTGCAGCGGGCGTTGTCGCGGCATCTGGCACCTTGGCCAGTCTCATTCCGCCATCTGCTCTGCTTGTGATTTATGCCATCATCGTCGAGCAGGACGTGGGCAAACTCCTTTTGGCCGGGTTTGTGCCCGGCATGTTCTCGGCCATTGTTTATGTGGTTTTGATCATCGGATTGGCGATGACGATCAAAGGATTTGGACCGCCCGTAAGCGGGTTTACGTGGCGCGAACGGTTCGTTTCTCTGCCCCCTGCGCTGCCCATTGTCTTCGTGGTCGTGACCATTGTGTTCTTTGTCTACAATCCCTTCGGAGGTGATGCGTGGGGCACACCCACCGAAGGCGGGGCAATCGGGGCCTTTCTGGTCTTTCTGGTTGCGCTTTACCGCGGTATGCGCTGGCCTGAGTTGAAGGATGCCCTGCTTGAAACGGCCAAGCTGAGCGTGATGATTTTCTCGATCATCTGGGGCGTTCTGATCTATGTGCGGTTTCTGGGTTTTGCCGACCTGCCGAGCGCATTTGCCGATTGGATCACGTCATTGACCATGTCACCGATGTTGATCCTGATTTGCATTCTTTTGGCCTATGCGGTTTTGGGTATGTTCATGGATGCCATCGGCATGCTGCTCTTGACCTTGCCGGTGGTCTATCCCGCAGTCATGGCATTGAATGGCGGGGTCGGGGTGAGTGCTGCCGACAGTGCCTTCGGGATGAACGGACAGATGTGCGCAATCTGGTTTGGCATTCTGGTGGTCAAGATGGCAGAGTTCTGCCTGATCACACCTCCGATCGGTCTCAATTGCTTTGTCGTGGCGGGCGTCCGAGACGATATCAGTGTGCAAGATGTCTTTAAGGGCGTGACGCCATTCTTTGTCGCTGACGCTGTTACAATTGGCCTTTTGGTTGCCTTTCCGGCGATTGTCCTGTGGTTGCCGGCGCAGGTCTGACGCCGGTAAATGCCGACAAGTTGACATGTTAACAGCCTGCTAAGCATCGGTGTGCTAGCCCTTGGGACGGGTGAGTACAAAGGTGGTGAGAATGAGCGCGCATAGCAATGCCGCGCCAGTTATCATCAAACGGAAGAAGATCGTGGGCGGTGGCGGGCATCATGGTGGTGCCTGGAAGGTGGCGTATGCTGACTTCGTCACGGCAATGATGGCTTTTTTCCTGCTGATGTGGCTGTTGAACGCGACAACGGAACAACAACGCAAGGGTATTTCGGACTACTTCAGCCCGAGCGTGCCGATCAACCGAATCTCCGGTGGCGGGGATGGCGCTTTTGGTGGGGACAGCGTGTTCTCCGAAGATACGCTGGTGCAGAATGGCACGGGCGCTTCGCAGCGCTTGGCAACGTCCAACCGCCAGGCCAATGGTGAGAATGTGGCAATTGAGAAAGGCAGTCTTTCTGCCGGGGCACAGGTCGAGGCAGAAGCATTCGCCGCCATTGAGGACATGCTGAGGGGGGGCAGTGGCGAGAGTTTGGTCGCAGACGAAACCCTGCGCCATATCGTGACACGTCTCACGGATGAAGGATTGGTGATTGAAATCTTTGATCTGCCCCAAGCACAGCTTTTCGAAGTGGATGGGGTTGTCGCGACACCCTTGCTAAAGGACCTCACGGCGCTTCTGGCCTCTGCCGCAAATCTGGTGGTGAATGATGTTGCCTTGGCGGGCCATACCCGTGCGCAACCCATTACGCTTGCGAGAAATCCGGTTTGGGATTTGTCCAGTAGCCGTGCCAATCAGTTTCGCCAGATGCTGGAAGCCGAGGGGCTTTCGGCTAAGCGGATGCGTCGTATAACAGGGCATGCAGACCGTACATCCGCTGTCCTTGATCCCATGGATTTGCGAAATAATCGGCTGGAGATGATCTTGCTGCGATCCGATCCAACCCTGAACTAGCGAGAATTTTATCCATTAGCGGACTGTTAAAGTTACGCGCGTATGCCTGTGTCCCAAGGTTGGTTGATGCAGCATAAGGGCGTATCCATGACAATTTCTTCCTCTTTGAATGCCAGTGTCGCCGGCTTGAACGCGAATGCCACGCGGCTCGCCACGATTTCGGACAATATCGCCAACTCATCGACTTTTGGATATCGCCGGGTTGAGGCGGATTTCGAATCCTTGGTCATATCCGGACGCGGCGGGAGCTATTCCGCCGGTGGCGTCCGTGCCAGCACACAGCGCCTGATTGATCAGGGCGGCTCAATTGTCAGCTCGTCGAATCCAACCGATCTCGCAGTGCGCGACCGTGGCTTCCTTCCGGTTGCGCGGGTGACTGATCTCACGGTGTCAAATGGCGATCCTCAGATGCTCTTGACTACGACCGGCTCGTTCAGGACGGACTCACAGGGGCGGCTGGTGACCGAGTCTGGTCTTGTGCTGCTGGGGTGGCCCGCCAATCCGGATGGAACGATCCCAGAGTTCTCGCGCGACACGAGCGGTGGGTTGGAGCCGGTTCAAATCAATGTCAATCAACTGACTGGTGAACCGACCACCTCCATCAAACTTGGCATCAACCTGCCAGCAACCGACACCAGATTTGACAGTATCGGCGATCCGCAGCAGCTTTCGATAGAGTATTTCGACAATCTCGGAACCTCAGAGAATATCTCGCTCCAGTTCGTGCCGACGGTCGCAACCGTCGGTCTGTCGAATGAATGGACCGTAATCTTGACGGACTCGGCTCAGGGCAATGCGCTGATCGGAGAGTATGTTCTGACCTTTGATGATGCACGAGAGACGGGTGGCACCCTGCTCGACGTCCAGACCGTCACAGGGGGTGCATTTGACCCAACAACCGGGACAATCATCGTCGATGTGGCAGGCGGTCCAATCGAAATCAATATCGGGCGTCCCGGCACGTCCGATGGCCTGAGCCAATTGTCCGACAGCTTTGCTCCGCTGTCGATTGCCAAAGACGGCTCCCCCGTGGGTAACATGACCTCGGCAGAAGTGGACGCGAATGGCTTTGTCCGCGCCTCGTTTGATACAGGGGTCAGTCGGATCATCTATCAGGTGCCGCTGGTGGATCTGCCGAACCCCAACGGTATGGTGTCGATGGATCAACAGACCTATCAGCCCTCGCCCGACAGCGGATCGTTCTTTCTTTGGGACGCGGGCGACGGGCCGACTGGTGATATCGTGGCCTTTGCCCGTCAAGAATCCGCCACAGATGTTGCGCGTGAATTGACGGATATGATCCAGACGCAGCGCGCCTATTCATCGAATGCCAAGGTCATTCAGACCGTTGATGAAATGTTGCAAGAAACCACCAACATCATCCGTTGATCACGTCCTTGACCGCCAAGCAAAGGAGGCATCATGTCGCTTAGTTCCGCTCTGTCAAGCGCGCTCAGTGGGCTGGCTGCCAATACGCGCACTCTAGATGTTGTGTCTGGCAATCTCGCCAACGCGCTCACCGAAGGGTTTGCGCCAAGAGAAATAGCACTCACCTCGACCCGCGACAGCCGTGGTGTGCGTGTCGAGGCTGTGTCGCGACAAATCGATCTCGGTCTGCTATCTGATCGGCGTATCGCGGATGCAGCGCAGGCCGCCTCCGAGGTCGGTGTGGCCTTTGCATCAGCTGTGGAGCAGGTCATTGGTACGCCAGAGTCGGCGCAATCCCTAACAGGTCGATTTGCCGCGCTCGAAGCCGCGCTCGTGACGGCCAGCACACGCCCCGAGGATCCGAACCGTTTGCAGGCGGTTCTGCGCGAGGCTCAGGCGCTCGGTACTCACCTCAATGACGCCGCAACCGAAATTGCGCGCTTGCGCAGTGCCGCGGATCGCGACATCGCTGAAACTGTAGTTGCGTTGAACTCCGGTCTCCAACAGGTGGTTGCACTCAACATTCAAATTGCGACCAACCTGACGCGCGGAACTGACACGGCCACACTCGAGGATCAGCGGCAAAGTGTGATCTATTCCTTGGCTGAGATTCTTCCGCTTCGGCAGGTGCCCCGTGACAATGGGGCTGTGGCGCTGGTAACAACCGCTGGAGGGCTGTTGCTCGACGGGCGGGCGGTAACACTCTCCTTTGATGGCGCGCCCATGGTTGCCGCGCATATGACCCTTGAAAACGGTCTTCTCTCAGGAATCGCAATTGACGGTACGGCGGTTCCCACCGGCAGTGACCGGGGGCCTTTGCAGGGTGGGCGCCTTGGGGCGCTATTCGATATCCGCGATCGGACCTCGGTTGACACGACTGCGGATCTCGATGCCATTGCGCGCGATCTGGTTGAGCGGTTTCAGCAATCCGGCTTGGACCCCACACGCGGGGCGGGGGACGCTGGTCTCTTCACTGATGCGGGCGACCTGTTTGAGGCTCAGAATGAATCAGGCATTGCGAGGCGCATTGGCGTAAATCAGGCAGTTGATCCTCTGCGTGGGGGGGATCTCTTCAGGATCCGCGACGGGGTGGCGGCCCAAAGTGCCGGGCCACCGGGCGACGGAAGTTTGCTTGTCACATTGACCCGTGCGCTGACTGACACAAGCCCCTTGTCTTCGGGCGCTTTGGGCAGCGGCGCGCGCTCTGCGGCTGGGCATGCGGCGACATTGATTTCGGGTCTCTCTCAAGCACGGGTGGCGGCGGAGCAGGTCCAGAGCTTTGCCACAGGACAGGCCACCGAGTTTCGGACGTTGGAATTGGCCAATGGTGTCGATAGCGACGCGGAGCTGCAACGCTTGCTCTTGGTGGAACAGGCGTTTGGTGCCAACGCCCGCATGATCCAGACCATTGATGATATGCTCGACACCCTTTTGAGGATCTGACCATGACCTTTCAAACCATCGGTGACCTTGCCCAATCCTTTGCGCTCCGCCGTCAGGGCGTAGACTTGCGGCAACAGGTGGACCGCTTGACCCTGGAGCTCAGCAGCGGTCGGGTGGCGGATCTCGGTCAGCACCTCGCGGGCAATTTGTTACCCTTGGCCGATGTTGAACATGAGTTGGTGCTCTTATCCGCACATCGCACAGCCGCGCGCGAGGCGGCGACAGATACGAGCATCATGCAGAGCGCGCTTGACCGGGTACAGACGGCAACAACCGATCTGGCCACGCAGGCTATCACGCTCGGCACGGCCGGGACGACGCTCCAATTGTCCAATGTCGTTGTCAGTGCCAATCTGACCCTTGGGTCCGTGATCGGAGCGCTGAACAGCGATGTCTCTGGTCGGGCGCTGTTTGCTGGGGCTCGGACTGAGCGGGCACCTTTGGGCTCTAGCGAAACACTGCTCTCAACTCTGCGCAGCACGCTTATTGGTGCCGCCACCCGATCAGAGGTCCAAGTGCGGCTCGATGCCTTCTTTGACGGAATGTCGGGCGGATTTCAGACCGCGATCTATCAGGGCGGCACGACTGGGATCTCCCCATATCAACTCGGGTCTGGCGAATCCGTCGCTCTGGATATTCGCGCCGATGATCCCGCGTTGCGAGATGCGTTGAAACATCTGGCATTGATAGCTGTCAGCAATGATGCCGGCTTGCCTCTCACGGAGGCAGACCGTCTTGATCTGGCGGCCGGTGCCGGTTTCGCCTTGATCGAGCATCAGGATGCATTGACGACCCTGCGAGCCAATCTTGGTCTGGCGGAGGCTCGGATTGATCAATCCGCCTCGCGCATCTCTGCAGAAATAAGCGGGTTCGAGATTGCACGTTCTGGACTGGTCTCTTCTGATCCATTCGAGGCGGCCGTTGAGCTCGAGCAAGTGCAGTTCCAGTTGGAAACGCTCTACACCCTCACGGCGCGAACCGCTCGACTCAACCTTCTGAATTTCCTGTCATGAACGTTCAATCCTTGATCTTGTGTATCGTTCTTGGCGTTGCCGCGTGCGTCGGCTCCGTCGGCTCCGTTGACGCCAGCCCAATCCGGATCAAGGACTTGGTCGAATTCGATGGTGTGCGCGGCAATGACCTTGTGGGCTACGGTTTGGTCGTCGGGCTCAACGGAACAGGGGACGGATTGCGCAACGCCCCCTTCACCGAAGAAATCATGTCCAACATCCTTGAGCGTCTCGGGATCAACGTGTCAGGGGAACAGTTCCGGCCAAAAAATGTCGCAGCGGTATTTGTCACGGCGGAACTGCCCCCGTTTGCGCGTGCAGGAGGCCAAATTGATGTGACAGTTTCGGCAATCGGTGACGCCAAGAGCCTTTTGGGTGGAACCTTGGTGATGACGCCCCTCAATGCGGCCGATGGTCAGATTTATGCGGTGGCCCAAGGCACAATCATTGCTGGCGGTTTCTCTGCCGAAGGAGAGGCCGGGGGGGTCGTACAAGGCGTTCCGACAGCAGGGGTCATCCCGTCCGGCGCGCGGGTCGAGCGTGAGATCGACTTTGACTTTACAACGATTGAAACGATCCGCCTTGCGCTGCGAGAGCCGGACTTCACCACTGCCGCGCGGATTGAGAGCGCGATCAACGGAACGATTGGACGCCATGCAGCCATCATGCTTGACTCTGGAACAGTGCGCCTGACCCTGTCCAGGATGCGCGCGGCGTCGCCTGCTCATGCGCTTGGCCAAATCGAGAATATCTTGGTCGAGCCAGAGCGCAAGGCGCGGGTGGTTGTCGATCAACGCTCCGGCACGATCGTGATGGGGCAGGACGTGCGCATTTCGCGGGTGGCCGTTTCCCAAGGCAACCTGACTTTGCGAGTTCAGGAAACACCCCTGGTGGTGCAGCCCAACCCATTCGCCCAAGGCGAGACTGTTGTGGTCCCGCGCACGCAGGCCGAGTTCGAGAAGGAGCCGGGCATTGGGATGGCCGAATTGGAGCCAGGCACCTCTCTCTCAGACGTGATAGCTGGATTGAACGCGCTCGGAGTGGCCCCCCGGGACATGATTGACATCCTCAAGAGCATCAAGGCCGCGGGTGCCCTGCACGCCGAGTTCGTGGTGCGATGAATGCCGTGCGCGCCACTTTGGCCGCGTCGCTCAGTCTGTTGTCAGAGCCTCAAGCCCAATCCGTATTGCTCGATTGGGATTCTGTTCGAGAATATGGGACGCGAGTGATCTGGCGAGTTTGGTATGCCCCTTCTCGACAGCGCGTTTGAAAAGTTCCCGTTGATACCTTGGCAGATTGCGTCTGGCGCGGAGCAGCCGGTAATACTCTTGCGGCGTCAGAGTGCCATTCAGGGCACCCAGAATGATCGGGCTCAGGATGCCCATCTGATTGAGAGAACTACCCAAGCGGTGCCCCAGCAGGGGCGCGCGCAGATGCGCAACATTCGCGTTGCTGAACCGCGCAGCATGTTGAGCATCCAGTGGTTCATAGGGGTCATATAGGATCGACACACGATGCGCGGCTGCGCTGACCTGGGCCGCATCGCCATACTTGCCGGAAAAATCGCGATCCCAGACCGTTTTGTAACGAGTTTCCCATGGTACGATGGATTTATCCACCGTGCTCTGCGGTGAGATGGCGACCACATCGCAGCCGGGCGCGGCAGGTGCAAAGGCGCAGGCCGCATAGCCTCCCATCGAGGCTCCGTAAAACACCACACGTTTGAATTTTTTGAAGAATCCCTCTTGCTGGAGAGCGTCGAATTGCTCGCAGACCCAAGGCTCCCGATACCAGGTCCAACCACCGGCCAGAACACCCAACATCGACCAACCCTGATCCTTGATGAAATTGTATCCCCATGGACGTCGGTCCTCACGCTTGGTCATGGCGATATCGAGATTGTCAAAAGTCACGACCAGGATGTCAGGATCGCGGGGCATGTAGAGAAAGCTATGCCCGTTGGGTCCGGCCCGATACCAACCTTCCGTCCCTGCGAGTTGGAGAGCGATGTGATCCCATGTATCCCCACCGGAATTGACCTCCGGGGCTTTGGCCTGCACGCGAATGCGGGTGATCTCATGGCCCTCTTCTTCGCGCTTTGAAATCGTGATGTTGGTGCCAAACGCCTTGAGAAAAGGAAAGGCACCTGATCCTTTGCGCACATCCATGAAAACGCGGCTGTCGGAATGCATGCAGCGTTCTAGAAACTTTTGCAGAAAAGGAACGCTTAAGCGATCGCCAAACCCCGAAAGATTACACAGCACATCCACCGGTCGCAGATCTTTGTCATCCCGGATGATCTGAATGCGATCTCGGCTGACATCGTTTTCGACAAGGAACGTGATATACCCCTCAAGCCATCCTTCGTCGTCAGCCTTGAATTTTCCCCGCCGGTTACAATTGATCACCTGTAAGTCGCAATCGAATTTGTGATGCAGCGCCAGCATGAAACTGCGCGCATGTCCCGTCAGATCGGCGGCGCTCGATACGGTTTCCAGATCGAGTTCGTCGATCAACGCTCCGTCAAAGGTAGTGTTGCCACGCCCTTTGATCGGGGCAAGGGCCGGATTGATGCCATGCTCTTGCACCAGCATTTCGAGGTAGGAGCCTTTTGGTGGAAGGCCGTTGTGCAAAGTGCCCAACTGCCGCTTGTTCGAGGCCCAGAGATGGAGAGCGGTGGTCTCCTTTGTGATCAGACCAGCGGCCAGATCGGCGCGCCGCATGAACTTGAACCGTTCAGGAAAGGTGATCGGATAAAATGCGTTGAGTGGCTGCACATGCGCCTCAAGCCCAAGAGCATGAACGTAGTGAGTGACCATCATCGGCCCCCAAACGCCCCACGGCTGTTGTGACACATGCACAGGCTTGCCCTTGTCCGCCTGTTTGCGCATCATCTCTTGCCGCTTGCGGGGCAAAAATGGGGCAATCGCATACCGGTCCGATGTAAATTCCAACATCCGCGCCAGCATCTCGCTGTCGGCGGGCAGACCCAGAACCGCATTGTTGACGCGATGCTCACCGGGCAATTCATAGCCAAAAACATAGTCGCTGTCGTAGGTCATTGGGCTGTGGCAATACACATCAGTATCCACCCAGATCATGCCGGGACATTTGTGGATCATGTGCAGGCGAAACAAGTCGGCAAATAGCGCATAGCTGTTCTTTTGCTCGTACTTGATAAAGTCATCTGTGTCGATGATCTCGCGCCCATCGCGAAAAATCACGCCATCTGGCAGGTTTGGAATACCTTCATATCCGAACAGGGTAATTCTCTGGCCTTTGTCCACAAAGGACTTGAGGCAGAGCTGTTCCATCCAGCTGAGCGGCCCACCGATCCATAGCGTGCCGACCTCACGTTGCCGTGCCACCTATAGCTCTCCTCTCATTATGCGCTGCGGGCCAAATGGCGCGGTTTCGTGGCAGAGTAAACACTTGCGCAGCATTTGGGTATCGGCAGAATGCCCGGCCGATACGAAATTGCAGCAATCGTGACGCCGACGCCATGCTGCTTGTCTTGTGCGGTGCGCTGACGCTAAAGTTCAGGGCAAAACAACATGCCGGAACGGCTGATGAGATGAGGCGGATATGAGCGCAGAGACCTATACCGTCGTGTCGACGATGAAGAACGAAGCCCCCTATATTCTGGAATGGGTTGCGCATTACAAAGCCCTTGGCTTCGATCATATTTTGGTCTGCACCAACGACTGCACCGATACCACGGTAGACATCCTGCGCCGCCTTCAGGAAATGGGATTGGTCACACAACATGACACCGTGGTGCGCAAGGCTGGCATCCATCGCAGCGCCTTGCGGCAGGCCAGTCGCCGCTATGAGATTGTGCTAAAGGCAAAATGGATTTTTGTCTGTGATGTGGATGAATTCCTAAATGTCCATCTTGGCGATGGGTCTGTCCGGGCTCTTGTCGAGGGATCAGGCGTGGACACCGACGTGATTTCTGTGCCGTGGCGCGTGTTTGGCCCGGACGGAGTCGAGCGGTTCGAAGACAGGCCCGTAACGGAGCAGTTCACCAAAGGTGAGTATGAGTGGGATGCCGAACAGCGCCCCAGCACCGGCAAATTCGTAAAATCGCTCTACACGAACCAGCACAAATTCCAGCGCATGGGTTTGCATGGACCCGTGTGCCACGATGAGCATGTCGCCACCACGCGGCGTGTCCTGCCGGGGGGAATTGACTACATTGTGGACGGCGTGCGCACGGAAAACCCGCCGCTCTTCACCCATGCGCAGGTCAACCACTACGCTCTGCGTTCGATGGAGAGCTTTTTGATCAAGCGCGCGCGCGGGCGTGCAAACCATTCGCACCATATCTTGGGCCAAGAGTATTGGGACAAGTTCAACTTGAATGACGAAACGGATACGTCAATCTCTCGCTACAGCGCCCGGACTTCGGAGTTGTTGGCTGAACTGAAAAGTGATCCTCAGTTGGCAGACCTGCATCAGCGCGGTGTCGAATGGCACCAACGCAAGGCGGCTTCGATCCGGATGGATCCGGAAATGGACACGCTCGTTACCGCGATCAGGCGGACCTGACACAATATCGGACAGGCTGCGCGCTCTTCGATCAATGCGCCGTGTCGCCCTGCAATTCTACGGTAAAGAACCACTCCGCTTCGGGGTCCTGAGCCACAATTTCGTCGGGTATCACGCCCGGCCCCGACAAAAAGACATTCGACCCAAAGTGACCATGCAGCCGCGCGAGCTTTTCCATGCGCGGGCTCGTCAGCTCCGCAAAGAAACTGCTGTAATTCTCGGTGGCACGTAGTTCGTCGATCTTGGCGCGGTGACAGGCGACGGAATGGTGATGGGCCGCCGCAATTTCGGGATCTTGCATCAACCTATTTAGGTCCGCCCGCATCATGGCGAGGCGTGACTGGATCGAGCGCTCTTCTTCAAAATTGTTGTTCATGCGAAACCAATAAGCCAGACCCTGATCTCGATCTACGTGGTTCACCCGGCCTCTGTCACGTTTGACAAGGAAACTCTCGGCAGAGCGCACCGCATAGTGATTGAGCTGCACCAAATCATAGCCATAGGTCTCAATCGTGGAGCGCCAGCCGTTGCGATACATTTCGCGTGGCAACGGTTGTCCAGATCCGTTTACCCAATTGATATCCTCCCAAAGCTGCGGATTAAGTCCCTTGGGTCGATGCACCCCCAACTTCTTGAAAAGGCCGATGTTCTGGAAAAGGGTCTTGAAACCCCATGCCTGATGAGGTTTGCGTGCGAACTCGGGCGCACAACGCAGGAATTGCTCGGTAATGGGGCGATCAGCATAGTCCTTCACGTCGCCATTGCCAAAGAGCCGCCAAGTCATTGCGATCATATTGGCGTCGGGGACTGCATCAAACAACGCGTTCAACGTTCCATCCCCGGTTTTGATGTTGATGTATTCATCCACATCAATACAGGTGATCCATTTGGCGGCTTTGATCACCGGCTCCTGCTCGGCGGATTGCAGGGCAGCGTGCTGAGGGGGCATGTTCATTGTGCGAAATGGGTTCTCGCGATGTTGAACATACCCTTTGCGTTCCAGCAACTGCAGCATGCTGTCCGTGCCATCCGTGCAGTCATTTGTATATACCAGAATATCGTCAAATCCGATTGAGCGGTGATAGGCCAGCCATTCGAGGATGAAGGGGCCTTCATTCTTCATCGTGGTCACAATGGCCGCGCGTCCCTGTCCGCCCTGTGCTGCATCCGAAGCAATCTCGGGCATGCGAACGGGCATGTGACCGAAATACGTCTGTGCCTGTTCAAGCAACGGAGGATGTTCGATCAGTGAGGATTTTGGCACGATCTTGGAAATCGACTCCGTTGGGTGCCGTAGGGCCATATGACGATAGAACCGTTGGGTGCGCGTGGGGTCAGGTCGCGCATTTCCGACCCGCAAGAGACGCCAGACGGCGTCCTGTGGTAATTTTGCTGGGGCCAGGCACCACCTCTGTCGTCCAGTCCCGGAATCAAACTGCACGCAAATATGATCCGCAAAGCCTGTTGGCTGCCCGTTCCGGACCCGCCACGGATAGCAATGCCGCCCGATCAGCGCGATGAGACCATCCTTTGCGGCAACGGCGCTGTTAAACACCGTTTCGCTGCTTGTCACCAGCAGATCATGAACGTCAATGTTTGCCACGGCGCGGGATTGGGCAAGAAAGCGGGCACGCGCAATCTCGTAGAAGCTGAGCGCAGCCAGAGGCGAATTCCAAGGAGACGGGGGCGGGATCTCCATCCTGTCTTTACCCGGAGATTCCGGAACACAGTAGGGATGGGCCTCGGCTGGGCTGTCAAGGCGCCCCAAAGGCTGGTCGCTGCTCAGCAATATGACCAGACTTGCGAGCCCTTGCGCGGCTATGCCTTTGCTAAGAGCCCGCGCAAAATCCGGGTCGCTGGTGGGACGAGCACGGTCAAGGATCACTGCGCCGGTCATACCTTGCTGATCGGCATGATAGGCAAGCCATGTCAGCACTGTCGCTGCATCCTCGCCATTACGCACTGCGACGATCACATTTTCGCCTTCCAGAAGCGAGACCTCTGCTTCAGCCGGCGTGACGTCCATCAGGCCTTGCGGCGTGCCGAACTGCAAGCGGCCTTCGGGAACCAAAAACTCCAGAACCGCCGCGCCGCCTACGCTCTTTTGCGAGATCAACTCGCCTCCTTGCGGGGCAATGATCGCGCTTGGTTCCACCTCTGGTCCCAAGAAGAGAGTGACCAGCCTTGCGTTATCTATTCGGGTCTCTACCGCATCGAGAAGCACAAGTCCGCTCAGGTCTTGGCTCGCCATGCGGCGTTCGATCACCCGCCCGCTCATGGTCAGGTCTCTGTCCGAGCCAAACGCAACTGCGCATTGAGAAAATCCCGACCATCTGCAGCGGAGGGCGGCGTGCTGCCGGTGAGAAAGCTCAGCCGGAATTCCAGTCTCAACGCTTCTATGTCTTGAGTGAGGGTGTGATATCTCGAATCATGCGCGGCCAAACAGGCCTCATGCGCATGCGCAACGCCGGGCAGGGCCATAAGCGTGTCGATTTCCCTGTGAGTAGATGTCAACATAGGCAGGATCTCTGACGCCTCAACAGTGTTCCAGTTGCGTTCTGCCCAATAGGTCACTCCGACGTCGCGGTCCATATGATTGGGCAGACCACGGGCGCGTTTGAGCATGAATTCTTCCACAGAACGCAATGAATAGTGGTTCAGCCATATTTTCGGAGGACCGCTTCCTGCGCCATACAGGGTGATCGCCGTGTCATTGCGTGCAAAGCCGTCAGCAAGGCGAGCGCCGTCTGGTCCGATCCAGACGGCGGGATGCCGGGGACGTCCGCGAGGGCGGTGAACGCCAGGCTGGCGAAATGCACCGGGTCTATGAAGGGTTTTGAAGAGATGGGCGAGCGGGAAATGCAAATCCAACGGTGCAGCTCGCATAAAGCGCTCCGGCGTGATGCCTGACAGGCGTCTTCGATGACCGCTTGATCCGTAGAGACGCCATGGCAGCGCCAATGCGTCGAACGATTCCGCGTCTCTGTCGAACGTGTCCAGTATTTTTGGCAGGCTGTCGGCCGGACTACACAAGAACTCGTCGCAATCAAAAAATAGCGCCCAATCCGCCATCTTGTATATGTCGAGGTCGCGCAGATAACGTAGAGCTTGCCATTGTACAGATTTTCCACCTTTTGGTACAAAGCGTACATGCTCAATCCGACGATCTTGTGCCAACGCGGCCAGCAATTCGTCAGTTCCATCCGTGCAATCATGGCTTAGGACCATCATACGGTCGAACCCAACTGCCAGATGATGCGCAAGCCATTCCACAATATAGGGACCGTCATCGCGTAGACATGTGATACCCAAGAAACTCAATGGAGCCCTCTACTTTTTGTCTTGCCGTGTTTTATCCTTGATTATAGGCAAGATCGTTGAACAAAGTCATCCAATGCCCTGCATTTCAATCACGAATTCTTTGAATGCGAGAAGGTAAGAGACTGGGGCTGATGACTTTCCCTCAGGACGCATAAGGCAATGGATGATTCCAGGGTCACAACAACTTTTGATGGCTCGTGAGTGTGCAGCCTCGTCAATTATCATCCATCCCGCGTAGATTGCGCTGAACCAACAGCTCTCAAAGCGTTCCTTCTGATTGGCGACCAGAGGTGAAGCGTGAACCCTTCGGGCCTCATTGGCCGCCGCACGATTACTGGTCCGTGTCGCCTTATGTCACGACACTTTATCTGGTTTTCTGACGCTATTTGCGTCGTTTACATGTATCCCTTTACCAGGCTCTCGGCGATGAGGGTCCAGCCGTCGGCGATGACAAAAAACGCCAGCTTGAAGGGCAATGAGACAATGGCCGGAGGCACCATCATCATGCCCATGGACATCAGGATCGCCGCAACGACGAGGTCAATCACGAGAAATGGAAGAAAGACAAGAAAGCCGATCTGAAATGCGCGGGCTATCTCCGACAGCATGAAACTGGGGATCAGCACCGAAAGTGGGGCATCAGAACCAGCCACAGTAACGCTTGCTTCCGGTCTCAGCGCGGCCATGCTTGCAAAGGTCTCAGGGTCCACACGGCCCAACATGAATTGTCTGAAAGGAGCAATCACCATCTCGGTGGCGCGTTCAGGTGACAAGCGTTCTTCTAGGAGCGGTTCAATTCCGTTGGTCCAAGCCTCTGTAAATACCGGCTCCATTACAAAGTACGTAAGAAAGAGAGCAAGACTAACAATCAACATGTTGGGGGGTGATTGCTGAAGGCCGATCCCTTGCCGCAAGATCGACAGAACAGTGACGATGAATGGAAAACAAGTCACCATAATGGCAATCCCCGGAGCGAGGCTGAGCACGGTGATGAGCGCGATGATTTGAATTGTGCGCGCTGAAAGTGACGCGTCATCGCCCATGGATAGTGAAATCTCTTGTGCCAGTGCGGCGGGGGCATGCAACATGGCAAGGATTGCAGCCAATCCGAGAAGCAGAAGCGGTGACCTCATCCGAGGCCGTCCTGAAGATTGGCGACTTCGGTGACCCGCACGGCAATTTGACCTTGCTGATCACCGTCCAATTCTTCGAGTCGACCGCGTGCGACAAGGCGTTCTCCGACGTATAGCTCCACCATATCGTCGACACGACGATCCAGCACGAGAACCGCATTCTTGCCAAGTTTCAGGAGATCTCGAATTGACGGTCTGGCCTTGCCGACAGAGACCGTGATCTCGATTGGAACCGAAGAGAATGGATTTTGCAGATCAGAGGTGAAGCCCCCGCTGTCGTCTGGCCCGACGTCCATCATGCTACTGCCTTTCTATTTTCCATAAAGAACCCGGATATGGCCTGTTCAATCCCGTGCAGAACGCTCTGCATGTCCAAAGCATGCTCACGATCACCAAGACGCAAATAAACTTGGCCACTGGCCAGTGTTGGGTCCTCGGTGACCTCAATTGAGAGTTCGGGCAGATCTGCGCTCAGAGTTTGGAGGATCATCCGGTCATCTGGACCGGCCACGATCTTGACCTGTTGCCGCCCATGGGTCGCGATTAGGTCGGTCAGGATTTCTGTGATCCGTGGGGCCAACATGGCGTGGCTCAGTGCAGGTAACACAGAGGTTGTTATCTGTTGCAGAAGGGGATGCAGCATCGCCAAGATTTCGGCATGTGCCTCTTCGTAGGTAAAGCTGAAATCCTGAAGGTTTTGCACAAGGTCGGCCGTTATCCTGCGGCCGTCTTCGATCTGGGATTTAACACAATCGTCCCACCCCGCCTGATATCCCTTTTCAAAGGCTTCGAGGCGCTCTTCTTCAAGCAAGACATCCGTCAGGGTGATAGGTTTCCCTCTCGCGATTGATCCGAAATCATCCAAGAGATGCGCGATCGACATCACACTTTCTCCTCTTCGCCTTCAAGCCAGTTACGCAGGATCTCGACAGTTTCTTCCTGACGCTGACCAATAAGTGATCGCAAGCGAACGACCGGATCCTCAGGCGGGCCATCGATACGCGAGAGTGGCTGTCTGCTGCGATCAATAAGGGCTTTTTCGGATACGTCCGAAAGGCCGCTTTCGTCGATCTCTCCGTCATCGATCACTCCTGAAAGCGGCATGATTTCTGGCTGGGACGCAACTGCCAACCTCCCAATCTGGGATGAGGCCATGAGAGGCGGTCGAGAGAGAATAGGACGCAGAACGAAGAGACCGAGGATGAGAGCGACGATTGCCAAGACAAGAGATTGGACCAAAGTCATTACGTCAATCGCGAGGCGGTCTAAGAGGCTAGCTTCAACCAGAGTGCCACTTGGTTCTATCGGCTCGAATTGCAGGGTGCGGATCGTTACAACATCACCGCGCGCCTCATCAATACCTACGGCCGCCACCACCAGATCACGAAGTGCCGTCAACTCTTCTTCGGGACGTAGGGCAAAGCTGGGCGTGCCGGATGCGTCTAAAGTTGTGAGGCCGTTTATCAAGATTGCGACACTCATGCGTTTGATCGCGCCGGGTTGCTGGGTGATCTCGCGTTCCGTGCTTGAGACCTCGTAATTGATCCGTTCACGGGCCTCGGTATTTTCGCTGGCTGATGCACCATTGGCCGCCACATCCCCATCCGGCAAATTGGAGGCAACCGTCACATCGCTGCTTTGATCGTTAGACGTGTTTGCGCGCTCTTCGGTGTCGGTACTTATCGCAACGCGCCCGTCTGGATCGAAACGCGTTTCTCGAGTCAATTCCGTTTGAGTGACCGTCTCAAGTGCGACTTCGACGACTGCGTTTCCGCGGCCCACGCGAGCCTCAAGGAGGCGCGCTGCACGCAAACGCAGCACCTCGGCGCGGTCATCTGCGGTCGACGCCTTTGTCTCTTCTGTGCCATTGATCAATCCACCTTCAGAATCGATGATTGAAACATCTTCAGGCGAGAGACCTGACACAGCCGACGCCACCAGATACTGCAGGGCGCGCGCGTGTTTTGATGTAACCTCGGCACCTCCCATCGTGATCGAGATAGAAGCAGATTGGCGGACTTCACGTTGAAACGGATTGGAGCCAGTTGAGGCAATATGCACGCGCGCAGCGGTGATTGCAGGATGAGACACGATTGTCCGGGCAAGCTCTCCCTCCTTTGCACGCCAATAGGCGGCATCGAACATTTGCGATGTCGTGCCAAAGCCGGACAGATTGTCCAAAAGTTCGTAGCCTTTCGAACTGGAACTGGGCAGTCCCTCTCCCGCCAATGTCATGCGCAATTCATCGCGGCGGGTCGTGTCGACAAAGATCGAACTGCCTCTGACCTCATAGATCACACCACGCTGCTCGAGCGCACCAACCACCTCTCCGGCCGCGCTGCTCTCCAGTCCCGCGTAGAGCAGGGTCATACTCGGATTAGAAGCCATCCGAGTAAGGGCAAGCACCGCCCAGAACATCAGCATGGCTGAACCGAGCACAATCATTCGATTTCGAACCGACAATGAATGCCAGAGCTTCGTGATCTGCTGCACCTTGATGCCTCCGGATATTTGGCGTTCTGCCATTGGTTTCCGGTCATCATTCGCTGATCAGGTTTAATAATCGGTTAGTTTCTGCCGGTCTATAAATGGTTTGTCGTCAACAAAGAGGTCTAGCATGGCAGAGTCGGATGAGACGAAAGACGCACCCGAAACAAAACCCTCCAGAAGGCCACAAGTGATTGGATTGGCTTTGGTCATACTTGGCGCCGCTGGTGGGTTCTATGCGACCTGGTCTGGGATGATTCCTATGAGTGCCTATCGCGACACCGCAGCTGAAGTGCCTGCCTCAGCCGATCCTCCCAGGCCTGTCTCTATGATGCCGGATGTGGCTTTTGTCCCGGTCACGCCCCTGATCGTTTCTGTCGGTCAGGGGGCAAAGCGTTTGCACCTGCGCTTTAGTGCCGAGCTTGAAGTCAAATCTGCGCACAAGGCAGAAGTTGAAGATCTCATGCCTCGCATAGTTGATGTGATGAATACCTACTTGCGCGCTCTGAAACTTGCTGATCTCGAAGATAGCATGGCTTTGGTGCGCCTGAGGGCGCAGCTCTTGCGCCGTCTGCAAGTCGTCACAGGTGGGGGGCGAATTAACGACCTTCTGGTTGTTGAATTTGTGCTGAGCTGAGGACTGACTCATGGAAATCATTGCTGATATTCTGATGATCGCCGGAACTATCGGGGCATGTCTTTATTGCTATGTTCTGGCCCGACGGTTGGGTCGCTTTAACGATCTTGAAAATGGGATGGGAGGGGCCGTGGCGATTTTATCGGCTCAGGTCGATGATTTGACCACAACGCTGCGTGACACACGTCACACGGCGGACGAGTCAGCGCGGACTTTGAAAGCGGTCACCGATAGAGCCGAAGATGCAGCTCGACGTTTGGAGTTGCTGGTTGCATCAATGCACGATCTTCCTGATCGGGGACTGGCATCGGAGCCGGTGACACCGATGCGCGAATACCCTCAATCTGCGCCCTCCGGCCCGGTCTTTAAACGCCATCAGGATATGACCCGCGAGGTTTCTCCATGATTTCGCGTTCCCAAAGGCGCGGCGGTGGACGAGGCTTGCGGCGATCACGCGGCGTTCTCGTGATCCTGTCCTCCTTTCTTGTGGCATCGGCGTTGATTCGTATCGGTGACGGCGCAGGGCAAGCCTTTGCTTTGGTCTCTGAGGAAACCAGATCCTCCGACACGCTGACTGATGCCGATTGCCAGACTCCTGATGACCTGAAGCTGTTGCTTGTCGCTGTTCAGAAGCGCGAGAGCGCGTTGGAGAAGCGAGAGACAACCTTACAGAATCGGCTCCATGCGCTTAATCTGGCTGATCGTGAGATCAGCCAGAAAATGATTGCTTTGAAGACCGCCGAAGATGATTTGCGCCAGATGATCTCTCTGACTGAGAGTGCGGCCGAGAACGACGTTTCACAACTGACCAAAGTCTACGAGTCAATGAAACCCAAACAAGCGGCGGCCTTGTTCGAAGAGTTGGACCCAGTATTCGCCGCCGGTTTCCTCGCGCGGATGCGCCCAGACTCAGCGGCGGATATCCTGGCTGGTCTGACGCCTGCAACTGCCAATGGCATAAGCGTTATTCTTGCCGGACGGAATGCCAATGCTCCACATGAATGATAGGGGCGGACTCAGTGTTTGTTAATCGGTTGATGGCAGTCTCGAAGCTGTGATTTCCAGCGGAGAGAGACATGGTCGGTATCATTGGGGTTCTTGTAATCTTCGTCATGGTGTTTGGTGGCTACATGGCCGCAGGAGGCAAGCTTGGCATCATCCTCAAGGCGCTTCCATTTGAGTTCATGATGATTGGTGGGGCGGCGGTTGGCGCATTTCTCATCAGCAACGATGGTCCCTCAATCAAGCATACCATCAAGGATGTTGGAAAGGTCTTTAAAGGACCAAAGTGGAAACCGCAGGATTACGAAGATCTTCTTTGCCTTTTGTTTGAACTCATTCGCCTTGGTCGACAAAATCCGATTGCGATCGAGGAGCACATCGAGGCGCCACAAGACTCTCCTATATTCTTGAAGTACCCTAAAATTCTTAGGGACAAGGAAGCGGTGGCTCTGATTGGCGACACGCTCCGTTCTGCTTCGATGAACTATGATGACCCGCATCAGGTTGAGGAGGTGCTGGAAAAGCGGATCGAAGCCAATCTTCATCATGCGCTGCATTCGAGCCACGCTCTGCAAACCATGGCTGACGGGTTGCCTGCATTGGGCATTGTTGCTGCGGTGTTGGGTGTCATCAAAACCATGGCTTCAATTGATCAACCTCCTGAAGTTTTGGGGAAAATGATAGGAGGTGCGCTTGTCGGGACCTTTCTTGGTGTGTTTCTGTCCTATGGTTTGGTGGGCCCATTCGCCGCCAAGGTGAAAGATGTCGTTGAAGAGGACGGGCATTTCTATCACCTTATCCGCGAAGTGCTTGTGGCCAATCTCTACAATCATGCAACCAACATCTGTATCGAAGTTGGTCGACAAAATACGCCCCATCACAAGCGGCCGAGTTTCAATGATCTGGAAGAGGCATTGAGAACCCTCAAGCAGGATGCAGCATGACCCAGAAATGGCTAGTCGCTCTATTGGTAACACTGAGCGCGTCTCAAGCTTTTGCTCAGGCGGTGCGGGTGCGCTCCGGGGAGCACGATGGCTTTTCTCGTCTTGTTCTTGACATGCCCCAGAGAACAGAGGTGTCGAGCCAATCGAGAGTGAACGGCATCTCAATTTCTTTCCCCGGTTATCAAGCCGAGATCGACGTGAGTCAGGTGTTTGATCGTTTGACACAAGGTCGAATTGAGGCCGTTGACGCAGACAATGGAAACGGTCAGCTCGATCTGACATTTGGTTGCACATGCGAGGCCAAGATCTTCTGGTACTCGAACTCTATGCTGGTCGTCGATATTGCCGATGTGAAGGGTCTTGACGCGCCTTTGCGTGATCAAGAGAGCAAGGGAGTGCGAGCGCGTCAAATACCGAAGACGGCACCGCCGCTCGGTCCTCAGCCCATTTCTCCATCGACCACGATGGCTGTCGGACAGATCGAAGTGGGGAACGTACTATCGGATATGCTCAAGCTGGTTACCCCTGACCAAGCGGAGGTTGATCTGCCAACAGTTAGCTCCACCCTTTTGGCAGGGGTGGCACGTGCAGCAGGTCAAGGATTGTTGCAGCCCGCTGACGAGCCACGAGAGATGGGGCCGCAGTCTGTCGCGTCGAGCCCGCCTATTCCAGACTCTCGGCCGAATAAGAGCGTCGAGTTGGACGGAGGTAAAGCTACAATCCTTTCACCTTACGCGTTTCGTTCCAATCTGATGGCGCAAAGCAGCATTGACCAAGCACGAGAAGGCAAGGTGAGGCCTGATTACGGTCAAGATTTGAAAAAGGCCTGTTTGCCGGACAACCTCCTTGATGTCGCGGCCTGGGGAAAGAATGCGCCTTTTCAGGAACAGATCGGAGAATTGAACCGCACGCTCTCGCAAGAGTTCGATACGTTTGACGCTCAGGCAGTTCTTCGCTTGGCTCGTCTTTATGTCTATTTCGGTTTTGGGAGAGAGGCATCGCAGCTTGCGGTTTTGGCTGAACCGGCAAGTGAAGAAACTCAAGTTCTGTTGGAACTGGCGGCAGTAATTGATCATCCCGAGACAGCGCACGCGGCTTCGCGTCTACAGCATGATATTGGATGCCATGGTTTTGGCGCACTTTGGGGCGCTCTCGCCAGTGACATCATTCCCAAGCATCAACTTCTCGACCACAGATCGATTCTGAGTGCTTTTACTGCGCTGCCCAGACATCTGCGGCAACACCTTGGTCCGCGGCTAGCCCTCAAACTGCTGAAGGCAAAACATCGAGAGACATCGGACATGATCCTCAGAAGCATGCGAGATCCCGACCAATTCGCGTCACCGGAGCGAGACCTTGCAGCAGCAGAGCTCGCGATTGCGGATGGCAAACATGAAGAAGCACAAACCGCCTTGGAGGCTTCAGTTGAGCAAAATGCGCAGCACTCCGCTGCCGCACTCCTGGCGCTTATAGATCAAAAGGTTCTGAAAGGTGAGGTCGTTCCATACGACAGCGCGCAATTGGCCGGGGCATTCTATCATGAGCACCGTGGGTCTGCTCTTGGACAAGAACTTGGCCGCGGTTATCTGCTCGCTCTCGCCGCCTCCGAGGCATTTCCTGAGGCATTCTCTGAGTTTCACCGTGTCGCTGCAGATTTGTCACCAGAGAGCTTATCAGCCACATACCACGACCTGCTGCGCCTGCTTTCTAGGCACGCAGAAGACTTTGACTTCCTTCGTTACGCGATATCTGGCATCACTGAACCGGTCGACGAGATCCCAATGGACCTCGCCTTGGAAATGGCAGAACGGGTTTTGAATCTCGGATTTGCAGAAGAAGCATTGGAGCTTCTGAGTGCTGCCAAGACGATTTCCCCAGTGCCTCGTTATCGGATCTTGCAAGCTGAAGCAGCTCTGGTGCAGGGGCAACCGCATCGCGCAGAGGCTGAACTTCTCGGTCTGTCCGATCCTGAGGCCAATCAGTTACGCGCCAGAGCCAAGAGTATGTTGGGGGATCACGTTTCTGCCTTGCGTTACCTTGAGGCGACCGAAAATGCATCGACGATAGAGCATACCGCTTGGCTGGCAGAGGATTGGGCGCGGCTTTTGCATTCAGATGACCCTGTCACAGAAAAATTAGCACATGCAATGACAGACATGGCACCCAATATTGACCTGAGCATTCTTGCTCGCGATCAACAATTAATTGAGCAAAGTGCCGATATCCGTGGGGCATTGAATGATCTCTTAAAGCAAACGGATCTTATTGACGTTCCTTGAAATGCAGGCGCTTGGTTACCGAATCTCAAGACTGATTGGCTAATAAGTATGCAACAACGGCATCACGCCCAGCCAATCAGGGGATTCTTTTGAATGAGCAAGACTCTCCGAAGAGGTTGGATTGCATTCGGTGGCCTAATTCAGTGGATGCGGCACTACAGTATGTCCACACGCGGTCTGACCTTGATCCCTGCACGACTAATAGCTGTTCTCTGCGGCTTCGGCATGCTCGGACTGCCATCTGCAAGGGCATCGGTCTTGCATGATTGTGACAAGGCTGCGCAGCTTGCAGCTTCGGAAACTGGTGTGCCTCTGGCCGTGATGCGCGCAATCACGCGTGCAGAGACCGGTCGCAATGACGATGGTAGCCTGACGCCGTGGCCTTGGACGGTAAACATGAACGGCAGAGGCATTTGGTTCGACAGCAATGACGCCGCCGAAGCCTATGTTCAGAGAGAAATTCTTCGCGGGGCACGTAGCTTTGATGTGGGCTGCTTTCAGATCAACTACAAATGGCACGGGGCGGCCTTTCGGTCCATCCAACATATGTTAGACCCAGTCGAAAATGCGCGCTACGCCGCACAATTCCTTTGGGATCTGCATCTGGAAATGGGCGATTGGTCTTTGGCGGCAGGAGCCTATCATTCACGACATTCTGAATTCGCTGGGGAGTACCGAAAGCGGTTTGACCGCATTCTTGCCAATCTTCACGACATGTCAAACCCTGTGCCGGACTTAGACGTCATATCTTGGACGCCAGAGCCAAAGCCTGCGGTTTCCGAGAACAGTTTTCCCCTTCTACACACGACCGGGTCACAATCGCGGAACGGCTCACTGGTTCCGATCCCTGAAACCAAGGATCTGAGAACGTTCTTGGACCGCATCGCTTTCATCAGTTTCTAGGGTATGGGAACATTTTCCATTAAAGCGGTCTTTCAGCCAACGGTTCTCTTGGCTATCGCCCTTATGGCGGTCATTGTGATGATGATCCTACCTGTACCGGCTTGGATGCTGGATGTTGGCCTTGCTGCCTCATTTGCTCTCGCGATTTTGATCTTTACCGTAACGCTCTTTATTGATCGTCCATTGGATTTTTCGGCTTTCCCAACCATACTGTTGGCCTCGTTGATGCTACGCTTGGCGCTCAATGTTTCGTCAACCAAACTGATAATCGGCGAAGGCCATACTGGGACTTCTGCCGCAGGCGAAGTGATCGAAGGCTTTGCCAATTTCATCATTGGCGGAAATGTATTCCTTGGACTTGTCGTCTTTGCTGTTCTTCTGATTGTTAACTTTCTTGTGATCACAAAGGGCGCAGCACGCATGGCAGAGGTGGGTGCGCGCTTTGCTCTTGATGCCATGCCCGGAAAGCAGCTCGCCATCGACAGCGATATGTCGGCTGGTGCTATCAATCACCAAGAGGCGAAGGAGCGGCGTGAACGGGAGCAGCAGGAAACCACCTTTTTCGGATCGCTTGATGGGGCCTCGAAATTCGTCAAGGGTGACGCGGTTGCTGGTCTTCTGATTACGCTTTTGAATCTTTTTGTCGGTCTCATCATTGGTATTGCGATGCATGACATGCCGATTGGTCAGGCGTTTGAGACCTACACGATCCTGACCATCGGCGATGGCCTCGTCACACAAATCCCGGCGGTCATCATATCGATCGCCACGGCATTGCTCTTGGCGCGTGGTGGCAACAAGGGGGCCACAGATATTGCAATTGCAGAACAACTTGCACGGCATCCTGCCGCTCTTGCAACCGTTGCAGTGCTCATGGCGCTCTTTGCGCTTGTTCCCGGCCTTCCCTTTGTTCCCTTCATTCTTGGAAGTATCGGCTTGGGGGCGGTGGCGACGGTTAGCTATCGGAGCGGCGCTCGCCTGAGTGCCCCTCATCACCAGGAACGCGATCCAATCATCGTACCGGAAAAATCGATGGGCGATATTCTCGAGCTTGATGATATACACGTCGAGTTTGCTCCAGATCTGGTTAACATGGTTCTTGATCCCGGCGTGGGGCTCGAAGCAAGAATTGCCAATATGCGACGGTTCATTGCGACAACCTATGGTGTGATCCTGTCCGATATCCGTCTGACCGATGACCCAGGGATGCCATCCGGAAGCTATGTCATCCGAATTCAAGGTGTCGAACAGGCCCGTGCCTTTCTGCGGGACAATCAACTTTTGGCGCTAGATCCCGAGCAGCATCCGGGTCTTCCACTCGGCGAGGCTATCATGGAACCGGTCTACGGAGCGCCTGCAAGATGGATTCCTGCCTCGGATCAAGATCGTGCGGCGCTTTCCGGGGTCACTCTTATTGCGCCTCCAGAAGTGCTTGCGACTCATCTTCTCGAGGTGATCCGACGCAACTTGAGCCGCCTGCTGACTATGAAGGCCATGAGACGCCTTCTTGATGAGATGGTATCCCTCACCGACAGAGGTCGCGCAGAGGCAAATCGGAAGCTTCTCGAAGACATGATCCCAGACCGGGTCGCACCAGATCTGTTGCACACGGTGCTCCGGCTGCTCCTGAAAGAGCAGGTATCTATCAGAAATCTGCCACTCATTCTCGAGGCGATTGCTGAGGGTCGTCAGATTGTTAACCAGACCGAATTGATATGCGAGCATGTGCGACAAAGGCTCGGGTTTCAGATTGTCGCGGGCCTGCAACGCGCAGATGGAAGCTTGCCCCTAATCCAGCTTGCTCCAGACTGGGAAGACACGTTTACCACATATCAGATCGACGGCGAACGGGGGCGAATGGATGTGGCCTTGCCTCCTGAGATGTTCAACACATTGACCTCAGCAGCGGCTGAGCAGCTACAGCAAGCCAGCGACAAGGGTGTGTCGCCCGCGATTGTGACCTCGACAGTGCGGCGTAGATTCTTGCGCACGATCCTGATGGCCAAGAATATTGACGTCCCAGTGCTGTCCTTTGAAGAGATCGGAACTGGAGCGAAACCCGCATTGATCGGGGTGATACGAAGATGACTGACCTGACCCAATTCGTTGGAATTGCTCAGGAGGTGCTATGGCTTCATGCTCTTGTGTTTCTGCGCGTGGCCCCAATCATCGGGCTTCTGCCGGGCTTTGGCGAGCAGTCCGTTCCAATGCGGATAAAAGTGGTCCTTGTCTTCGCCTTTACGCTGATTGCGGCGCCCGCCATTGCACCTGATTTGCTAGATCATGTTCACGCACCATCTGCGCTCACAATTCTATCCGAGACTCTGGTGGGTTTGATTATAGGTATCGGCCTACGCCTTTTTCTGATGGCGCTTCAGATGGCGGGCTCCATTGCTGCGCAGTCGACGTCCTTGTCGCAGATTCTGGGTAACGCGAGTCTCACGCCGATGCCTTCCATCGGACATTTGCTTGCGACAGGCGGGGTTGCCTTGATGATGATCATGGACCTGCACGTGCGGGTGGCCGAGCTCATGATCCTAAGCTATCGAGTTTTTCCAGTTCAGGGTGTTTTCAAGGTTTCAGCGATAACGCAATGGGGTGTTTCGCAAATTGCGCATGCTTTTTCCCTAGGTTTTATGTTGGCTGCGCCATTTGTCTTGGTATCGGTGCTCTACAACTTGACGCTTGGCGTGATTAACCGGGCGATGCCGCAGATGATGGTCGCTTTCGTTGGGGCCCCTGCCATTACAGCACTTGCGCTCTTTGTTCTGATGTTGGTCGCCCCGGCTCTGCTGATGGCGTGGGCGCAGGCGTTTGCCGGCTTTATCGCCAATCCGTTCGGAGGGTAGCCGTGGCTGGCGAAGAGGACGAGAGCGAGAAGCCGCATGAGGCGTCCCAGAATAAGATGGACGAGGCCCGCAAGAAGGGGGAGATCGCACGCTCTGCTGATTTGAACACCGCTGGCTCATACGGAGGTCTCTTGCTTGCGCTTTTGGCGCTGGGAGGACCGGTATCTCAGACGACCGGCGCCAATCTCGCCGTGTTGCTTGGTCAACCACACGCCTTTGCTGATCTCCTGTTTCAAGGGGGCCACGCGTCTGCTGCTTTGGGGACGGTTCTGACAAAAGTTGCCTTGGCCGTTTCCGCGCTGTTTCTTCTTCCCGCAGCTGTGACCCTATTGACTGTGATCGCGCAGCGCGCATTCGTCATTGCCCCATCCAAGTTGGAGCCCAAACTTTCGCGTATCAATCCGATCGAGAATGCCAAGAACAAATTTGGCGCTTCAGGCCTTTTTGAGTTTGGCAAGAGCATTGCAAAGCTGTCGCTATATTGCATTCTGTTGGGACTGTTTCTGTCTTATCGCATGTCAGAAATGGTGGGTGCGCTGCATGCCGAGCCTGCCATGATCGGGGTTATGATTGGCCAACTGATCATCGAGTTTCTACTGGTCGTTCTCCTGATCACACTGGCGGTCGGCGCTGCAGATTTTACGTGGCAGTTTTTCGAGCACCTGCGCCGCCAACGAATGTCGCACATGGAATTGCGCGATGAATTCAAGCAGAATTACGGCGATCCCGCCGTGAAGCAGCAGCACCGTCGTCGCGGGATGGACATCGCCTCTCGGCAGATGATGGCGGAGGTGCCGGGGTCCGATGTGGTGATTGTCAATCCAACCCATTACGCAATAGCCCTGAAATGGAGCCGTGCGCCGGGCGCGGCGCCGATCTGTGTGGCCAAGGGTGTGGATCATATAGCCCTCGCGATCCGCGATCTCGCCTACGAGAGCGGCGTCCCCGTGCAGCAAGATCCCGCAACAGCCCGTGCTTTGCATGCCACGACTGAAATTGGCCAAGAAATTGATCCCACCTATTACGCCGCTGTTGCTGTCGCCATCCGATATGCCGAGGACATGCGGCGCAAGGCAAGGAGCTTTGGATGAAGTCTAATAGCTATTCTGAGTTGGTCTGCGTGACAGAAGCAATGTACCGTTCCGAGGCTGCCAGAATGCAAGCTCTCTTGGCCGACGAGCGGCGGTTGCGTGCAGAGTTGAGACAGATCGAAGAGGTTCGGTTTGCGGCCCGAGACGTGCCCGACAGTCGGCTGCAGGGCTATCGTGAGATTGGCGCTGACCTGACATGGCAAGGTTGGATTGGACGCAGCAAGGCGAACCTCCACGCAGATCTGGCCCGAGTGCTCGGACGCAAAGGACAGGTGAGTAATTTGTTACGCCGAGCCTATGGCAAGTATTTGGCGGCGACTGAGCTCTTGCAAGATCAGGACCGAGCATACGGCCAGCGATCTATGAAACAACAGCACGATCTGCTTGAGGAACTCGGCAGATTGAAAAGGGCGCAAGAAACTGCTGGCGATTAACCAAAACCGTCTGCCAGGGATCACGCAGGGCTAGACATCCTGCCGTGCGATTTCCGTAATCAAAACGCCGAGGACCGCATCGCCGAGAACATCGGTTGCTACGTCGAGAAGCGCAGAGCGCAGGACGTCCATATTCCTCGCCTGAGTGAACGCACCGTCAAATCCACCCATGTTTGCATGATCAAACAGGGCCTGCAGGAATACGTCCCTCAGCTTCGGTTCACGATCATAGACTTCCGCGCTTCGCCCCACTCCAGTTTCAACGCTCAGGGACATGACCACCAATGCGCTGATCATATTCTTGTCGACAACAGGAATGACGAACTGGTTGTTCAGTTTTACAATTTCAGTTGGGTCTTCTTGAGGCGACGCTTGCTCCGAGTGGTCCGGGTGTGCGGCGTCTGGGGCATGCGACGTGTCTGTACCCGGAGACTCCGGATCTGGCTTGAGAAAAATTCCCGCCCCGGCGCCCGCCGCGACTCCGATGGCAAGCAGGAGGATCGGTAGCAATTTTGCACTCATCGTCTCGTTTCCTTTGAGAAAGAGTCAGAATGGTAAAATGGCGTCGAGAACTTGTTGGCCAATCCGGGGTTGCTGCACATCAGTGATCTGACCGCGCCCTCCGTAAGAAATCCGCGCGGCGGCAATCTTGTCATAGGTGATCTCATTCTGCCGTGAAATGTCCTCGGGGCGGACAAAGCCAGAGACCAGCAACTCGCGCAGTTCGAAGTTTACCCGCACCTCTTGTGATCCTTGGATTTCCAATACGCCGTTTGGCAGGACCTGCATCACCGTGGCTGCTACCCTAAGGGTCAACTCTTCGCTCCGGCTGACCGACCCATCCCCGCCTGATTGGCTGGAAGAGCTTATGTCGACCGCAGACTCAAGGCTGGCCCCTTCAGGCAAGCTCCGATTGATCCGTTGTGGGAGGCCAAAAAGACCGGGGATTGCAAGGTCCTCAGTGCTTCCGCGGGAGCGCGATGTAGAGTTCGAGATTTCCGCCGCTTCGTCGATCTCTATCACGACTGTCATGATGTCGCCGCGCTGTGCCGCGCGCCTGTCGCCCAAAAGGGATTGCTTGCCCCCACTCCAGAGTGACGCGCGTTGGAACGGCGTGTCGTGCGGTGCCGTGAGAGGCAAGCCGGGATTAAGCATTGCAAGCTGCTCGGTGGAATTCATTGTTGGAGTGAAACTGGGAGGCTTGCCTATGTGATCCATACGGTCGCAGGCGGCAAGGAACGAAAGCAATCCGATTAGAATTGGATATCTAAGGTCAAGCATCGCCGCTCCTATCGTGAGACCAGGATGTGACCGGTCTGAGTGACACGGCCCGAGACAGTGGCGCGCGACGCAAGGTTCATCACGCGGACATAATCACCGACCCCTGCGCGCGAGAGAGAGCGGCCTTCCGTCTCGATTCTCAGGCCACTGTGTGCGTAAACCAGTGGCACGATCTGGTTGCGTTCGATGACGGTGGGCGGTCCCACGTCCACCGCCCGGATTTGACGCCCGGGATACAGAGCGACACGGACTTCCTGACCAATCAGATCGTGCAGCGTGACATCGGAGATGCCTTCGCCTGGTTTCAGTAAAAGATCGGCGGGGCCAAGAACCTCCTGAGCGCGGATCGTGCGGGTGGCCACGACCATATCGGCGAGAGCTGGGTTGGCGATTATAAGCATCAGAAAAGACGTGAGAAACCGCATCATCGTACCTGCGTTGTCGCGCTGAGCATCTGGTCTGCAGCGGTGATCACCTTGGCGTTCAACTCGTAACCACGCTGCGCCTCGATCAGTTCGGTAATCTCGCGCACCGGATCGACCGAGCTATCCTCGAGGTAGCCTTGGCGCAGGGTGCCAAGCCCGTCTTGTCCCGCGGTGGTGACATTTGCAGGGCCAGAGGCCTCAGTTTCGACAAAGAGGTTACTGCCGATCGCCTCAAGCCCTTTGGGATTGCTGAACCCGGCTAGATCCAATTGGCCAAGTTGTTGCGCCTCGGCATTGTCTTGAAAGAACGCGAATACTTCGCCTTCGGCGTTGATGGTGATACTGCGGGCATCCTCTGGGATGGTGATTTCAGGCGCGACAGGAAAACCCTCGGAGTTGACGATAATCCCGTCAGCTGAGCGTTTGAGCGCGCCGTCACGGGTATATGCGGCCTGGCCAGAGGGCAAAGTGACCTCTAGATAGCCATTGCCTTCGATCGCCACGTCCAGATCGCCGTTGGTCTGCGAGAGTGATCCCTGAGCAAGTTGTACGGAAATCGCCGCAGGACGTACGCCAAGCCCAAGCTGCACACCGGTGGGCAGGACCGTGCCATCGGTGGCATTTATGGTGCCCGCGCGGGCCAGTTGCTGATAATGCAGATCAGAGAATTCGGCCCGTCGTGCATTGTAGCCGGTGGTGGACATATTGGCGAGGTTGTTAGAGATGGTCTCGACCCGCATCTGCTGGGCGGCCATGCCGGTTGCGGCGATCTTGAGGATATGCATGATGCGTTCCTTGGTTAACGGACAAGGGAGTCGAGCGCGGTCATCACCCGCTCGTTTTCAGAATCAAGAAAGCTCTGGCCCATCTCATAGGCGCGCTGGACCTCGATCATGCGGGCGATCTGGCCGATTGGATCGACATTGGCACCTTCGAGAAAGCCTTGGAGCACGCGTCCGTCTTCGACCGGCTCAAAACCGCCGTTGGTGCGGAACAAGACACCGTCCTCGCGGATCATGTCCAAGCTGTCGATCGGGCGCACGAGGCCAATCTGGGCCAGGGGGCGGCCATTATCGCTGAGCGTGCCATCCGGCGAGAGACCAATGCTCTTGGCGTCTGGTGGTACAAAGACTGGCGCGCCGCCCGCATCCAGAACGCGGAACCCGTCCGGCGTCACAAGATCACCCTGCGCAGAAAGCGTGAAAGCTCCCGCGCGTGTGAGGCGTTCGCCCGAAGGCGTTTCAATCAGAAAGAATCCCTCGCCCTTAATGGCCAGATCAAGCGTGCCGCCGGTCGGCGTCAACGGCCCTTGCACTGTCGAGGTCATCCGCACATTGCCCTGCGCCATCGAGAGAGACGGGCCACCCTCGGAACGCTTGACGAACTCGGAAAAAATCAGCCCCTCCTGACGGTAGCCGGTGGTCGCAGCATTGGCGATGTTGTTGGCGACCACCTGCAATTCGCGCAACAGGCCCGATTGCCGGGTGAGGGTCGTATAGCCTGCAGTTTCCAACTCAGCCTCCTGTAATGATCGGGATCAGCCGGTCCTGAAAGAACCTCACCAGCGTTTGTGTCATGAACCCCATGGTGACCCAGAACACGACGATGATGGCCCCGAGTTTGGGGACAAAGGTCAGCGTCAGTTCCTGAATCGAGGTGAGGGCCTGAAAGAGCCCGACAACGAGGCCCGCCAGAAGTGCAACGGTCAGGATCGGAAAGGATATGATCACTGAAATCCAAAGCGCCTCGCGCAATGTGTCAAAGAACAGAACCTCGTTGAGCATGGGATCACACCGGCATCCGTAGGATTTCCTGATATGCTTCCACCACTCGATCACGCACCGTGATCACAGCCTCGACCGCCAGTTCTGTTTGTGCCAGTGCCTGCACGAGACTATGGGGATCGGCTTTGCCGATCATGGCTGACTTGGCGACTTCCTCGCCCTCTTTGAGCGTTGCGGCAAAGTCCTTGGCGATGTTCTGAAATGCCGCTCCTCCGGTTCCCTGTCCAAGTGCCGGTTCTGTCGCGGTGCGTGTGGCAGTGTACTTTTGGGCGGCAGTCAGTGCTGTGATATCCATTCTGGCTCTCCTTTAACGGCGTAATAGGTCCATCAGCCCGGCAGACATTTGCCGGACTTGATCGAACATCTTGAGATTGGCCTCGTAGCTGCGCTGCGCCTCGCGCGCGTCGGCAATTTCGATCATCAAATCGACGGTCGACCCTTGATAATGGCCGGTTTCATCCGCGAGCGGATGACTGGGATCATAGATTTTCTGAGGCTCCTGCCTGTCGAGGTTGACGCGGCTCACCTCTACGGCACCAGTACCCTCCGATCCTGCAAAGGCCGTCTCGAAGGAAACGGTCTTTCGGCGGTATCCGGGGGTGTCGGCGTTGGCGATGTTTTCAGACACATGAACCAGTCGCTGTGCCTGAGCCTTGAGGCCACTGGCAGAAACTGAGAGGGCGTTGGAGAAATCGCTCATCCTGCGCTCCTATCGCCGCCCGATCGCCGTGCGCAGCACGGTGAGCGAAGACTTGTAGATCGCAAGTGCGCGGTCGTGTTGACGTTTGACATCGACCGCCCGCAACATCTCAGTTTCAAGAGAGACAGAGTTGCCATTGGGGTCTTTGATCGCGGTTGGGTCTTCAACCACGTCAAATCCGAGACGATGATCTTGTCCAAGAAGATGTCCGTTGCGGGTAGCACGGGAAACATGGGTCGGCTTGTCCGTCTCATAGGACTCCGCGAAGGCGACGATATCTCGTGCGGCGTAATGCGGAGTATCGGCATTGGCCATGTTCTGTGACACGACAGCCTGACGCGCTCCGGCATGGCGGGCCATGGCATGGGCCATGCGAAAGATCTCAAGTTTTTCAAACATCGGGGCTTCTCCCTCGATTGGCTTCAACCAAGGCTTAACCCTGATTCCTTTAGAAATTGTTTTCAGGACATGATTGGAGCGTTCGATGATCAGACAGGACATGGCAGGCCTCCGGGCAGAAATATCGGCGCTTCGGCCGATACGGATGATGGGGCGGGTCTCTGCGGTGCAAGGAAATGCTTTGCAGATCAGTGGTTTGTCTTCCGAGGCCCGGCTCGGGGATCGGGTCGTGGTCCAACGCCGATCTGACGGGGAATTGCACGGAGAGGTGATCCGGCTAGAGGCCGCGTCCCTCGTTGTGTTACCTGATACCAGTCCGGATGGTGTGGCGCTCGGGGATCGGGTGATCTTGGGCCAAGAGAATTCCGTCGCACCGTCACACTCGTGGTTGGGCCGGATCATCGATCCGTTCGGGCAGCCACTTGATGGGCGACCGCTGTTGCGTGGGGCAAATATCCGAGCGTTGCGCGCTGACCCGCCAGCCCCTACGCGACGACGCACGCTTGGCGCGCGGCTGGAAACCGGAATGGTGGCGTTCAATACCGTGCTACCAATCGTTCGGGGGCAGCGCGTTGGATTATTTGCCGGATCAGGGGTGGGAAAATCCATGCTTCTGGGACATTTGGCGCGTCACATGCAGGCTGATGTCGTCGTGATCGCATTGATTGGAGAACGCGGGCGTGAGCTGCGGGAGTTCGTCGAGACTGTGCTGGGGCCGGAGGGAATGCGGCGTTCTGTGATCGTGGCCGCGACATCTGACCGGTCACCCCTCATTCGCCGACGCTGCGCCTGGACCGCGATGGCGGTCGCGGAGTTCTTTCGTGACGAGGGGAAGCAGGTTTTGTTTCTTGCCGATTCGATTACTCGGTTTGCCGAAGCGCATCGAGAGGTCGCGACAGCGGCTGGTGAAATGCCTGCCCTGCGTGGGTTTCCATCATCGACATCACATCTGATCATGTCGCTCTGTGAACGGGCGGGGCCAGGTGCCGAAAGCATGGGTGATATCACCGCTCTCTTGACGGTGCTGGTGGCGGGGTCTGACATGGACGAGCCGATTGCCGATATTCTGCGCGGAGTGCTGGATGGGCACGTGATCCTGGATCGTCAGATCGCCGAGCGGGGGCGATATCCTGCGATTGATCTATTGCGCTCCGTGTCGCGGAGCCTGCCGCGTGCTGCAAGTGACGAGGAGAATGCGTTGATCGCGCGCGCGCGCGCGCTACTGAGCAGCTATTCCCGCTCTGAGACCATGATCAGGGCCGGGCTCTATGCCGAGGGAAGCGATCCGGAATTGGATCAGGCGATTCGAATCTGGCCAGACCTAGACGGATTTCTCGCAGATAAAGAGGCGGTTTCGGTCAAGAACAGTTTTGCCCGCCTCGGTGTCATCCTGAGGCGGGCTGGAACGCCGGTTGTGCGGGCTTCGTCGCGGTGAAGGCGCTTAGGCTGTCATGTGCCGCGCCCGCGCGCCCCGCTCGATGGCCGCAGCATGGAGGCGGTCGATGTCGAGCTCGTAGCGGATTTCTTCGAGCAGGCGCAACTCGCGCTCATTGAGTGTCCCATCTGCGGCGGCCACATCGCAGGCGAGCGCATAGGCGGTTTCGAACAGCCGCTCGGGAAGGTTTGCTCGCACAAGCCCAAAGAGCGCATCGAGCCCCTCTTCGACCGTGAAGAGATCGAGCACGGTCTGCGACATCACTCGGAGCCGGTCGAGGTCGTAATCGGCAAAGATCGGCAGGTTGTTCACCGTGCTCTCGATCTTGATGAGTTCTGCGGTGCGCATATCCTCATCCGAGGCCGAAACGGCGATCATCACCGCCACAAGGCAATCTTGCGGTGTGAGGGGATGTGGGATCGGATCAGACATCTGCGGGCCTTTCGCACGGGGCTATGTTGCGGCGCAGAATATTGACTGTTCGGTCCCCCGGCAATAGGTAGCGGCGATGCCTTGCCGGTGTTTCGGCCAAGGGAAACTGGAGAGTGACCAATGTCCGATCTGCGCGATGCCGCTATGAATTCGAAAGCCTGGCCTTTTGAAGAGGCGCGCCGCGTGCTCAAACGCTATGAAAAGGCCCCGCCGGAAAAGGGCTATGTGCTGTTTGAGACGGGTTACGGGCCGTCTGGCCTGCCGCATATTGGAACCTTTGGAGAGGTCCTGCGCACCACGATGATCCGGCGCGCGTTTGAGGTGATCAGCGATATTCCTACGCGTTTGATCTGCTTTTCCGACGATCTTGACGGGATGCGCAAGGTGCCGGGGAACGTGCCGAACCGCGAGATGCTCTTGGAGCACCTGCACAAGCCGTTGACGAGCGTCCCGGACCCCTTTGGCACGCATGAAAGCTTTGGTCATCACAACAATGCGATGCTGCGGCGGTTCCTCGATACGTTCGGCTTTGAGTATGAATTTTACTCAGCGACGGATTTCTATCGCTCTGGTCAGTTCGACGAAGTCCTGCTGCGCGCGGCAGAACGCTATGACGACATCATGAAAATCATGCTCAAGTCGTTGCGAGAAGAACGACAGCAGACCTATTCGATCTTTTTGCCGATCCATCCGGAAACTGGTCGCGTCCTCTATGTTCCGATGAAGGAGGTGAATGCCAAAGACGGCACCATCACCTTTGATGATGAGACAGGCCGTGAATGGAAGCTGCCGGTGACAGGTGGCCACGTCAAGCTACAATGGAAACCTGATTTTGGTGCCCGATGGGCCGCCCTTGGCGTCGATTTTGAGATGTATGGCAAGGACCATTCGACCAATACGCCGATCTACGACGGCATCTGTCGGGCGCTCGGCGCGCCTGCGCCAGAACATTTCACGTATGAACTGTTTCTGGATGAAGGCGGGCAGAAGATTTCCAAGTCTTCCGGAAATGGTGTCTCGATCGACCAATGGCTGACCTATGCCGCGACCGAGAGTCTGTCCTATTTCATGTTTCAAAAGCCCAAGACCGCCAAGCGGATGCATTTTGACGTGATCCCCAAGGCCGTCGATGAATATCACCAGCAATTGCGCGCTTATGCGGATCAGACGCTGGACCAGCAGCTGGCTAACCCAGTTTGGCATATCCACGGCGGGGCTGTGCCAGAAAGCCGGATGGTCGTGCCATTCTCGATGCTTCTCAACCTCGCCTCGGTTTCGGCCGCGCGGGACAAGGAAACTCTCTGGGGCTTTATCCGTCGCTATGCGCCTGACGCAACGGCACAGACACATCCTGATCTCGACGCAGCGGCGGGGTATGCGGTCAAGTATTACGAGGATTTCGTCGCACCGGCCAAGACCTACCGCGCGCCCACGGATCTGGAGCGTGAGGCGCTGATGGATCTGCGCAACCACCTCGCCGCCTATGATGGCCCAGCTGAGGATGAGGCACTTCAATCCATCGTCTATTCGGTCGGACGTGATCGGTTCGATCCGCTGCGCGACTGGTTCAAGGCGCTCTACGAAGTGCTGCTCGGCGCGTCTCAGGGGCCACGGTTTGGGGGGTTCATTGCCCTCTATGGCGTGGCCGAGACTGTGACGCTCATCGACAAGGGGCTTGCGGGCGAGTTGTCGTAATCAGGATCGTTGCGCGGGTGGGATGCGCTTGCTACCCTTGCCGAAAAACAAAGGGGCGAGCGATGCGTACAATGACAGTTCTGATCGCATTGGCTGTGGCGGCCTGCGCCCAGACGATTTCGATGCCGGATGCCAGCGAAGGCGCGGTAATTTACAATGCCAATTGCGCACAATGCCATGGGGCATCAGGCAAGGGCGATGGTCCTTGGGCGACCGATCTGTCGCCGCGTCCTGCGGACCTGACACAGCTCTCCAAGGCCGGTGTCTTTCCGCGTGCGCGTGTTTTGTCGGTGATTGATGGCTATGACCGCACAGGTCTTCCGGGACAGGAGATGCCCGAGTTCGGTCTCTTACTGGAAGGCGATACCGTACCCGTGGATGTGGGGGATGGTGTTTTCACTCCGACGCCACGACCGTTGGCTGCTCTTATGGCCTATCTTCAGAGCATTCAGGCTCAGTAACGCAGAATGTGACTGACCAGAGGGCGATCAGTCACATTCTTCGATCTCACTTACCTTTAGGCATTCGGCAGAATAACGATCTCGACCCGGCGATTCTGCGCCTTGCCTTGGGGCGTCAGATTCGAGGCGACCGGTTGATCTTCGCCTCGACCGAATGCCCGGAGCCGGCCATAGGACACGCCCCCGCTCGCCAGGACATCCGCAACGGCGTTGGCGCGACGCTCTGACAGGCTCTGGTTATAGCTGGCGGCACCGTCGCTGTCGGTGTGGCCCACGACCTGCACTGTCGTATCGGGATAGGCTTGGAGGCTTTGAGCCACTTTGAGGAGGTCATCTCTCAGGACGGATGCCACGGTAAAGCTATCGACCGGGAACAGGATATCCTGTGGCATTGTGAGGATTAGGCGATCCCCTGTGTTGACGATCTGGACGTCATTGTCGAGTTGTTGGCGCAGTTCCGCCTCTTGGCGGTCGAGTGCGTTGCCGATAGTGGCACCGCCTGCTGCGCCAAGAATACCACCGATCAGCGCGCCTTTTCCTTTGTCGTCGCTGACAATCGCACCTGTGCCAGCACCAATGATACCACCAAGGATGGCTCCCTGCTTCGTCTTTTGGTTGGTATTGTTACCGGTGACATAGCCTGGTTCGGTGCAAGCCGCAGCCAGAAAAAGGGATGCGCCTGAGAGCAGCAGAAGGGATTTTTTCGCTCGGATCATTGGATGTTCGCCTCTTTGATTACACTGGCCCTAGGTTTCGGGTGTTGGGCGATGATATGCAATAACATGAGCTCACCCAAGATCAAACGAGGGGAAAACGGGCGGGAAGTCGCGCAGATTTCCGCCTACACGTCGGCTCTGGCACTCTCCCATGCGAGAATGGCGCGTTTGACCGGCAAGCCCCAATGATAGCCGCCAAGTGCGCCGGATTTGCGCAACGCACGGTGGCACGGGATGAGAAAGCTGACAGGGTTGCGTCCCACCGCAGTCCCCACAGCACGTACCGCACGCGGATGGCCGACGGCAGATGCGATTTCTGAATAGGTGGTTACATGGCCTGATGGTATTTGAAGAAGGGCCTCCCACACCTTGATCTGAAAGGGCGCGCCGATCATGTGCAACGCGGCCTCTCCCTTGCCCCCAAAAGCTGCGTGAACCCACGCTGCGATCCGGTCAGGGGCTTCGTTGTAGATTGCATTCGGCCAGCGAGACTGCATATCGCTCATTGTGACCGTCCGACCGAATTCCCCGACAAAGGCCAGACCGCAGAGTCCACGCTCGGTGCCCATAGCGAGGGCTTCGCCAAATGGGCTGTCGAACCAGCCGAAATTGATCGTCACCCCGGAGCCCTGACGGGCGAACTCACCGGGGCTCATCGCTTCCCACCGCAAGAACAGATCGTGCAGCCGCCCCGACCCCGAAAGCCCTGCTGCATCAGCCGCTTCAAGTGTGGTAAAGCGCTGTGCCAGCATTTCCTTGGCATGGCCAAGCATCAGATACTGTTGATAGCGTTTTGGAGAAACGCCGACCCACTGTGAGAAAAGTCTTTGAAAATGGGCCGCACTCATGCCCATTTCCCGTGACAATTCTTCCAGCGTCAGCGTCTCCCCGCCGCTATCAATCAACGCGATGGCGCGTCGCATGACGTGATAATGATAGCTGGGTTCGGAATGAGCGGTCATGTTGGTGTTCCTGTCGTTTCACCCTCAAGATAAAGCGGTGGTCCTGAGCATGCGACCCGAATGTTGCGCATCCGTATTTTTCCCGGCATAGAGCAGCCATGGCAGGCCAACTCGATTACCACGCGATGTGCGAAATATTTACCCGGTTTCAGGCCGCAGAGCCTGAGCCTATGGGTGAGTTGGACCATGTCAATGCTTATACCCTCGTCGTGGCTGTGGCGTTGTCGGCGCAGGCGACGGATGTGGGGGTGAACCGCGCCACGCGGGATCTCTTCAAGATCGCCGACACGCCCCAAAAGATGCTGGATTTGGGCGAAGAGGGGCTGATCCAGCATATCAAGACCATTGGTCTTTATCGCAATAAGGCCAAGCATGTGATGAAACTCAGCCGTATCCTTGTTGAGGACTATGGCGGCTGCGTACCCAATTCCCGCGCCGCGCTACAATCGTTGCCGGGCGTCGGGCGCAAAACGGCCAATGTGGTGCTCAACATGTGGTGGCACTATCCGGCGCAGGCCGTTGATACGCATATTTTCCGCGTAGGCAACCGCAGCGGCATCTGTCCGGGTCGCGATGTGGTCGCCGTCGAACGCGCCATCGAAGACAACGTGCCGGTGGGTTTTCAGCGCCACGCGCATCATTGGCTCATCCTGCATGGGCGCTATACCTGCAAGGCACGCAAACCCGCCTGCGGCACCTGCCTTATTCGTGATCTCTGCTTATTCGAGGACAAGACCCTATGACCAAATATCAGGCCGTCGGCATCGGCAATGCCGTGGTGGACGTGATCAGCCAATGCGATGACACCTTTCTGGAGCGCTTGGGCATCGACAAGGGCGTGATGCAATTGATCGAGACCGAGCGCGCCGAGTTTCTTTATGAAAACATGGCCGACCGGCGGCAGATGCCGGGGGGTTCGGTCGCCAATACCATCGCGGGACTGGGCGCGCTTGGCCTCTCGACCGGGTTTATCGGACGGGTCAGTGATGACGAGCTGGGGCGCTACTATGCGGCGGCCATGGCCGAGGTCGGCACCGATTTCGTCAACCCGCCGCGGAGCAATGGCGCGCTGCCCACTTCACGCTCGATGATCTTTGTGTCGCCCGACGGCGAGCGGTCGATGAACACCTATTTGGGTATCTCGACCGAACTCGACGATGCGGATGTGCCCGAGGCGGCGGCCGGGCAGGCAGAGCTTTTGTTCCTTGAGGGCTATCTCTTTGACAAGCCCAAGGGCAAGGCGGCGTTTCAAGCGGCGGCGCGGGCCGCACGGGCAGGCGGCGGCAAGGCCGGGATCACCCTCTCTGACCCGTTCTGCGTCAATCGCCACCGCGACGATTTCCGGGGTCTCTTGCGCGAGTTGGATTACGTGATCGGCAACGAGCACGAATGGTGCGCGCTCTATGAGACCGAGGATCTGGGGGCGGCGCTGGAACAGGCGGCATCTGAGAGCGGGCTGATTGTCTGCACCCGATCGGGCCATGATGTCGTGCTTGTGCAAGGCGATGAGACCGTCACCGTGCCGGTGCACCGCGTGACCCCGGTTGATACGACCGGCGCGGGCGATCAGTTTGCCGCGGGCCTGCTCTACGGCCTGGCGACCGGCCAGTCCTTGGCTGTGGCCGGGCGTATGGGCTGCATCGCCGCCGCCGAGGTGATCGGCCATTACGGCGCGCGGCCCGAGGCGGACGTCAAGGCGCTCTTTGCGGCAGAAGGGCTGATCTGAGGCGTTTGTCTACTCAACCAGCGTCGGATTTGAGTATTTCTGCCAAGAAAAAGCGCAAGGCTTTGTTAACCCTGACATGCGATGCTTGTGCTGCAGTACAGGCTGGAGAGCTGATGACCGCCCAAGGACAAGTCGCGCCCGGGTGTTGCGTGTGTCAAACCCGGGCGCGCATTGCGCGCGCCAAACGGCGTCACTTGTCGCGGAACTGTGCCTCGCGTTTTTCGGCAAAGGCGGCCATGCCTTCTTTCTGATCTTCGGTGGCAAAGAGCGAGTGGAACACGCGGCGCTCAAAGAGCAGTCCCTCGCGCAGCGTGGTCTCATAGGAGCGATTGACCGACTCTTTCGCTGCCATCACCGAAATCTGGGATTTCTCCGCAATCTTCTGAGCGGCGCTTAACGCTTCTTCCATCAGCTTTTTGACGGGCACGACCCGGCTGACCAGCCCAGAACGCTCTGCCTCTTCGGCATCCATGAAGCGGCCTGTGAGATTCATGTCCATCGCCTTGGATTTGCCCACCAGCCGTGTCAGTCGCTGCGTGCCTCCAAGGCCCGCGATCACGCCAAGATTGATTTCGGGCTGGCCGAATTTGGCGGTATCAGAGCAGATGATGAAGTCACACATCATTGCCAGTTCACAGCCTCCACCAAGCGCATAGCCCGACACGGCGGCGATAATCGGTTTGCGCACCCGGCAGATGGCGGCGCTGTCAGCGGTAAAGAGATCTTCTGTGAAGACATCGACAAAACTCTTTTCGCTCATCATCTTGATGTCGGCCCCGGCGGCAAAGGCTTTTTCCGAGCCGGTCAGGACGATGCAGCGCACCTTTTCATTCTGTTGCGCTTCGCCCAATGCCTCTGCGAGTTCCGACATCAACTGCGCATTGAGCGCGTTGAGCGCATCGGGGCGGTTGAGCTTGATGAGGGCGACGTGGTCTTCTATTTCGACGATGATCGTCTCATAGGCCATGAAATCAGCTTTCATTTGTTTGCATCAGGGGTGATTCATTACCACTGTTGGCTGCGCGTTCAACCTATCTTTGACACTTCGGGCAATAGAAGCTGGATCGGCCTGCCTGAATGACGCGCGTGATCAGGCCGGTGCATCCCGAGTTGCGGCATAGGTCGCCCTCACGCCCATAGACGTCAAAACTATGTTGAAAATAGCCTAGTTCGCCATCGGTTTGCCGGAAATCCCTCAGCGAAGAGCCGCCCGCGGTAATGGCGTCCCGGAGAACGTCTCGGATGATTGGCACCAGAGATGCGGCGCGTTTGGCCGAGAGCGTCCCGGCGCGTGTCAGGGGCGAAATGCCTGCGCGATAGAGAGTTTCACAAACATAGATGTTACCCAAGCCTGCGACGATTCGCTGATCCAAAAGCGCGGATTTGATCGGGGTATTGCGACCCTTGAGTGCGGCGGTCAGATAGAGTTCGTTAAAGTCGTTGCCCAGCGGTTCTGGACCGATCCGAGCTAAAAGTGGATGCGATTCTGCCGTGATCGTGGGCATCAGGTCCATTGCCCCAAACCGGCGCGGGTCATTGAACGTGATCCGCGCGCCGCCCGCCATATCAAGCACAACATGGTCGTGCTTTTCAGGGGCTGGATGCGCGTGAACAAACTGGCCGAGGGGATCACCCGATATCAGCATCCGACCTGACATGCCCAAGTGAATGAGCAATGTCTCACCCGAAGCAAGGTCTGCAAGAAGGTATTTTGATCGCCGCCGCAGCGCCAGCACGCGCTGACCCGTCAGGCGTGCCGACATTTCGGGTGGAAAGGGCCAGCGCAGGTCGGGGCGGTTCACGGTGGCGCGGGCGATCACCTGTCCCTCCATGATCGGGGCAAGGCCGCGGCGGACTGTCTCAACCTCGGGTAATTCGGGCATATCGGACCTCGATGGGCACAAGGGGCGCATTGTAACCCCCTGTCATAGCCCTATAAGAAAGGCGAGACACAAGAGCGGCAAGGCCCATGATCGAAAAAACCACGCATTTCGGGTTTCAAGACATCCCCGAGTCAGAGAAGGCCGGGCGCGTGCGCGGCGTTTTTGGCAGTGTTGCCAGCAAGTATGACGTGATGAACGACGCAATGTCGCTTGGCATCCATCGCGTATGGAAAGATGCGATGATGGATTGGCTGGCACCACGCTCGGGTCAACGTCTGCTCGATGTCGCGGGGGGAACGGGGGATATTTCCTTTCGCTTTCTCAAGCGGGCAGGGCAGGCGCACGCGACAGTGTTGGACTTGACCGAGCCGATGCTCATTGAGGGGCGCAAGCGTGCCGAGGCAGAGCAGATGGCTGAGAGCCTCGATTGGGTGGTGGGCGACGCGATGGCGCTGCCGTTTGAGAACAACAGCTTTGATGTCTACACGATCAGTTTTGGCATCCGCAACGTGACCCGCCCGCAAGAGGCGCTGAACGAGGCGTTTCGCGTGCTCAAGCCCGGCGGGCGGTTGATGGTGTTGGAATTCAGTCAGATCCCCAACGAGTTGATGCAAAAGGTCTATGACCTTTATAGCTTCAACATCATCCCGCGTTTGGGGCAGATGATCGCGGATGATCGCGACAGCTATCAGTATCTGGTGGAATCTATCCGACAGTTTCCTGACCAAGCGACATTTCTGCAGATGGTGCGGGCGGCAGGATTCGAGAATGCAAAGTACCGCAATTTGAGTCTCGGAATTGCCTGCTTGCACTCCGGTTGGAAGATCTGAGATGCGCGGACCGCACAATATTCTGCGGCTGATCCGTACGGGTGCGACGCTGGAACGTACGGGTGCCATGGGTCTGATCATGGATGCATTCGAGGCTCCGCCGATGGTGCGTGGGACGATGCGGTTTCTGGCCTGGCCGTTTCAATGGTTGGGCTACAAGGGAGACCCCTCGACGCCACCTGCACCTCGGGCGCTGACCGCCCTTGGGCCTGCTTATATCAAGTTCGGGCAGATTCTGAGCACGCGGCCCGATCTTGTTGGTGACAAGCTGGCTGGCGAGTTGCGCGTGCTGCAGGACAAGCTGCCGCCGTTTTCGGTTGAGCTTGCAAAGGGCAGCATCGCTTACGAACTCGGGCGGCCGGTTGAAGATATGTTTGACGATTTCAGCCCACCGGTTGCTGCGGCTTCTATTGCGCAGGTCCACAAGGCGCGGCTGCGGGATAGCGGCGAAGCAGTGGCGGTCAAGGTCCTGCGCCCCGGGATTGAGCGGGCTTTCCGGCGCGATATAGACGCGTTCTATTTCGCCGCGCGGATGATCGAATTGCTGGCCCCGGGTGCGCGCCGACTTCGCCCCACGGATGTGATTGCCCATTTCGAAGGTGTGGTGACGGGCGAGTTGGATTTGCGACTTGAGGCGGCTTCGGCCTCTGAGTTCGCGGCGAATACGGCGCAGGATGCGGGATTTCAACTTCCCACCGTGCAATGGAACCTGTCGTCGCGGCGCGTGATGACCATGGCTTGGGCGGATGGGCTGCCGTTGGGGGACAACGCCGCTCTGGATGCTGCCGGACACGACCGTTCTGAACTGGGTGAGCGGGTGCTACAACTATTTCTCAACCATGCTTTGCGGGATGGCTATTTCCATGCCGACATGCATCAGGGAAATCTCAAGGTGGCCGCCAATGGCAATGTCATCGCCTATGATTTCGGTATCATGGGGCATATTGATGAATATACCCGTCGGGTTTATGCGGAAATCCTCTACGGATTCATAAAGCGGGATTATCGACGTGTAGCCGAAGTACATTTCGAGGCAGGCTATGTACCTGCAGATCGCGATGTCGATGCCTTTGCGCGTGCATTGCGGGCAGTTGGCGAGCCGATCTTCGGCATGGATGCGAGCAAGATTTCGATGGGGAGCCTGCTGAGCTATCTCTTCGAAGTGACCGAGCGTTTCGGCATGGAAACGCGCACTGAACTGATTCTGCTTCAGCGGACCATGGTTGTGGTTGAGGGGGTGGCGCGTAGCCTCAACCCTCAGATCAATATATGGCAGGTCGCCAAGCCAGTGGTCGAAGATTATATAAAACAGACCATTGGTCCGCGGGCCGCTCTCAGGGATTTGGGGCGGACAGCGATGGTTTTGTCACGCTACGGCCCGAGGTTGCCGGGGCTGGTAGAGGCGGCTCTTATTCGTCAAACTGCGCCACAGGTGCCGCCTAAGCGCTCTGTTTGGCCTGAGCGCGCGCTCTGGTCAGGTCTGGGCGTTGTGATCGGTATTTTGGGCGTGGCGATTGCCGCGACTCTGATCTGAATGTGCGATGTTCGCGCTTTTGTGGGTCAAAGCCGATTGATTTATAAACGCACATTGCTGAGTTGCACTGTGACGGTTATTGTCCCCCAAGAGAAAAGTGAAGGCGCTCGGAGCAGGTGAACAGTCGATGACAGGCAGATTGCGGAACATGTTCGGCGCGACGGTGGTTTTGGTCGCTGCTTCGAGTGCGTCGGCGAATGATCTGACAACAACCGTGACAAACAATTACGGAACACCCGGTGGTCTTTGGGATATGCCGACGGCGGAAATGGCCCCGGATGCGCAGCTATCCACGACAGTTGCCTATTTCGATGGCTTCAGTAAGACCACGCTCAGCTTTCAGATTGCACCTTGGATCACAGGCAGCTTTCGCTACTCGGGCACGCGGGATCTTACGCCACAGTTCAGCACCTTCTATGACCGTAGTTTTGATTTGCGGTTCCGACTGTTCAAGGAAACCGACTATTCACCGGCAATCGCGATCGGACTTCAGGACTTTCTAGGGACGGGGGTTCTCGGAGGCGAGTACCTGGTTGCCACGAAATCCTATCGAGACCGTTTGCGTGTAACTGCGGGCTTGGGTTGGGGGCGGTTTGGCTCGAGCAATTCAATTGGTGGGTTCGGAACCCGCACGCCCTTTAACTTTGCCGGTGTCGGAACCGGTGGCGATGTGAGCATCTCAAACTGGTTCAAGGGGGACATCGGCTTCTTCGGTGGATTCAGCTACGATATCAGCGAAAAGCTGGCTTTTGCTGTCGAGTATTCATCCGATAACTACGACACGGAGAAGACGGCGGGCATCTTTGATCAAAGCACACCGATCAATTTTGGATTGACCTACAAGCTGGGCCAAGATGCCACCATGCGGGCCTTTGTCCTGCACGGTGAGGAAATTGGTGTGAACCTTTCCATAGCGATCAACCCGCGCCGAATGCCAATTCCTGGCGGGTTGGAACCTGCACCATTGCCTGTTGCGGTTCGTGATCCGGACGCGGCGCGTGACCTTGGTTGGGCCACTGTGCCAGCCGCGCGGGCGCAAGTCAGCAAGGCGCTTGATGAGACCCTTGCACAGGATCAAATTGACCTGATCAGGTTGCGGCTAGAAGATCGCGCCGCCTATGTTGGAATTCAGAACGAAACCTATGACCAGACCTCGCAGGCACTTGGCCGAACAGCCCGCGTGATGACACGGGTTTTGCCCGCCTCTGTCGAGGACTTTCATATCACCCTCTACGTAAAGGGAATTCCCGCCAGCACGGTCAGTTTCGCACGCAGTGATATTGAGCGGCTGGAACATACGGCCGCTGATGACGCTCTGGCGGCGGCAACTTTCAGCGACAGTCTGCGATTTGGAAATCTGCCCGAACCTTTGCCGGGCAAGTTTCCGCGTTACGGTTGGGGGATCAATCCCTTTACGCGGATCAGCTTGTTTGATCCTGATAATCCGGCGCGGATCGATGTTGCGCTTCGGTTTCAAGGTCAGGTGGAATTTGGGCGAGGATGGGTGGCGCGTGCGGCGACATCCGTCAAACTCTTTGGCAACCTTGATAAATCGAACCGAGTCAGCAATTCGCGCATACCGCGGGTGCGCTCCGATGCGGCGCTTTATGCAAAATCGGATGCGCCTCGTCTCGACTGGCTGACCCTGAGCAAGTATCAGCGCCTTGCTCCGGACGTCTACGCCCGGGGGACTGTGGGGTATCTGGAGCAGATGTATGCTGGGGTCTCGACAGAGGTGCTGTGGCGGCCAGTAGACAGCCGGATCGCAATAGGCGCTGAGTTGAACTATGTCCGACCACGTGATTTTGATGGTGATTTTGGCTTGCGCGATCGGAACACGATCAGCGGCGCGATCCCCGAGTTCAATGGGCATGCGTCGGTCTATTATGATTTCGGTGGCGGATATCACGCGCAGGTTGATGCCGGGCGCTATCTGGCAGGGGACTGGGGTGTAACGCTAGGCCTCGACCGCGAATTCGCCAACGGTTGGAAGGTGGGTGCGTTCGCGACGAAAACTGATGTTTCGGCTCAGGATTTCGGCGAAGGATCGTTTGACAAGGGCATTCGCATAACTGCGCCAATCTCTTGGATCTTGGGCAAGCCGACACAGCAGGCGCCGACGGCCGTCATCCGCTCGCTAACCCGCGATGGTGGTCAGCGTTTGAATGTCAGCGGGCGTCTATATGAAACAGTTCGGACATCGCACAGACGCGACGCGGCCGCGAGTTGGGGGAAGTTCTGGAGATGATGTGCCGATCGCTGCCCCAAGTTTTCCTATTGGGAGGTCTCATGGTGCTGGCTGCGTGCTCCAATCAGCGGAGTTCGGAGAACGTTTTTTCGGTCGCCAAGAGCTTGATCAATCAACAAAGAGTCAAACCTGTTGCCCCTGACCCTCAGCTCGTCTCGTCGGTTGCGATGAAAGCCTTGGCGAATACCACAGGCCCAGTTGCGCTCTATGCCTTGGAGGATCGTAAGGCGGCTGCTGTTTTACGCCCAATCGAGCAGAATGGGCCGCACCAGACGTGGGCCTCTTATGGCAGTTCAGATCGGCGCAGTGCGACGACACGCAATGGTGTGTTGGTTGCGACGCGGGGGCTTGGGAATGATCTGATGTCGTCACGGATTGAGCCGTTGCTTGATGTTGTGACCCGCCGGGAGAACGGCGTCGCAAAGATTCAGCAGCGCTATCTCGATGGGGAAAACAAAATCGTGACCCTGAAATCAGATTGCAAGATCACGCGCGGTGACACAGAAACCTTGGCGGGTGCCAATGGCACTGCATTCGTGGTTCGAATGACAGCAGAGTGCTGGCAATCGGATCGAAGTGTGGTCAATTCCTATCTGGTAGATTCAAGTGGCAGGATATTACAATCTCGCCACTGGGCTGGTCCAACTATGGGATATAGCGCCATCCAGAGACTACGCTGACGGTTCAGGCCACGCCAGTCGGGAGGTCGGGCTGTGGTGGGCGCGTGAAGTACTCGTCATCTGTTGGCAATGCACGCCGTCCTGCAAGGTAATCGCGTGTGGTTTCGCAGCGTATGCCACCATAGAATTTCGCCAGAACATCGGAGAAAATTTGCTGACCTCCAGCCTCTGCAAACAAGGTGGCGCAGGATTGTAGCTTGAGTGCGTCTATGCCGCCCAAGACGCGTTCTGCGGAGGTGTTTTGCAATGCCAACATGGCCGCGCAGGTTTCGATCAGACGGGGACCAAGGACCGGATGCGCCAGGTAGGCGCGCGCGTGATCGAGATCGTCGATTGCAAAGGATTTCGCAAACTCGGACCGACCCAGCCCTTTGACCTGTGGCAACACGAACCACGCCCAATGCTGGCGCTTTTTGCCGCATGCGATCTCTTGGAGTGGGAGCGGCCATATTTTGTTCTGTGCTAGTACAAACCGCTCTAAAGTCATCATGTTATCCTCAATGCGTCAATCATGGGTCAGGTTAAAATGCTCGGGAGATTTAACCCGTGTTCCCTCGCGCAATCCAGTGCAATCTCATATCCCGCATCGGCATGGCGCATTACACCAGTCGCGGGATCATTCCAAAGCACCCGTGCAAGACGCCGGTCCGCCTCTTCGGATCCATCGCAGCAGATCACCATGCCGGAATGCTGGCTGAATCCCATTCCCACGCCGCCGCCATGGTGAAAGCTCACCCAAGTGGCGCCTGACGCGCAGTTCAGCAGCGCGTTGAGAAGCGGCCAGTCGCTCACGGCGTCAGATCCATCCTTCATGGCTTCGGTTTCGCGGTTGGGGCTTGCCACTGAGCCGCTATCGAGATGGTCGCGGCCAATGACAATCGGGGCGCTCAACTCACCGCTGCGCACCATCTCATTGAACGCGAGACCAAGTTTGTGTCGCACGCCAAGTCCTACCCAGCAAATCCGTGCTGGCAGACCTTGAAACGCAATCCTCTCGCGCGCCATGTCGAGCCAGTTGTGCAAATGTGGATCGTCAATCAGTTGCTTTACCTTGGCGTCGGTTTTGTAAATATCCTCGGGGTCGCCGCTTAGGGCACACCAGCGAAACGGCCCAATCCCACGACAAAACAGCGGTCGGATATAGGCGGGTACGAATCCGGGAAAGGCAAAGGCAGTATCCAACCCTTCCTCAAGCGCTACTTGGCGAATGTTGTTGCCATAGTCGAGGGTCGGAACACCAGCGTTCCAAAAATCGACCATGGCCTGCACCTGCACCCGCATGGAGGCACGCGCGGCACGTTCAACCATTCTAGGATCGCTTTCTTGACGCGCGCGCCAATCGGCGACGGTCCAGCCCTGAGGCAGATAGCCATGCAGGGGATCATGCGCACTTGTCTGATCGGTCACGATATCGGGCTTCACGCCGCGCCGCACGAGCTCTGGAAAGATGTCGGCGGCATTGCCAATCAAGCCCACGCTCTTGGCCTCGCCCGCTTTGCACCATCGGTCGATCATGGCGAGCGCCTCGTCCAGATCATGGGTGATTTCGTCCACATAACGGGTGCGCTTGCGAAATTCGGCGCGGGTCTCGTCGCATTCCACGGCCAGACAACAGGCTCCTGCCATCACCGCCGCCAAAGGTTGCGCGCCACCCATGCCGCCAAGGCCCCCGGTCAGGATCCAGCGACCAGTCAGACTGCCATGATAGTGCTGTCGGCCCGCCTCAACAAAGGTCTCATAGGTGCCCTGCACGATCCCCTGAGATCCTATGTAAATCCACGAACCGGCGGTCATCTGACCGTACATCATCAGCCCTTTCTTATCGAGTTCGCTGAAATGATCCCACGTGGCCCAATGCGGTACGAGGTTGCTATTCGCAATCAAAACCCGTGGCGCGTCCTTGTGAGTGCGAAAAACACCTACCGGCTTTCCGGATTGGACCAAAAGTGTTTCGTCCTCTTCAAGCGATCGCAACGCGGCGACGATGCGGTCGAAATCCTGCCAGGTGCGCGCCGCGCGCCCAATGCCGCCATAGACCACAAGTTCGTGTGGGTTTTCAGCCACATCCGGGTGAAGGTTGTTCATCAGCATCCGGAGTGGGGCTTCGGTCAGCCAGCTCTTGGCGGAGATTTTTGTGCCTGTGTCCGGATAGATGTCGCGGGTATTGTGACGCGGATCGGTCATTTCGGTTCCTTCCCAGTCGGATAGTCAGGTGGTGAAGATTGTGGGTCGACTGCCGAGGAGGGTCCACTGACCCAAAGCGTACGGTAGCGTATGTTCAATGTTGATGTGCGCAATGCGAATGACATCAGCGCACAAGGCGGGTGTATTCGGGCTCAAATCCATCATTCTCAAGACACCCGGGTCTGCGCCGGACCACTCAGCGGCAGATCCAGCCCGCTCGCCACGACTAGTTCCCCGGCACGCACCATCTGTGCTGCTGCGTTCAAATCGGGAGCAAGGTAGCGATCTTTGGTCAGCGGAGGTATCTGCTCACGCAGACGGGTGATAACTGCTTGGAGTGCGGCGCTTGTCTGCATTGGCGAGCGAAATCCGATGCCTTGCGCCGCGCAGATTGCCTCGACCCCCAGTATCACACTCAAGTTGTCATTCATGCGCTTGAGGCGTCGCGCGGCATGTGCCGCCATGCTGACGTGATCCTCTTGATTGGCAGACGTCGGCGTGGAATCGGTCGTGCAGGGATTGGCCAGATGCTTGTTCTCGCTCATCAACGCGGCGGTCGTCACTTCTGCAATCATGAGACCTGAGTTCAGACCCGGATCAGGAGTCAGGAAGGGCGGGAGATCAAAACTCAGCGTCGGATCGACCATCAGCGCCACGCGACGTTGCGAAATCGCCCCAATCTCTGATATCGCCATTGCGATCTGATCAGCGGCAAAGCCGACTGGTTCGGCGTGGAAATTACCGCCCGAAACGATCATGCCACCCTCTGGATGAGTTGGGTCCACCAGAACCAAGGGATTGTCGGTTACGGCGTTTGCCTCAATCTCCAACACCGCGCCAGCTTGGCGCAACAGGTCGACAGCCGCGCCGGAGACCTGTGCCTGACAACGAATGCAATAGGGGTCTTGGACACGCGTATCGTTTTCGCGGTGGCTTTCACGAATCTGGCTGCCTGTCATAAGTTCAGATTGGGCGCGGGCCATGTCAATCTGACCCCGATGGCCGCGTAATTCATGGATCATTGCCACCAATGGCGCCGTGGACCCCATGATGGCATCGGTCGAGAGTGCTGCCGTCACCACACAGTTCTGGGCGTTGCGCCACGCCGTCCAGAGTCCGGTCAGCGCGCAAGCCGTTGAAAACTGGGTGCCATTGATCAGCGCCAATCCTTCTTTTGGGCCGAGGGTTATTGGGCTCAGACCGCAAAGGGCAAGCGCCGTGTCACCGGGCATTCGCGTATCGTTCACCCAGGCTTCGCCCGCACCAATCATCACCGCCGCCATATGAGCCAAGGGCGCCAGATCCCCCGAGGCGCCAACCGACCCCTGATCCGGAACAACAGGTGTGACGCCGCGTGCGAGCATGGTTTCGAGCAACGTGATGGTAGACCACGCCACCCCAGACGCCCCGCGCCCAAGGCTGAGAAGTTTCAACACCATCATCAACCGAGTGGTCGCGATATCCAACGCCTCTCCGACGCCGCAACAATGTGACAGGATAAGATTGCGTTGTAACTCGGCAGTTTTTTCCGGTGGTATCTTTACGCTGGCGAGCTTGCCAAAGCCTGTGTTGACTCCATACACAGCCGTATGTCCGGATGCAGCCCGTGCAACGAGCGCGTGTGCGGCCTCGACATCGGATTTGACGCCGCGATTCAGTTCCACTGCAAGGTTTTTCCGCCAGATACTCTCAAGTGCGGCGAGCCGTTCTTGTCCTGGTGTTACGATAACTGTCACGCCCTGCCTCCGGAAATGCGCCGCCAGAGCGGGTTGTACCCAATGCGATATGCCAATTCGGCTGGATGCTCGACGTCCCAAACGGCAAGGTCTGCGCGCATGCCCGTCGCAAGCATCCCGCAATCATCAAGCCCCAAAGCGCGCGCTGCATGTCGCGTTACCCCCGCGAGCGCCTCTTCGGGTGTCATCCGGAAAAGGGTGCATCCCATGTTCATCGTCAACAACACTGACGCCAAGGGCGACGAACCGGGGTTGCAATCGGTGGCCAAGGCCATTGGCACGCCCGCGGCGCGAAAGGCGTCGATCGGTGGCATTTGCGTCTCACGAAGAGTGTAGAACGCCCCTGGCAGAATGACCGCCACGCTGCCAGACTGTGCCATTGCCTTGGCATCCTCATCGGTCGCGTATTCCAGGTGATCCGCAGACAAAGCCCCGTAACGCGCGGCCAATTGCGTGCCGCCAAGGTGGCTCAACTGCTCTGCGTGAAGTTTGATTGGCAGGCCAAGGGACTGCGCCCTTGCGAAGAGAGGCTCCAGATCCTCGGGCGAGAATGCAATTCCCTCGCAGAACCCGTCCACAGCATCGACGAGGCCGGCCGCATGCGCTGCATTGAGTGCGGGAATGCAAACCTGCTGAACATACGTGAGCGTACGTCCATCAAATTCCTTTGGAACTGCGTGGGCTCCGAGAAAGGTGGTTTTCACACGAATGTCACGCACATCCTCGATGGATCGCGCCACACGCAGCATTTTCAACTCCGTGTCGATGTCCAGCCCATAGCCGGACTTCACCTCTAGGGTGCAAACGCCCTCGGCAATCAGCGCGTCAACAAAGCGTAAAGCCCCGTTGAGCAGCACCTCTTCCGAGGCTGCGCGAGTCGCGGTAACGGTTGAAACGATCCCTCCGCCAGCGCGGGCAACGTCCTGATAGCTCGCCCCGTTTAACCGCATCTCAAATTCACCAGAACGGTTGCCGCCATGGACGATATGGGTATGACAGTCGATCAACGCAGGGGTGACGAGACGTCCTTCAAGATCTTCTTCCGGTCCTTGGTATCCCCTCCGGACATCCGCGTCTTTCCCGAGCCAGACAATACGACCAGCATCAACGAGGATTGCTCCCTGAAGAACCAGGCCATAGGGGTCATCCCCGTGCATTGTTGCTAAAGTTGCGTTGCGCAGAAGCATGCAGAGCACCCTTGTGATTTTCTGAACCGCAATTGAATATTATGTCTATACATATTAATCTGTCAAGACGGTATGCGCTGACACATCCACGGCCTGGCTGAGGGGGACTTGCCTTCTGTTCGGGGTCGTGGCGTAACAGACAAGGCTTACCGAGAAGGGCGCGCAATGCTGCGGAACGGCAAAGTTGCCGTCCTTGCCAGAGTACGAAACCGCGTTGGAATGCCCCATGACAGAACCACAGTTCAAAAGTTGGCAATCGATTCAGGACGAGGTCTTGCGCCGTATCCATGCGCGTGAGTGGCCGCCAGGTGCCGTGATTCCGAACGAGGCCGATCTAGCACAGGAATTTGGGTGTGCGCGCGCCACCGTCAATCGCGCTCTGAGAGCATTGGCAGAACTTGGACTTGTCGAGCGGCGGCGCAAGGCGGGGACACGCGTTGCTTTGCACCCTGTGAGCCGCGCGACCGTGGACATTCCGGTGATCCGGCAGGAAGTCAGCGCCCTTGGGAAGATATACGAGTATCGTCGTCTGAGCCGTGCCCGTGCCGCGCCGTCGCTTGGTCTGGCGCGTCGGTTCTGCGCCGAAGGCTCCATCCAATGTCTGCATGTGACGGCCCTGCATCTGGCCTCAGGTGAGCCCTTTGTCTTTGAAGATCGCTGGATCAATCTTGAGACAGCCCCCGCCGCTGATGCTCAGGACTTTAAGGCGCTGAACGCCAATGAGTGGTTGTTGGCCAATATCCCCTATACCCATGGTGAAATCCGTTTGGCGGCCCAAGCTGCAACCGAGGCTGAGGCCATGATCCTGGACACGCGTCCCGGCGCACCTCTGTTTGTGATTGAGCGCCTGACATGGGATCATGCGCGGGCCGTGACCTTTGCTCGCCTGTGCTATGCACCGGGGCACAGCATCGTGACCCAACTGGGTGCCGCTCCATAAAAGGCGGCGCGGCAAAGATCATGGACGGGTGCCCCAGCTTGGGCTATTGGGCGGATAACACAGACTATTCAAGAGGCACATCATGTCTGGCCACGGCACTCCGACCCCAATGACATCGCACCGCTCTGGGCCTCTTTCCGGTGTTGCTGATGTGCCGGGAGACAAGTCGATCTCGCATCGTTCACTGATCCTTGGGGCGCTGAGCGTGGGAGAGACCGTGATCACGGGGCTGCTTGAAGGTGAGGACGTGCTGGATACGGCCAAGGCGATGCGGGCCTTTGGGGCCGAAGTGACGCGCGACGAGACTGGCTCTTGGCATGTTCACGGCGTTGGCGTTGGAGGCTTTGCCGAACCTGATCATGTCATTGATTGCGGAAATTCGGGCACAGGGGTGCGCTTGATCATGGGCGCGATGGCGACCTCACCCATAACCGCAACGTTCACTGGCGATGCCAGTTTGAACAAACGGCCCATGGCGCGCGTGACGGACCCTTTGGCGTTGTTTGGAACACGCTCTGTTGGACGGGCGGGAGGCCGGCTGCCGATGACCATCGTGGGCGCTGCTGATCCGGTGCCGATACGCTATGTCGTGCCTGTGCCCTCGGCGCAGGTCAAGAGTGCCGTGCTTTTCGCGGGGCTGAACGCGCCCGGACAGACCGTGGTGATCGAGCGGGAAGCAACGCGCGATCATACCGAGCGGATGTTGGCTGGGTTCGGGGCCGAGATTGTCACAGAGGAAACCGCCGAAGGGCGGGTGATTACGCTGACCGGGCAACCCGAACTCAGGGCTCAGACCATCGTGGTGCCGCGCGACCCAAGCTCTGCGGCCTTCCCGGTCTGCGCGGCGCTCATTGTCCCGGGGTCCGATGTTCTGGTTCCAAATATCGGCCTGAATCCAACGCGCGCCGGGCTCTTTACAACCTTGCGCGAGATGGGGGCCGATCTGGAGTATGAGAACCTGCGCGAAGAAGGCGGTGAGCCGGTAGCCGATCTGCGCGCCCGGTTCTCTCCTGACCTCAAGGGAATAGAGGTGCCTCCCGAGCGCGCGGCAAGCATGATCGACGAATATCCCGTTCTGTCGGTGGTCGCTTCATTCGCGACAGGTGAGACCGTCATGCGCGGGGTCAAGGAACTGCGTGTCAAAGAAAGCGACCGGATCGAGGCAATGGCGGCCGGATTGCGCGCGGGGGGCGTCGAGGTCGAGGACGGTCCAGATTGGTGGATTGTGCATGGGCGAGGACACGGAAATGTTCCAGGCGGGCAGACCTGCGCCAGTCATCTCGATCACCGGATCGCGATGTCGTTCATGGTGATGGGCATGGCGACAACGGCTCCGGTCAGTGTCGATGACGCAAGCCCGATCGCAACCTCCTTTCCGATTTTTGAGCATCTGATGGCTGGTCTAGGCGCTGACATTCGAAGGGTATGAGTCACACTGGCTGACATAACTCCGGTCTGAGTGATCAGAGCAGGTTGAATGGGCTGAGATAGATCTGCAGTTCGCCCGTTGAAGCAAATGCGTGTGATCTCGGTCCGCGGGCCATTGTGGAGACCGGTGATTGAACCATAGACTCGGCTATGGACAAAAACGATCTACCAATTCTTGAAACGCCGGTCCCGCCCCCTGTCAAAATCGGGCTGTTCCGGACTGCGCTGCGCCTTGTGGCGCTCGTGATCCTGGCCATCTTGCTGCACGCGCTTTTTGTCTGGGCGCAAGACTGGATCACACAAAATAACTTTGGCTGGGCGATACCGAGCGTTCTCGCGGCGGCGCTCTTGATCTATGCGGTTCTGATCGCCATTCCGTTTGTGCCGGGCATTGAAATCGGTCTCATGGTTCTGGCCGTCGGTGGCCCGGATATTGCGCCATTGGTGTGGCTTGCAACGGCATCTGGTCTCGTTTTGGCCTATATGGTCGGATGCAAGGTCCCCTATCGTTGGCTTAGCCGCATTCTGCTCGATCTGCATCTTACGCGGGCCTGCGTGATGTTCGAAAGGTTTCAGGCACTGCCCCTCGATGAGCGGGCCAGCTTTGTGCAAGCGCAGTTGCCCGCGCGCTATTTGGGCTGGGTTGTCAAATATCGCTACGTCAACCTCGCGCTCCTTATCAACATTCCGGGAAACTCGATGATCGGGGGCGGAGGTGGTATTGCATTTGTGTCCGGGTTATCGGGCGTGTTTCGGGCGCATTTGGCAATCCTGACTCTTGTGATTGCGACCGCACCTGTGCCTCTCGCAATCTGGCTCTTTGGCTGGACTCTCTCTTAGGGGCTTTCTCATTCTCAGGTCATGCCGCGCGACGACGATTTTCTGACGCTTGTGGGCTGTCGGGCAAGCGCCTATGCCTTATGTTCCGCGCAAGCGCAGCGTCAGAAGCAGGATATTCGTTATGTCGACAGACCCTCTCGTCGTATTCACCCCGTCCGGCAAACGTGGGCGATTTGCCATAGGCACCCCGGTCCTGACGGCCGCGCGGCAGCTTGGTGTCGATCTTGATTCCGTTTGCGGTGGGCGTGGGATATGCTCGAAATGCCAGATCTCGCCGGGCTATGGTGAGTTCTCAAAACACGGTGTTACCGTGCATCAGGACGCGCTGTCGGAATGGAACGCCGTTGAAGAGCGGTATGACCAGAAGCGTGGCCTGAAACCGGGACGTCGGCTGGGCTGTCAGGCAAAGATCATGGGCGATGTTGTGATCGACGTGCCCCCTGAGAGCCAAGTCCACAAGCAGGTGGTGCGCAAAGCTGCTTCGGCCCGCGTGATCGAGATGGACCCGGCAACTCGGCTCTATTTCGTTGAAGTCGAAGAGGCCGACATGCACGAGCCAACCGGAGATTTCGAACGCCTCAAGCGCGCGCTCAAATCGCAATGGGAGATTGACGATATTCGTGCTGATCTGAGCTTGCTGTCGAAGCTGCAACCCGTTCTGCGCAAGGGCAAGTTTCAGGTAACAGTGGCGCTGCACCGCGGTCACGCTGACGCGGCTGCGCAAATTCTGGAGATATGGCCCGGACTGCACGAGGGTGGGCTATTTGGTCTTGCGATTGATCTAGGCTCGACCACGGTCGCCGCGCATCTGACGGATTTGGAAACCGGCGAGGTCAAGGCCTCGTCTGGTATTATGAATCCGCAGATCCGCTTTGGCGAGGATCTGATGAGCCGTGTCAGCTATTCCATGATGAACCCCGGCGGTGACAAGGAAATGACGGCGGCCGTGCGCGATGCGCTCAACCTGTTGGCTGAGGAGATCGCCAAGGAGGCGGGAATTGATGCAAAACTCATCGTCGAGACGGTGTTTGTTTGCAATCCGGTCATGCATCACCTGCTTTTGGGCATTGACCCGGTTGAGCTCGGGCAGGCGCCCTTTGCGCTTGCGACGTCGGGAAGCCTGACCTTGGGCGCCAAAGAATTGGACCTCACGGCGGTAAACCCGCGGGCGCAGGTCTATGTGCTGCCCTGCATTGCGGGACATGTGGGCGCGGATTGCGCCGCTGTGGCGCTGAGTGAAGAGCCCGGCAAGTCCGAAGACCTGGCGCTGATCGTCGATGTCGGCACCAATGCCGAAATTTTGCTGGGCGACAAGACGCGGGTTCTGGCCTGCTCGTCGCCCACCGGACCGGCCTTTGAGGGCGCGCAGATTTCCAGCGGGCAACGGGCAGCACCCGGCGCGATTGAGGCTATCCGCATTGATCCCGTGACCAAGGAACCAAGGTTTCGGGTTATCGGATCTGACAAATGGTCGGATGACGATGGTTTCACCGAAGAGGTGGGCGACGGCGGTATCACCGGCATTTGCGGCTCCGGCATCATCGAGGCGGTTGCCGAAATGCGGATGGCCGGTCTCTTGGACGATTCCGGTCTGATCGGATCGGCGGCGGCCACGGGCACCGCGCGGATGATCGAAGACGGCCGCACCCATTCTTATTTGGTCCACGATGGGAGTGCCACGGGCGGTCCGGTCATTACCGTAACCCAAGGCGATATACGAGCGATCCAGCTCGCCAAATCTGCGCTTTACGCCGGCGCGCGCCTCTTGATGGATGAGCGCGGTGTGGACAAGGTAGACCGGGTGGTTCTGGCTGGGGCATTTGGAGCGCATATCTCGCCGCTACATGCGATGGTGCTTGGCATGATCCCCGATGTACCGCTCGACAAGGTGACATCGGCGGGCAATGCAGCGGGCACCGGGGCGCGCATCGCGCTCTGCAATGTTGCGGCCCGGCGCGAGATTGAGCGCGTGGTGGGCCAGATCACCAAGGTCGAGACCGCCATCGAGCCGAAATTCCAAGAGCATTTTGTTGCGGCAAACGCGATCCCACACAAGACCGACCCGTTTCCCGAATTGGCCAAGATCGTGACCTTGCCAAATCCGAGTTTCAACACCCATGGAGATGGAAGCGATGGTGGGCGCCGCAAGCGTCGGCGAGGCTAAAGTGAAATTGCTGCTTTTCATCGTCTTAGGAGCCGGGTACTGACGCGAACACTCTGTTAAAAGGTAATCAGATGAACCAGTTGTTAGCTCCTGCCCTCCTGTCCATTGTCGTGTTGAGCGGTTGTGGTGGTCGTGCCCCCGATCCTGTTGACGAAATTCAGTCCGGCGACGGCGCGCTCTCTTGCTCCCAGTTGCGCACCGAGATCACGGCCAATACCCATGCTATTCAAGGCCTCATCAAAGAGCAGCAGGCCAAAACCACGCAGAACATCGTTGCCGGGACAGCGGGTGCTTTCCTTCTTGTTCCTTGGTTCTTTATGGATCTCAAGGGGGCTGCGGGCGACGAGGCTCGTGCCTATCAGCGCCGTAACGAATCGTTGGTCGGCCGCTACAACGGCATGGCGTGCAAACCCGAAATGAAGCTCGAAAAGCAAGCGGCGAAGACCGAGTGATCATCCTCTGACGGCAAGCCCGTGGTCGATGATTTTGGCTCAATGGGCTTGCTCTTGGCTACCCTCCGCGCGACACTCGCTGCATGTCGCGGGGGGCGTAAACATGTCAGATCTCGAACAACGGATCGCACAGGGGCTGGGTGATGACCCCGCTGATCTGGTGCTGCGTGGGGCGCAGGTGCTTGACCTCGTCACGGGGGATTTGATCCCCGGTGATGTCGCGGTCTGCGGCAATACCATCGTGGGCATCGGGGCCGCCTATGAAGGGTGCGCTGTGATCGACGTTTCAGGCCTCATCCTTGTGCCGGGCTTTATCGACACACATCTGCACATCGAAAGTTCGCTGGTCACACCTTATGAATTCGACCGTTGTGTCACGCCGCGTGGGGTGACCACGGCTATTTGTGACCCGCACGAGATCGCCAATGTATTGGGCCTCGACGGAATTCGCTATTTTCAAGCCGCCTCCGAGCAAACCTTGATGGATATTCGGGTTCAATTGTCGTCCTGTGTGCCCTCGACGGATATGGAAACCTCTGGCGCCGAAATTGCGGCAGAGGATCTCTGCTCTGTGATGGGTCATCGTTCTGGCATCGGGTTGGCCGAGGTGATGAATTACCCGGGCGTCATCCACCGTGATCCGGGCATGATGGCCAAACTGCGGTTGTTTGAAGGGGCGCATGTCGACGGACATTGTCCGCAGCTCTCGGGTCGCGATCTCAACGCCTACTGTTCGGCCGGCATTCGCACCGAACATGAGGCGACAACGCCAGAGGAGGCGCGCGAGAAACTGCAGCGCGGCATGCGCATTCTGATCCGCGAGGGCTCGGTCAGCAAGGATCTGGATGCTCTACAAGCGCTATTGACGGATGTCACAGCCCCCTACATGTGCCTGTGTACGGATGACCGCAACCCGCTCGATATCGCCGAAGAAGGGCATCTCGATCACATGATCCGACGTTTGATCGCGCTCGGATCTTCCCCATTGGCAACCTATCGTGCGGCGTCGCTGTCCGGAGCAGAAGCATTTGGGCTAAAAGATCGCGGTTTGATTGCGCCGGGGCGACGTGCCGATATCGTAGCCGTTGGGACGTTGGAGGCGTGCGATGTGCGATTGGTGCTCTGCGGTGGTCGAGTGGCCGATGCCAGTACATTCGCCGCGCGTTACGAGATACCACCAATCGGGCGGAACTCTGTAAATGCTCCCAAAGTTCGGCCAGAGGATTTTCGTCACGCGGGCAATCGGGCCGAAACCGATGTGATCGGTATCTTGAATGGCAAAATTCTGACGGAGCATCTGCACGAAGAAATCGCCCCGCAGAATGGTGACAAGTGTCCAGACGTCGCGCGGGACCTGGTACGGATTGCGGTTGTCGAGCGGCACGGAAAGAATGGCAACATCGCAACAGGATTTGTGCAGGGTTTTGGCTTGCAGGCCGGGGCAATTGCCTCGACTGTCTGTCACGATCATCACAATATCGTTTGTGTTGGCGTTGATTATGCGGACATGGCTGTTGCCGTGAACCGACTCGGAAAAATAGAAGGTGGTTTTGTAGTCGTCGAGGGGGGGCAGGTGCGTGCAGAACTGGCGTTGCCCATGGCTGGGCTGATGAGCCTTGAGCGCTTCGAACTCGTGCGTGATAGGCTCATTGGTTTGCGCGCGGCGGCTAAATCCCTGGGGGTCACGTTGCAAGAGCCGTTTTTGCAACTGGCGTTTCTGGCGCTACCGGTCATTCCGGCACTCAAGATCACCGATCGTGGGTTGGTCGATGTCACGCGGTTCGAGATCCTCAGCTAGAAGGCCTTGAATGTCAGGGTCGTTTCGGTTCTTTCGATGCCTGCGATATCGAGCACGTTATCGTTGATGTATTTCCCGATATCCTCACTCTCGGGAACGTAAAGCTTCATCAAAAGGTCAAACGGGCCGGACGTGGAATAAAGCTCTGAATGAATCTCGCGCAATGCAATCGCCTCAGCAACGCGGTACGAATGCCCCGGTTTGCAGCGAATGTTGATAAAGACGCAGCGCATTTAACTTTCCTTCTGTGTAGACGCAGAGACTGTTTTCGAGAAAGTCGAAAGACCTTTTCGGCTTCAGGCTGCGCCAGATCATAGGGCTATAGGGCCGTCATGTCCTTACAATTGCAATGGGAAATTTGAAATGACGTTTGGACCTGACCTGTGAAACCCACCTCACGGTCTGCGACTCAAGATCGGGGAGGGACCGATTGCAGCAGGGTCAGCGCGATGGACTGTGATGATTGCACGTTGATGCTCGCCATCTGATCACGCAGTAAAAAACGCCGGAGCAATTGTTCCTGAACATCTGTGTCGGCAAGGTCTGATAGCGAACCGATGTTCAATTGGCGCGCCGCCCGAGATTTTATCTCGTCCAACTGTCGATCCAGATCCGCTTGTGCAAAACTCTCAGGTAATCCTAGCGCCACCTCGAATACGCGGCGCAGCGGGGTATTTCCAAGAATACGGAACCACCGCGTATCCTCTGCCGCATCGTCGCCTGCGATATCACCTAACTCGCGCCGCGCGTTCAGGGCGAGGCGTAGGGATTGATCCTGATCACCGACCGCCACCTCAAACTCCCTGCGGCGAAATTTTTCAGTGATCTCGGAGCCGAAAGCGGACAATTGAGTGCGAGGGATGGGGCGATCTGCAAATGCAAAGGCTTCGGCCAGCTGTTTATAGCGATCATCGGCGAGGCGATTGGCCAATGAATCCTCGTTGATCGTGCCGCCCTCAAGGATAGCGCGGATGAAGGCACGGCTGTCGATGTCCTCCTGAAGCCCGAATGCCCCAAGCGCGACCCGCAACAAGCGGCGGTCAGACACGAGATCCTCAGCGGTGGTGATCTTGCCGATGGTTTGCTCGAAATAGTCTGTATCCCGAACAATCTGCGGGGATTTATTGAAGAGATCTGACTGGCGCTCAAAGGTGCGAGCCAAGAGTGCCCATCCTGACAATCCGCTCAGGGGAAGAACCGGCGCAAAGTTCATGACATTCGATGCGCCAATAGCCGTTCTTCTCGTGGAATTAGTCTACGAAGGGCCTTGAGACATTGATAATACTCCCCGCCTAACAGGGCTCTTGTTGCGAGTGTCAGCTGGATTCGACTGTCGGAATCGCGCAGGACCTGACTTAGCTCCTCAATGTGTCGCAAGAGTTGGCGACGCGCCTGTTGCGGATCGCCGTCTCCTGACAGGAGAAGCTGTGTGACATAGCATGCCCGACGCACCGGCGTGGTCGCACTTTCAGGGTGTATTGCGTCACGCAGGCGCAAAATATGTGCGTTCGGGGTCATAATTGACAAACGCGAGCGACGATCCCCGTTTTCAACCACCGCTCCGTTGATCAGCACGCGCTCTTTGGGACCAAGCTTCAGTACAAGACCGCTCATTATACGATCTGCCTGTTACTCAGCCCGCGCATCATGGCTGTATTGATGTCGATGAGAGGCTGGATAGACGCGTCGCCATTGAGCACCATAGTGCTGTGATGGTGCGAAAACTGCGCCAGATAGACAATTCTCGCGCGCAATTCTTGTGGCAAGGGGTTTTCCGGATCTGCGACGTCTGTCGCTAGAATTGTCCAAAGGCGCCGGTTGTCATGTAGCGCTGCGGCAAGGTTGTGAATATCCTCACGACCCTTGGCTGCAGCTAAGCCGAGGCGATGCGTTATCCGGGCAAAGGCGTCGTACTCCAGCCCTCGCTCAGTCCGAATGGTCTGCGCTTGGTTTCGATAGGCGGTCTGCGCCAGCTGGGTCGCGTTCACGTCATGTCCTTTCAAGTAGGCGGTCTGTCACTGAGCGGAGGTTGGGGGGCCCTGAGGGCGCCCCCAGTTGAGCTTAGTTTCTGAACAGCGAGAGGATCGCCTGTGGTGCCTGATTGGCAATGGACAGGGATTGGGTTGCCAACTGCTGCTGTACCTGAAGAGCCTGAAGACGCGCCGAGGCCTCTTCCAGATCGGCATCGACCAGTGCGCCGATTCCGGACTTCATGGCGTCCGTGACTTTGCTGACAAACTCGTTCTGATCAGATATCCGTCGCGCCGAAGCGCCAAGGGCGGCTGCCCCGTCAACGGCCGTCTGGATATGGACTTCGATCGCAGCCAGCGAACTGTCTGCTGCAGTTGCGCTCGACACGTCAATATTGCTCAGGTCAAGGTTGGTCTCGAAATCGACGGACGCCACGGAGATATTCGATGCTGTTACCGTTCCAGTCGCGTCCCGATCAAGCGAGGACAGCACCGTAATGCCAGCATTGCCTGCCGTGTCGAGCAGGTTCGCCCCGTTGAACTGAGACGCGCCAATGATCGAATTGACCTGATTGACCAGTTCATCAACATCGTTCTGTATTTTGGCATGATCGACGTTTTCACCGGTAGCGGCAACGACCTTTTCCTTGATGTCATTGAGAATATTGGTGATTTGTTCCGCTCCGGCAGAGGCAACGGCCACGGTCGATTCACCCAAGGACAAGGCGTCAGAGACGGCCTTGAAGCCACTGACGTCGGATTCCATCACCTTGGAAATTGCAAAGATCGCCGAGTTATCTTTGGCCGTCGCAACAGCTTTGCCTGTTGAGATCATATCCTGCGTCTTGGCTAGATTCGAGTTGACCGATTGCAGGGTTTGAAGCGCCACCATGGCACTGTTGTTGGTCAGAATACTTGACATTGTATGTTCCCTTTGATTTTGACGCTTTTCGCCATTTAATGTCCCACGCCCGTATCGGGAGCGGTCTGATGTCATTCTGACATGTGCAGCGAAGGGTATGATCCGTCTGCGCCATCCGGTGTGGATGCAAGACCGAGAGTGCCGCCAAGGTCCTAATGGAGTGCTAAACGCGGCATGAGATAAGCGGCGAATTTTAACGAACCCTGCCTAGGCGCGTTTTTCGATGGTATGGACGACCTCGCCGCGGATACAGAATTTGCGGCCATGTTGGTCGTATGTCTCCGTCGAGCGGCGAATGCTGCGGTGAGCTGCGAGCCGCGCGGCGACGGTTCGAATACCTTGTAAGGTGCCGTTGAGCAGGTCCTGATTGCGCGACAGCTTTTTCTGGAGGCTGTTCAATGCATTGACCGGTTGATGGTCGAGCGCATTGAGACGTTCAATCAGGCGTTCCTTTTCTGGAATGAGCGCGGTGATCCTTGCAATATCACTCGCCAGCAGCGCGTTGCGCTCGTCTTCCAGAATCGCATCGAGATCAGTGATAATCTGGGCTTCAATTTCATGAGCCATTGGAGCGCTCCATCATGGACTGAAAAAAGACGTCCGCCAGTCCGATACCGCCTGCTTTGACCATCTCGCGTGCCAATGCCTCTCGATGGAAGGAAGCAAACTGTGATTCTCCAGTGCTGCCAGCAAAGCTGCTTTCTTTTGGTTCGAGTCCTCCAAACTTGAACATCTCTGCCAGAAAGCTGGCTTCCAGGCGCTCTGCGACGATGCGGGTCGGGTTTTTGAGGGGGGTGTCTGAACCCCTTATTCCCGACGGTAACGATACTGGGTTGGGCATGGGTATTCCTCAAATTGATCGAACTAATCACCAGAAGACTCGAAATCGGTAAAGAAGCAGTAACCGGTTTCGCCATATTCAGGGACATGGTCACAGACAACTGGAGGGCGCAGATGTTCGAATCACTTTCCACTGGGCCAATGCACTCCAACACGCGGACGTCTGCGCCGCCGATGACCGTGAGGGGCATTGAGACTAAATCGTCCGATGCTGCGCGTGCGCCGCAGGATTTTGGAGAAGTGTTCGAGAAAGTTCATGATTTGTCTCGCGATGACATCAGTGACGACGAGGCGACGACATTGATTGAGAGTGACACACCAGAATTAGATGTCTCGCTATCAGAGGCGATGCAGAGTGGGCGGCCAGAAACCGTTTCGACCAAAGACATCTTGATGTCCTCATCGGTGGGCCTCGATGAGGGGCGGCAGGATAGCGGGGCGGAACATGTCTTGGTGCCATTGGATGATGTGCCGGAGTTTCCCAAGACCCACGGTTTTGATGGAGAGTTTGATGAGCAATTGACCACGTACGCACGGCCAGAAGCGGCGGCAGGGGTTAACAAGGCGCTTATCATGGCGTCCGACGGTGGGAGGGTGCCGGTTCTGAATGGCCTTGACGAAAGTTTGGACCCTGTGGTCCCCGATGGTGCAATTTCGCGACTGGGGGGAAAACACTCTGTGGCTTTACCAGATGGGCCGGACGGGCTGTCATCTCTGGATCAGGGGCGCGATCTCGGACAGAAGACCCATGTGCGCCAGACCATAGATGTCGCGGGAAAGATCCTGATAGCTCCCGAGGCACCGATTATTCCAGGCAAGGCCACCGGTGCCGCGACTGTGCAAGAGATGCCCGACGTTGTTCATAACGCTCCGGCTATCATGCAAGAGAGGGTGATCGCCTTGGGTCTAACCGCATCTGCGTCAAAGTCGGTCCATGAAGACCTGAGTTCTCGCGACGCCGGGCTGGCAAGGAACGCATATAGTGTTGAGCGCGTTTATCCTGACTTGTTTGATCCGACACGCGCCGTCTCGCGACCTGAGATCAGATTTCCCCTTAGCCAGAACCATGAAATACTGACTGACGGTCTTGTGGACCTTGTCCTGAACCTTGATGTTGAAATCGGTCAGGACGGTCAGAATGATGTCATGGGTTCGGAATTCCCTGTGGCGACATCACAAGAGAACCCCAGCATGTTCCGAAACAGTGCTCTGTGGCATCGTTCGGAGTTGCCTTCGGCTCTTGCGCAGCACATCGCGACCGCTGTGCATCAATCAGGGGATGGTGAACGCTCGGTAGAATTGCTTTTGTCCCCCGATGAAATGGGCGGGATACGTCTGAAACTGTCATCTCAAGATGGCGTGATGACTGTCAACCTTTTGGCCGATCGACCGGAAACTCTCGATCTCTTGCGACGCCATATTGATACTCTGGCCCGCGCCCTCCTCGACGTCGGATATGAGCGCACGCATTTCTCATTTGGCGGCCAAGACTCGGCCAACGGCTCCAATACTAAGTTGCACCACCGACGAGACCCTGCTCAGGAATCGGTTCAGTTCGATACTGCCTCAGGGGCTGCCGCAATTCCCTTGGCCTCTCCGCAGTCAATGCACGGAGAGCGGCTTGATGTTCTGATATAAAGGAAACCTAGATGGACGTGACGTCTGCCAGTCAACCCAGCTTCGAGGCGGGCGCTCTACAGCGCGGCGCGACAACCTCGGACAATTCCCTTGAGAAAGCGACTGGTGGCTTCAGCACCGATTTTGAAACCTTTCTCAAAATGCTCACAACTCAGTTGCGCAATCAGGATCCGCTCAACCCCATTGAGTCGTCGGATTTCGCTGTGCAGCTGGCGACATTCTCGACGGTCGAGCAGCAGGTCCTCACCAACGATCTCCTTACTGATCTGGGCGCGCGGATTGGCGCGCAGGGTCTGTCACAGGTATCTGGTTGGATCGGGATGGAGGCGCTCTCAGAGCTGCCCGTCACCTTTAGCGGTGAGCCAGTTTCGCTCTTGGCTACGGTTGACCCGCAAGCAGAAGCGGCCGAGATTGTGGCAACCAACGCCCAAGGCATTATTGTTAATCGACAACCCATCCCGACCACCTCCGGACAGGTTTTGTGGGCTGGGCTTGATCCTATAGGTCTGCCCCTCGCCCATGGGGACTACGCTCTTTCGGTCCACTCGCTGGTGAATGACGACATCATCGCCCGGCATAACGCGCGTGTGCCTAGCCGCATCGTTGAGGCCCAATTCGAGGCTGGTGAGGCAGTTTTGGTACTCGAAAGCGGGCAGCGGATTTCACCAGACCAAGTTCTAGGCCTGCGTCCGAGTTCTCAGTAATCCTGGACTTGTCGAATGGGCCCAATCCCTCTAGCGTCACTCGACCCATTTCCCTGCAACAGGTGACACACCATGCCGTTCGGTTCGGCAATCGAGACACAGACAGACTTGTTGCGGGCGCTGAAAGGCCGGGGCTTTGATGTCGCAGCCGCGGCTTGGACCCAATTGGTCGGTGGGCGAACGAACAGGAGTTGGAAAGTGGAATCCCACGACCAATGCATTGTCGTCAAACTGTTTAGCCCCGGTGGACACAACCCCTTGTTTCCGAATGATCCGGATGGAGAGGTGGCGGCCTTGCGGCATCTCGCTGGCCGAGACCTTGCTCCAGCTTATGTCGATGATTTTCCGACCGACCATGGGCATTGCCTGATCTATGAGCATGTGCCCGGCCGGACATGGCAGGACGGGCCGTTACAAATTGCGGAACTCTTGTACCGTGTTCATTGCGTGACCGGCCCCCCTCATCTCCGCATCACACCTGATGGAAGTGGCGAAATTGAACATCAGACCAAGAGTATCCTCGCTCTTTGCCCTCAATTCCGTGCGCAGAGTCTCTTGGGTCTCAGGCCAAAAGGTGCCGTTCAACCATCCGGAAGGCTCTCTTTTCTGCATGGTGACCCGGTTCCGGGGAATATTGTTGGCATGCAAGGCGCATGGCGGCTGATCGACTGGCAATGTCCGGCATTGGGCGATCCCTGTGAAGACCTCGCGCTCTTTTTGTCACCCGCGATGCAACTGGCGTATCGCCAACAGCCTCTTACAGAAACCGAACGAGAGACATTCCTCTTGAGCTATCCTGATCAGGATCTGGTCCCTCGCTACCTGTCCCTTGCGCCCTGGTATCACTGGCGCATGGCGGCCTATTGTCTTTGGCTCGAATCGCGGGGTGACTGCTCCGCCAGCAGTGCCGGAGCGGCGGAAATCGCTGCAATGGCGATGGTAGTGAGTTGAAACTGCCTAAAAATCATCCAAAACGTGGCAAGTTTGCGCCGATCCAGCGAGATTGCGTTGTGGCTGCAATTATTGGTTCCATTGAACCATGAGGTATGGCATAACCGGACCAAGTCCTTGTAGGGCGTTATGGTCCATTATGGATAGGAGAATGGTATGAACAAGATTTCGATGTTTGTTGCTGCGGCTGCAATTGCATGCTCTGCGGCTGCCCCTGTGTTCGCTGACGACGCAAAAGTGAATGCTGACCCCTTTGTGTCGACCCAAAGCGAGTCGACGACTCCGGGTCTTGGTGTGACTGCGGCAACGGCTACAGCTATCGTTGTTGGCGCGATCATTATTGGGGCTGTAGCTGGGGGCTCGGACGATAGCTCCAGCACGACCACAACCACCAACTAATACATCTCTGCGCTGCCAAGAGGCACGTGAGATGCACAGAATAAGAACGGGCCTTAGGGCCCGTTTTTTGTATCGGCGATACAGATCGAGCGACACGTCTGTCTGCCGCAATTTCTCTCGATTGAGTGAGAGCGCGGTCTCGCACTTGACTCACGCAAGCCAGCCGCATTGATGCCGATGTTCAAGTAGATTGCTTGCAGTCAACAAGCAGATGAGTTCGGATTTAAGTTTGTACGGCTGCTGATAGGGTTCGATGATGAGGCACCGCCCTAAATCAATCCGTTGCGTACCACCTTTGTGGTCTGCGTTGCTTGGACAGGCGTTCTGATCGACACGTCCAGCAAAGGGATAGAGGCGTTTGTCCTGATAGACTTCTTAATGTCGGTGTCTTGATCTTCGGCCACAAAAGTGGTGCGTCTCTTTCGGATTTGGGAAAGAGCGAAATGGTTCTCTTTTCCACCGGGCATTGGAGTAGGGGTGTATCCCGTAAACTTTTTTGATGGCGGGCGGGGCCACGCCGAGCCAGACCTGCGTCTAGGAACCAACACGCCGCGCATCAATCCTATGACGACCTACATCGTTGTCAATGAAACCGTTTTGAACCGTCATGTCCTACGGTCGTCAAGACTTTGGCCCCGGAGAAAGCTTGCCGGGGCCGCCAGACTTTATATCAGGGCGAAAATTCGTGCCGGTCCGCCCGAACCACCGCGATGTTTGGGCGCTCCGATCACAATCGTCGCCCCGGCCGCGGGTACCTTATCCAGGTTGGCCAGACATTCGATGCCAAACCGGCCGGTGGGGAGCCAAGCATAATGGGTGGCAAAATCTGCCGAGGGCCCATGGTCGAGCGAGAGCGTATCGCTGGCAATCGAACGTGCGCCGGTCTCCTCAATCAGCATCTGCGCCGACTCGATATGAAAGCCGGGGTAATGTTGCTTTTCGCCGTCAAAGCCGCGGAAGGCCTCGGTTCCGGTCTTGGATCCCCAGCCAGAATGGAGCGCCACACAGGCCCCATCCGGGATCGGCCCATGCGTTGCAATCCAGGCTTTGAGATCGTCAGGTGTCAGCAGCGTGTCGGCGTCGTTAGCCGCGCGCGCCGCGATATCCACGACACAGAGCGGGGCCACCAGATCTCCCACCGGGATTTCATCGACCGAGGCGCCGTCCGCAGAGAAATGCAGCGGCGCATCCACATGGGTGCCGGTATGTTCGTTGATCGTCAACGTCATAAGATTGAAGCCATGTTCGGCGAAGTTGAAAGTCTGCTCGGTTGAGATGCCGGGCGCGCCGAAATAGGTCGGGAAACTGGCGTCATAGGCATGGGTCAGATCCTCGACCGAGGAATGACCTGAGGCCATCGCACGAGTTGTGCCCCCGGTTGTGAGGGCCGCAGCCGCACCGGATGCCGCGGCCGTGCTAAAGAAAGCGCGGCGAGACAGCATCCGGTCTTTGACTGCGTTGATGATACAGGCGTCACACATGGGGTAGTCCTTTCATTATTTGAGGGATACGGGGTGCAGCCTAGCATGATTCTGAGTTATGCAGAGCGTGGCTTGATCTGCGGAAACCAAAAGGGAAGACTGTTATGCTGGCGTTGATGCGATTGCTGATTTTTGGGCTGATCGTGCTGACGCTGCTCTATCTGGGGATATCGTGGTACTCGCGATCGCAGCGCCGCCAGAAAATGGAGCATGATTGGGAAGAGGCCGGTCGTCCGGGTGATCGTGAGGCCTATATAGAGGCAGGAATGATCCAATATCAGCACTCCCTGCGGCGGCGTCTGATATTGCTGGTCTATATCGTTCCGGTGACGACGGTGGCTGTCGTCATCTATATGACGAATTTCAGGTAAGGAGCCGGATATGGTCTATGTCAAATGGGTGTTCTGGGGTCTGTTCTGGACCGTGTTGATTGCGTTTCTGCATTATACGTTGCCACAGCATGACGTGGTGCGGATCACAGACACCTATGAAAAGCGGGTCAATCCGGGCGATAACTCGCTCTTTTGGTCCAATGCCGATACTGGTGAGCGCACGGATGTTGCGGAGCGGGATGTGTTTTTCATCCAGACCTTTCGCGCCAATGACAAGCCCATGATCTATCGCAATGAGGATACTGGCTGGGGCTGGCCACCCTATTTCAAGTTCGATACATCGAACTTGCAGGCGCAGGCGTCAGACATGATGTCAAAGAAGAACGCCGAGAATGCGCAATGGGTCGTGGTGCGCCATTATGGATGGCGTAACGAATTCTTTTCGATCTATCCCAACGCCGTCACGATCTGGGCCGTTGAGGGCCCGGACGTGCAGATCATTCCTTGGGTCAAGATTGTGATCTTGATCCTTTTGGCCGCACTATTTTGGGCCATCCGCGCGCGGTGGAAACGGTTCTGGCATGGGCGAGGAGAGTCTGTCGACGAAGAATGGAGCACCGGGCGCTAACGCGCCCGCGCCCTAGCGTTTCCCGTAATAGAGGCCCACGACATGCTCTGCCTCGGCGAAGAACAGCCAACGCGACGCGGCGATACCAGCGACGTGGGCGATCACTGCGATGAGGGCTAATATATGAGTGAAAGGCGCGAGCAACAGCAGCACGGGCAGTGCGTAGCCAAGGCCGAAGGCGATACCGCGTAGCTTTAGCGAATGTTTGCGCCCCACCTGAAACACAAGTTCGCGCAATAGGTAATTGGGTCCGGTGTGCGGCGCCTCAAACGCGCGGACTTGGCCGATTTGACCTAAGCCAGTGGCTGTAGCCATGGTCGTACCACTTTGCCCAAAGGCCCCGTCGCCACGAACCCACCATAGAATTTGCAGCACACCGGCAACGGGGATGAGAACCAAGGCGGCGCTGACTTGACCTGCCAAGAGCGCACCGCCTGCCAAAGAAATCGCAATCAACAACGCGGGCGTCAGGGGGGTTTTCCAGCGCGGAACGGTCGTGAGTTGCGCGTAGATCATCGAGGTCGTGAAAACAGTCGCCACCGAAAGGAGCGCCCCGATCAAGCCCACCACCGCAAGCCGGATGTCAAAAAACACCAATCCCGCCGCATAGACCCCCATGACCAAGAGAGCGGCAACCGCACAGACGCCTTCTCGGCTGAGCCAGCTGGAACGCCATTGGCTAAAGGCCTTCCAGGCTCGTTCAGGGTGGCCGAGGTGAAATGTCGAGGCCATCAGGCCGCCAACGGCAAGAGCATAGGCAATGACGAAGAAAACAAAGGCCACCCAGCCTGAAACGGCAGGCAGGCCTAAACCAAGCCAGACAAGTAGGCCAAAACCCAACCCAGAGAGCGTGGTGAAGACGATGACGGATGGTGCGGGGTGCATCAGAGCTTCTCCAAGGTCTTGTCGAGCCATCCAAGAAAGCCCTTGGGTTCTTGGATTACAGGGGCGAGAAAGGGGGCGAGAACGTCGATTTCGCCGACTGGTTTAGGCTGATCGAGCTGATCCTTGAGGCGCGGCGGTAAGTATTTGTTGACCGGTTTGGTGGCCTGCTCGGGCATGAGATCGATCCCACCGCGCTCTGCGGTTAATTTCGACACATTGCTCTCAGGATCCGCGAAATCGCCGAAATGCCGGGCACCCGCAGGGCAGGTGCGCACGCAGGCGGGCACGCGGTCCACCTCGGGGAGGTTTTCGTTATAGATGCGGTCGACGCAAAGGGTGCATTTCTTCATTACCCCTTCGGCCGCGTCCATTTCGCGCGCGCCGTAGGGGCAGGCCCAGGCACATAGGCCACAACCGATGCAATCGGTTTCGTTGACCAGAACGATCCCATCCTCCACCCGCTTATAGCTGGCCCCTGTCGGGCAAACCGTGACGCAGGGCGCGTCCTCGCAATGCAGGCAAGACTTGGGGAAGTGGATCAATTGTGCGGCAGGGTGCGGCATCGTCGAGGTTGCCAACGGCTGCACCTCGTAGCTGTGCACGCGGTTGAGGAAGGTGCCCGAGGGGTCAGCTCCGTAGGGCTGCTGATCGCTCAGCGGAGCACCGTAGTTTTCGGTATTCCAGCCCTTGCAGGACACGACACAGGCATGACAACCTACGCAGGTGTCGAGGTCGATCACGAGGCCCATCTTGCGCTGTGTCGATTTTGGAAGCGAGGTCATGTGATGCGCTCCTCAATGGTATATGCCGGTGCAATCAGAGTGACCGGTTCTTCCTTGGCCTTATCCCATGTGACAATGAACCAGACGAATGATCCGACCGTCACCGCGACAAAAGTCAGAATTGCGAGCAATGTCAGGGTTTTTCCGCTCATTTGCCAACCTTCCATTCAAGATGTGAGGGCCCTTGGGGAACGGGGGATTTGAGTGGGGCGAAGATGGGCTTCGCCTCTGATGGGGTGTCGGTCCTGGTGATCTTGACCCGCAGGTCAAACCATGCGGCCTGTCCGGTGATCGGGTCAGAATTCGACCAGCGCAACCCGTCGCCCTTGGGTGGCAAAAGCTCATGGATGAGGTGGTTGAGTAGAAAGCCACGGGTGGCCTCTGGGGCATCCTCACTTAGAGCCCAAGCGCCTTTTCGTTTGCCGATGGCGTTCCATGTCCAGACGGTATTCTCATTGAGCGCGGCCATGTGGGCGACCGGCACAGTGATTTCGCCATGAGCAGACGTGACGCGTGCCCAATCGCCGTCGGTGAAACCGTGCTGTTGCCAGATTTTCGTGGGTAAATAGAGTGGGTTATGCCCGTGGATCTGGCGCAGCCATGCGTTCTGCGTGCCCCATGAGTGATACATCGCCATCGGGCGTTGGGTCAGAGCATGGACCGGGAATTCATCCGTACTGACGCTGTCGTCTTCAAACGGCGGATACCAGATTGGCAGGGGATCGAGCGTGGACTTGATCCGTTCGCGCAGGTGGTCGGGCGGTTGACGGTCGCCATGACCCTCAGCGGCAAGCTGGAATCTGCGCAGCGTTTCAACATAAATATCAAAGACATAGGGCTGCGGCGTGTCAAAGAGTCCCATGCCGACTGCCCAATCCTGATAGGCCATATTCCACGGTTTGTAGTAATTCGCCCCCTCAGGAATATGGCTGACATAGAAACCCCCGTTCTCGATATAGCGGTCAAGCTGCGCGGGATTGGGTGCGCCGCGCCCGGTCTCGGTTCCATCGCCGCGAAAGCCTGCGAGTGGGCCAATTCCCGGTTTTCGCTCGTGGTTGACAATGTAATCGGCGTAATCGGCGTATTTCGCCGAGCCATCCTCAGTGGTGAAGCCGGGCAGCTTCAGCTTATTGGCCAGTTGCACAAGGACGGTCTGAAAGCCGCGCACATCACGGTCAGGGGCGATCACAGGCCAGCGTATCGCATCGGCGGCTGCATCCGCTTCGCATATGGGGCGATCAAGCAGCGAAATGCAGTCATGCCGCTCCAGATAGGTCGTATCAGGCAGGATCAGATCGGCATAGGCAACCATTTCCGAGCTATAGGCATCCGAATAGATGATGCGGGGAATGACGTATTCACCCGTTTCGTCGGTGTCCGTCAGCATGTCCATCACACCGCTCGTGTTCATGGATGAGTTCCAGGACATGTTGGCCATATACATGAAGAGCGTGTCGATTTTGTAGGGATCCCCCGCGTGGGCGTTGGAAATCACCATATGCATCAGCCCGTGGCTGGACATCGGGTTTTCCCATGTGAACGCCTTGTCTATGCGGGCCGGCGTGCCGTCTGGCTTGAGCGCCAGATCTTCGGGACCGCGCACGAAGCCCAGATGCGGTCCGTCGAGCGGGCAATCAGGCTGCACGCCGCAATGCGGTTTGGGATGTGCGCTGACGGGTTTCGGATAGGGCGGTTTGAAGCGGAAACCACCGGGCACCTCGATCGTGCCGAGCAGGATTTGCAGTACGTGCAAGGCGCGGCAGGTCTGGAAACCGTTGGAATGGGCCGAAATCCCGCGCATGGCGTGAAAGCTGACGGGCCGCCCAATCATTGTCTTATGGGTTTCGCCGCGGAAATCGGTCCATTCGTGATCTAGGGCGATCTCCTCCTCGAAAGCCACACGCGCGATTTCGGCGGCGATGCGGCGGATTTTGTCGGGGGTGATGCCGCAACGCTCGGCCACCGCTTCGGGCGCGTATTGCGGATCGAGATAGCGCTCGGCCATGAGGTGCATCACCGGGCGATGCGTGATGCCATCGGAATCGTATGTGGCGCTGAGATCGGGGCGCACACCGGGTTTGTCGAAGGCCGTGAGCTGGCCCGTCTCGCGGTCGATCACCAGAGGTTTGCCATCGGTGTCGCGCAGGAAGAGGCCATGATCGGGCGAGGCGGAATCGGCATTCACCAGGACCGGCGCATTGGTGTAGCGGGCGAGATAATCGAGGTCGATCTTGCCTGCGCGCATGAGTTCGTGAATGAGTGACAGGATGAAAAGCCCATCGGTTCCGGGGGTTATGCCCACCCAATCATCGGCCACGGCATTATAGCCCGAGCGGATCGGGTTCACGCCAATGACGCGCGCGCCACGCGCCTTGATCCGGCCAATGCCCATCTTGATCGGGTTTGAATCGTGATCCTCTGCCACGCCGAAGAGCATGAATAGCTTGGTATGGTCCCAATCCGGCTGGCCGAATTCCCAGAAGGCGCCGCCCATGGTGTAGATGCCCGCCGCAGCCATATTGACCGAGCAAAAGCCGCCGTGTGCTGCATAGTTGGGGGTGCCGAAATTCTGCGCCCAGAAGCTTGTGAAAGACTGCGATTGGTCGCGGCCAGTGAAGAAGGCCAGCTTTGATGGGTCCTCATGGCGGATCGGTTCGAGCCAGTCGCAGGCGATTTGCAGCGCCTCATCCCAGGATATTTCCACGAATTCGCCGGAGCCGCGCGGGCCGACCCGCTTGAGTGGAGCGCGCAGGCGTGAGGGGGCGTTGACCTGCATGATACCTGCCGAGCCCTTGGCACAGAGCACGCCCTTGTTCACCGGGTGGTCGCGGTTGCCTTCGATGTAGGCGACATGTTTTTTGCCGTCGGGGCCGGCCTTCATATGCACATTGATCCCACAGCGACAGGCGCACATGTAGCAGGTGGTTTTGCGGACCTCATCCGAGACATGCGGCGAGGTGTCGATGCGGGGCTGATGTGTCATGGCTGGCCTTTTCCTCCGTCGGCGTCACGTTATGGCAGGAGAACCCAATTCGCGACCATCTTCTCGTTTCTTTTCATTTCCTGAAAACATGTCTCGGAATTTCCGAATTTACAGGTCTGTTTTCCCGATATGAAACCTCATTAGCGAGACAAAAGACGCTGTGCGCCGCCTGCGATCATGCGTTCTTCTTGGGCCGGGATGATCCAGCAGGCGATGCCAGAGCTGGGGGCGTGCAAGCGGGTTTCGCCCGTAGCATTGGCGCGGGCGTCGATCTGTGCCCCGAGCCATGCCAGTCCGTCCATGATCCGGGCGCGCACGGGGGCGGCGTTTTCGCCGATGCCGCCGGTAAAGGCCACGGCATCCAGCCCCTGCATCGCGGCGATGAGCGATCCGGCGTGGCGGATGGCCCAGTAACAGAAATGTTCGACGGCGAAGGCGCTTGCCTGGGATGGATCAGCGAGCAGAGCGCGCATGTCCGAGAGGCCGCCCGAGAGGCCGCGCAGCCCGCTTTCCTTGTTCAAGAGGTGGTGGGTGGCGGCGATACCGTCCTCCTCGGCCAATCGCAGCACCGCGTTGCCGTCGATCATGCCGGTGCGGGTGCCCATGGTCAGCCCCTCAAGTGGCGAGTATCCCATTGATGTCGATATGGATTTTCCGTCGCGAATGGCGCAGATCGACGCGCCGTTGCCAAGGTGAAAGGCCAAGAGCCGTGCGGGCAGCGGCGTGCCGGTCAGGGCGGGCAGGCTGTCGATGAGAGAGGCATAGGAGATGCCGTGAAAGCCATAGCGCCGGATGCCGCGCGCCTCGATTCTTGGTGGCAGGGCGTAGCGGGTGGCGACCTCGGGGTTGCTCGCGTGAAAGGCGGTGTCGAAGCAGGCCACCTGCGGTAGATCAGGGGCGAGGGCGGCCAATGTCTCGATCGCGGCGATGTTGTGCGGGTTGTGGAGGGGGGCGAGCGGCGTGCAGGCTTTGATCGCGCTGAGCACCTCAGGCGTGATGCGCGTGGGTTGGGTCAGCGCAGTGCCGCCATGCACCACACGATGCGCGGCGGCAGCAAAGCGGCTGATTGGAAATCCTTGATTTTCAAGCACTTGCAGGATGACGTGCAGGGCTGTTGCGTGGTCGGGGAAGGCTTGGGTCGTTTTCACATGGCCCAGTTTGAGCGTGCCGGGGCCGCCGATACCATCGGCGATCCCGGTCAGGATCTGGGTCAGTGCGCCGTCAAAAACGGCCAGCTTGATCGAGGACGACCCGGCATTCAGGACCAGAACAAGATCGCTGTCGCCGGGTCCCGACATGGATCAGACCTGCTGCTCGCGCATGTCGGCGGGGTCGATCCCCGCGACGGCCACGGGTTTCTTCATCGCGTCACGGCGGAAGGGCTCGCCCAGTTCCTGATTGATCATGGCCTCGATGAGCGTGGTCTTGCCATGCTCCATCTGGTCCTTGATCGCGGTGTTGAGCGCGTCTGTCAGTTCCTCCATCGTGCGGGCAATCACGCCCTTTAGGCCACAGGCCTGCGCGATGCCGGCATAGCTGACCTGTTGATCCAACTCTGTTCCGACGAAATTGTCGTCAAACCAAAGGGTTGAGTTACGCTTTTCGGCGCCCCACTGGTAATTGCGGAATACGATCTGCGTCACAGCGGGCCATTCGCCGCGCCCGATTGCGGTCAATTCATTGACCGCGATGCCAAAGGCACCGTCGCCCGCAAATCCCACGACCGGCACGTCAGGTTGGCCGATTTTCGCGCCAACGATGGAGGGCAGGCCATAGCCGCAGGGGCCAAAGAGGCCGGGGGCGAGGTATTTGCGGCCCTCTTCAAAGGACGGGTAGGCGTTGCCGATGGCGCAGTTGTTGCCGATATCCGAGGAAATGATCGCCTCGCGCGGCAGGGCGGATTGGATCGCGCGCCAGGCCATGCGGGGGCTCATCCAGTCGGGTTTGTCGGCGCGGGCGCGCTCGTTCCAGCTTGTGCCGGGATCGTCATCCTCGTGATCCATCGAGCTGAGCTGTTGCGCCCATGTCGATTTTGTCTGTGCGATCAAAGCCTTGCGATCTGCGCGGTCGGTATCGCCTGCACTCTCGCTCAAGTGGGCGAGGATCGAGATCGCGACCTTTTTGGCGTCGCCGACGATGCCAACGGTCACTTTCTTGGTCAGGCCGATGCGGTCGGGGTTGATATCGACCTGAATGATCTTGGCCTCTTTGGGCCAGTAGTCGATGCCATAGCCCGGTAGGGTCGAGAACGGGTTGAGGCGAGTGCCGAGGCAGAGCACGACATCGGCGCGGGAAATCAGCTCCATCCCGGCCTTGGAGCCGTTATAGCCCAAGGGACCGGCGAAAAGCGGGTGCGAGCCGGGGAAAGCGTCATTGTGCTGATAGCCCACGCAGACCGGCGCATCGAGCCGTTCGGCCAGTTGCCGCGAGGCGTCGATACCATCGGCCAAAACGACGCCCGCGCCGTTGAGGATGACGGGAAACTTTGCCTCGGTCAGCAGTTTGGCCGCCTCGGCAATCGCGGTCTCGCCGCCCGAGGGGCGCTCGAACTCGACGATGGCGGGCAATTCGATGTCGATGACCTGGGTCCAGAAATCGCGGGGGATGTTGATCTGGGCCGGTGCTGAGGCACGTTTTGCCTTTAGAATCACACGGTTGAGGGTTTCAGCGATGCGTGTGGGATCGCGCACCTCTTCCTGATAGGCGACCATATCTTCGAACAGTTTCATCTGTTCGACCTCTTGGAAGCCACCCTGACCGATGGTCTTGTTGGCCGCCTGTGGGGTGACGAGCAGGAGGGGGGTATGGTTCCAGTAGGCGGTTTTGACGGCGGTCACGAAATTTGTGATGCCGGGGCCGTTCTGGGCGATCATCATCGACATCTTACCGGTGGCGCGGGTGTAGCCATCGGCCATCATGCCGGCAGAGCCCTCATGTGCGCAGTCCCAAAAGGTGATTCCGGCCTTGGGGAAAATATCCGAGATCGGCATCATGGCAGAGCCGATGATCCCAAAAGCGTGTTGGATTCCATGCAGTTGCAGGGTTTTGACAAAGGCCTCTTCGGTGGTCATCTTCATCGGCTGGGTCCTCTGGATCGGGCGCACAGTGGCGGTTGAATGGGTGTCTGAGGCGAAACTAGCCTTCTGAGGGGCTTACTTCTAGGGCCAGACGGTTGTGGAGGATAATACCAGAATATATTAAAAATGAGAATGATGGTATCAAAAATGAATTTTCGTAGAAGAGGCGCTCTTGATTGTGTCACAAAGAAATTAGTCTATATATTTGTTTTTATTGATAAATGTTATACGTTTAGCCTAAAGAGCTATGTTCTGAAGCCAAGGCCAATTCGTGAGCGATATGGGCTATTCCTTGCGGGATGCGTTCTGAGGGGATCGAAGAATAGGCGAGGCGGTAGAAATTGCGGGGCCGGTCGGCACCGTGGAAGAACGGGTGACCCGGCTCAATCAACACGCCCGCTTGACGGAGGGCGTTGTCAATCAGGCCCATGTCGATGTGATCGGGGGCCTGCATCCAGATGGAAGATCCGCCAAAGACGCCGCGCCCGGCGACGTCGAGGCCGTGTTCGGTCAGTGCGCTCTCCATCACGCTGCGGCGGCGGGCAAAGACTTGACCCATCCGGCGCACGAGGCTGTCGTAATGCCCGAGCGAGAGGAAATAAGCGGCAGTGCGTTGGATATGGCCCGGCGGATGGCGCAGAACTGAGGCGCGCAGCGCCCGACACTCGCGGATAAATGATTTGGAACCAACGAGATAGCCAAGGCGCAGACCGGGAAAGATCGACTTGGAGAAGGAGCCGACATAGATCACCCGCCCTTCGGTATCGAGGGATTTCAGGGCGGGCAGGGGCGCGCGGAGGAAGGAGACCTCGAACTCGTAATCATCCTCGACGATCAGCGCCTCCATCTCGGCGGCGCGGGAGAGCAGCGCCTTGCGCCGGGCGAGGGGCATGGTGGCATTGGTGGGCGCCTGATGGCTGGGCGTCGTAAAGATCACGTCGGCCTCATCGGGCAGGTTTTCGGGCGGCAGGCCATCGCGGTCGACGTCCACCGGCATCAGATGACAGCGGGATTGCATGAGAATGTCGCGAAGGGCGTGGTAGCAGGGGTTCTCGATTGCTGCGGTGCGGCGTTGGGTCAGGAGCACCTGCGCGGTGAGCCACAAAGCGTTCTGGGCGCCCATTGTGACAAGGATTTCATCGGGTTGCGCGATGATGCCGCGGCGGGGCAGGGTGTGGCGGGCGATGAACTCTATGAGCTTGGGATCGTCCTGATCGTAGTAATCGGCGGTCAGGGCCTGAAAATCCTTGGCGCCGAGCGCCTGTAGCGCGCAATGGCGCCAGTTGGCATGGTCAAAGAGCGCCGGGTCTGTCTGGCCGTAGATGAAGGGATAGGGGTAGCGCGCCCAATCCTGCGGTTTCTCGGGCGTGTCGCCGCCAGTGAAGCGGCGGCCAAGCGCGCGGGACCAGTCAATCGTGTCGCCGCGCGGCGCGGGGGCCGTGAATGCCGGGGGTTCTGGTGCGTTTTCAGAGACATAGTAGCCAGAGCGGTCGCGCGAGGCGAGGTAGTCATTGGCCTGTAATTCGGTCAGCGCGAGGGTCACGGTGATGCGGCTCACACCCAAATGCGCGGCGAGTTTGCGGGAGGAGGGGAGTTTCTCGCCCTTGCGAAAACGGCCCGACAGGATGCCCTGCGCGATCATCTGCTGGATCTGCGCCTGAAGCGTGCCTTCGGCCTCGGGGGCAAGAAAGAAGGTTTCGACTGGAATCGCCATGTCGCGAGATTAGACTGGACTTATGTGCTGTGCAATCTGGTCTGGTGATGCGTCGAGGGCGCTGTGTACCGGATGTTCATTATGTACACGGCTTTTGTACACAAGCTCAAATCTGCGGAAAGGCGCTGTCAAAGGCGGACACGCCCGCCGGAGTGAAGCGGATGATCCGGGTGTCCGGAATGCGGCGGGCCCAGCCCACCCGCTCGATATGTGAGAGCAGGCCGCGCCCGAGACGCCCGGCGAGATGGGCGCGGCGTTCGGACCAATCGAGACAGTCGCGGCACAGGGGCGTGCGCGGCGACGGAAGCGTGGCAAGGTCGAGCCCGAGCGCCGTGATAAAGCGGTGGCCGCTGTCGGTGAGCGTGAGGGCCGCGTGATCGCGATGGAGAAATCCGCGTGCGAGCAGGCTGTCATACATCCGGGTGCCCATGTCGCCGGCAAGGTGGTTGTAGCAGACGCGGGCGCGGCGCAATTCCGGGTCGCGGGGACCGGGGCGGGTGCGCAGGTGGCCAGCACCGGCGGCAATGCCCATCAGGGTTTCAAGCAGATGCGCCACGTCATCCGAGGCGAGGCGGGTGTATTTGTGCCGCCCCTGCCGCCGCTGGATGACGAGACCGCCGGTTTCAAGGCGCGCCAGATGCGCGGAGGCGGTTTGTGGGGTCACGCCCGCCTCGGCCGCCAGTTCGGTGGCGGTCAGGGCCTTGCCGCTCATCAAGGCGGTGAGGATGTTGGCGCGGGCCGGGTCGCCGATGAGGGCGGCGATGCGGGCGATGTCGGGACCGGTTTTCATAGTTCGATGATAGCCGAAGCATTAACGCCGCGCAATCGGGTAGATTCGGGCTGCAACCATTTGGAAAGGAGTTCCGTGCCATGCTGACTTGTGTGATTCGCTATCATATCGACCCAACCAAGAGGGAGGAGTTTGCACAATATGCCCGCAATTGGGGTGAGGCGATCCCGCGCTGTGGGGCGGATCTGATCGGCTATTACGCCCCGCATGAAGGCAGCAGCACGCTGGCCTATGGCATTTATAACATCCCCTCTCTGGCGGCGTATGAGAGCTATCGCGCGCGGCTGGCCGATGATCCGCTGGGGCGCGAGAATTATGCCTTTGCGCAGCGCGAGCGGTTTTTGTTGCGCGAGGACCGCGTTTTCCTGAAGCTCGTGAGCGGAGGGGGATGATGGGACGTGCCGAGGCGGAGCGGTGGGATCCAAGCGGCGGGCCGGGGCAAGACGCGGAGGCTGAGACTTACTGCCCAAGCGGATTGCCGGGGCAAGATGCTGTGGAAGCCGTGGCGGAGAGCCGAGGGAATAGGCTAAGGCTGGCAGCCAAGGGAAACGGCGCAGCCAAGTGGGAGGGCGTGACATGATCGCGGTAATATTCGAGGTGATCCCCGGTGAGGGACAGAAGGAGCCGTATTTGGAGATGGCGGCCAAGATGCGACCGCTGGCCGAGGCGATCCCCGGCTTTATCAGCGTCGAGCGGTTTGAGAGTTTGACCCAACCCGGCAAGCTCTTGTCTCTGTCGTTCTGGGAGGATGAGGCGGCGGTGATCCGGTGGCGGCAGTTGGCGGCGCATCGCGGGGCGCAGAAGGCGGGGCGCGAGGTGATGTTTGACGACTACCGGCTGCGCGTGGTCAGCGTGATCCGGGATTACGGCATGCATGAGCGGGACGAGGCGCCCGAGGACAGCCGCGCGGCACATGGGGGCTGAGGCCGTTGCCGCAGCGGAGGATAAGGGGCGGCAGATGGCAAAGGGCTAAGGGTTACGGCCAGAGGAGGACCACGGCGGCAGAGGATGAAGGACACGAGGACCACGGCGGCAGCGGGCGGCGGATAGAGAAGGCGCATAGGCGGCGGGCGGCGGATAGGGAAGACGCATGGGCGACGGTGGCAGGGCTGAGCGCAGCTGACACAATCTTCGCCAAGCTGTGATTTGAATGTGGGAATTTATGCCGTTAGCCAGAAGCTGTTTGGAACGGGGATAGGTTCAGATGGCATTGCACGAGAAAATCAATCTGTCGCCGCAGGACAAGCTGGATGCGCTGGCGGTCTTGGTGTTGCGGATGGGGTTGGCATGGTTCATCTTCCTGTGGGCGGCGCATAAGATCATCACGCCGGGGCAATATCAGAGCCTTGCGCGCAATTTCGATGGGATCGAGGTGAGCCTGACCCAAGTCTATCTCGCGGGGGGCGCGCAGATTGCGCTCTGCGGTCTGGTGGCGCTTGGGGTCTTGCGGTATTTTTCCTATGGCGGCCTGCTGATTATGCATTTCTTTACCGTGACGCGGCGCTGGGAGGGGTTCTTTGACCCTTTCGCGGTCAATGCCCAAGGGTTTCCGATCCATCGCAATCAGGTGATTGATCTGGCGGTTCTGGCGGCGTTCATCGCCCTTGTGCTGCTCATTCGGCGGGATCATTTCAGCGTCGGTGGCTGGCTGGCGCGGCACGACCGGGCGCGGTGGTGGATGTAGCGATTGGCACTGGCGCGGGCTGGGCGGGCTGCCTAAAAGGGGCAGGACCACATCTGAAAGGACATCCCATGAGTGAGATTACCCGTCTTCATACCGGCCCCCGCATGAGCCAAGCGGTTGTGCATAACGGCATCGTCTATCTGGCGGGGCAGGTTGGCAAGCCCGGTGACACCGTGACCGAGCAGACCAAAAGCTGTCTGGCGCAGGTCGATGCGCTGTTGGCCGAGACCGGAAGCGACAAGACGCGCATTCTGCAAACCATCGTCTGGTTGGCGGATATGACGGATTTTGCCGAGATGAACGCGGTTTGGGATGCCTGGGTGCCGCAGGGGCACACGCCTGCGCGCGCGGCGGGGGAAGCCAAGCTGGCGACGCCGGATTATCTGGTCGAGTTCATCGTGACAGCGGCGCAAAAGTAAAGCCAAGCTTTGATGCTCGCATGTGAGGCCGCCCCGGAGCGATCCGGGGCGGTTTTTCATTGCGTCCTGTGGTGACTCAGCCGCGCAGGGCGGGCAGGCCGATGCCCGTGGCCTCGAACCCGCCATCGACGGCGATGATCTGGCCGGTGACATAGCTGGAGGCCGGAGAGCAGAGGAAGGTGATGACCGATGCGATTTCATCCTCGCTGCCATAGCGGTTGAGGGGGATCGCGTCATGGTAGGCCGCGACGATGTCGGGGGTATGCACGGCCATGGCAAGCTTGGTCGCCACCGGGCCGGGGCAGACGCAATTGGCGCGCACGCCGAATTCGCCCAATTCCGCCGCCTGTTGCAGGGTCAGGTGTTTGACGGCGGCCTTGGAGGTGCCGTAGGCCACGCGCAGGGTCGAGGCGCGCAGGCCCGAGATCGACGCGATGTTGACGATGGCCCCGCGTGCGGCACAGAGCGCCGGGCGCAGCGCCTGCGACATGAGAAACACGCCGTCGAGATTGGTGTCCATCACGCGGCGCCAGCGGGTGAAATCGGTTTCTGCCAAGGGGCCGAAATCGGCCACGCCGGCATTGTTGACAAGCGCGTCGATGCTGGGGGCGGTGGCGGTCACATGGGTGGCCATGCGGTCCACCTGATCCGGCTGCGAGACATCGCAGAGCACCGGGTCAACGCCGGTGAGCGCGCCTGCGGCCTCTTGCAGGGCTGGCGCGTCGCGGTCGATCATCACCACGCGCCAGCCCATGGCCAGAAATTGCCGGGTGGTGGCCAGGCCGATGCCGCGCGCGGCGCCGGTGACAACGGCGGTTTTTGGGGTATCGCTCATGGGATGTTCAGTCCTGCTGGGGGATCGTGTCGTGGCGGTAGGGGGTCCGCCCAACGCTGTCATAGGCGATGAAGCCCGCGCGTTTGACATCCTTGACCGAATAGATGTTGCGCAGGTCAGCCATGCGGGGGCTGGTCATCTTGCGGGCCAGACGTTTGAGATCGAGGGCGCGGAATTCGTTCCATTCGGTGAGGATGACCAGAAGATCCGCCTTGTTGGCGCATTTGTAGGGGTCGTCCTGCCAGACAACGCCGGGCAAGAGCGCCTCGCCTTCGCGCTTGCCCTGGGGGTCGGTAACGCGGACGCGTGCGCCGCCGCCGACAAGGGCGGGAATGATGGTGAGGGCGGGGGCATCGCGCATGTCGTCGGTATTGGGTTTGAAGGTGACGCCGAGAACCGCGATGGTCTTGCCGTTGAAGGAGCCGTCGCAGAGATCAAGCAGCTTGTCGATCATGCGGCGCTTCATTTCCTCGTTCACGGTGATGACCTTTTCGGTGATCTGCATCGGCAGGCCGTGATCCTGACCGATGCGGGCAAGCGCCCGCGTGTCCTTGGGAAAGCAGGAGCCGCCATAGCCGGGGCCGGCGTGCAGGAATTTGTTGCCGATGCGGCCATCGAGGCCGATGCCGTGGCTGACCTGTTTCACATCCGCGCCGGTGCGTTCGCAGAGCGCCGCGATTTCGTTGATGAAGGTGATCTTGGTCGCGAGAAAGGCGTTGGCGGCGTATTTGATCATCTCGGCGGATTCGAGATCGGTGGTGACGATGGGAAAGTCGCGCAGGTAGAGGGGGCGGTAAATCTCGGCCATGACATCAGCGGCGCGTTCGGTCTGGACGCCCACGACCACGCGGTCGGGTTTCATGAAATCGTCGAGGGCGGCCCCTTCGCGGAGGAATTCGGGGTTGGAGGCGACATCGAAGTCGAGGGCCGGGTTGGTCTTGTTGACCACCTTCTTGACGGCGCGGTTGGTGCCGACGGGGACAGTGGATTTGGTGACGATGACCACGTAATCCGATGCGGCGTGGGCGATTTCCTCGGCTGCGGCCATGACAAAGCTGAGGTCGGCGTGCCCGTCGCCGCGCCGGGTGGGGGTGCCCACGGCGATGAAGACGGCCTCGGCCCCGTCGATGGCCTCGGCCAGATCCGTGGTGAAGCGGAGGCGACCGGCCTCGACATTCTTGGCCATCAGGGCATCCAGACCCGGCTCGAAGATTGGCACCTCGCCGCGCAGGAGCATCGCGATCTTGTCAGGGTTCTTGTCGACGCAGGTCACGTCATGGCCGAAATCGGAAAAACAGACCCCCGAGACAAGGCCAACGTAGCCCGTTCCGATCATCGCAATTTTCATGTTACATTCCCTTTGACGCAAGACCTCTGCGTTTGACTGTATTGGGGGTCGAATCGGGTGTGTCAACGCGTTGCAGGGTCCTGTAGGGGAAAACAGGTCAAGCCTGTGGCGTTGAGTGGATAAGGAGAGACACGATGGGGGCAAAGCTGTTTGGGACCGATGGGGTCCGGGGGCAGGCGAATAGCTGGCCGATGACGGCGGATGTGGCGCTGCAATTGGGGGCGGCGGCGGGGCGGTATTTCCGTCGCGACAAGCAGGAGCATCGCGTGGTGATCGGCAAGGACACGCGCCGGTCGGGCTATATGATCGAATATGCGCTGACAGCCGGATTCACCTCGACGGGGATGAACGTGTTTCTGCTGGGGCCGGTGCCGACGCCCGCGATTGGCTATCTGACCCACTCTTTGCGGGCCGATGTGGGGGTGATGATCTCGGCCAGCCATAATCCGGCCTCTGACAACGGGATCAAGCTATTTGGGCCGGATGGCTACAAGCTGAGTGATGAGGTGGAGGCGGGAATCGCGCAGTTGCTGGATGAGGGCGCGCGCCTCGCGTCGCCGGAGAACATCGGTCGGGCCAAGCGGATCGATGATGCGCGCGGGCGCTATGTGGAATATGCCAAGACCACCTTTCCGCATCGGCGGCGGTTGGAGGGGCTGAGGATTGTGCTCGATTGCGCCAATGGCGCGGCCTATCGCACCGCGCCGGAAGTGTTGTGGGAGTTGGGCGCTGAGGTGATCACCATGGGGGTGGAGCCGGACGGGTTCAACATCAACCTCGATTGCGGATCGACGAAGCCTCAGGCCGCCGCCCGCAAGGTGCTGGAGACGCGGGCCGATCTGGGAATTTGTCTGGATGGCGATGCCGACCGGGTCGTGTTGATCGACGAGGAGGGCAAGATTGCGGATGGCGATCAGTTCATGGCGTTGATTGCGATGCGCTGGGCACGTGAGGGTCGGCTGGCGGGCAATACGCTGGTGGCGACGGTGATGTCCAATCTGGGGCTGGAGCGGCATCTGGAGGCGCAGGGGATTAACCTCAGGCGCACGGCGGTAGGGGATCGCTATGTGGTCGAGGCGATGCGCGCCGGCGGGCACAATCTGGGCGGAGAGCAGTCGGGCCATATCGTGATGACCGATTATGCCACCACCGGCGATGGGTTGATCGGGGCGTTGCAGTTTCTGGCGGCGATGGTCGAGACGGGTGAAAAGGCCAGTGGTCTGGCGCAGGTCTTCGAGCCGGTGCCGCAGAAGTTGATCAATGTGCGCTTTGCCAAGGGCAAAGACCCGATGGCGTCCGATGCGGTGCAGAGCGCCATGGCGGCGGCGGAAAAGCTGTTGGGCGGCGATGGGCGGCTGTTGGTGCGGCCCTCGGGCACGGAGCCGTTGATCCGGGTGATGGCGGAGGCGCTCAATCCGGCGGTTCTGGATCAGGTGATGGATGCGGTGGTGGGGGCTGTGCGGCAGGAAAGTTGAGGGGGGAATGCTGGCCTAGGCCGCATGCACCCCCGCGCGGAATCAAGGCGCGTAGCGCCGCCGCGCAGTGCCCGTCCGCCCCCTCGGGCGGGTGCTTTTGCAACGTCGTAGTCTCTTGATAACGCGGAAGTATTTTGCGGATATAAAATGCCAGCCGATAGCGTAGCAGCGCCCACCCGGCGGACGGGCACCGCGCGGCTCATCGGTGGTCGATAGATGTCCGGTCATTGATATCCCCCCCCAAACGCAAAACGGCCCCGCCGGATCGGTGGGGCCGCTTCGTATTTGCGAACCTGCAACCGGCGTGATGCCGGTTGCGGTCTGTTTAGCGGTCGCCCTTGAGGGCTGCGCCGAGGATGTCGCCGAGCGAGGCACCCGAGTCGGAGGAGCCATACTGTTCGACGGCTTCTTTCTCTTCGGCGATTTCGCGGGCCTTGATCGAGAGGCCAAGACGGCGGGTCTTGGCGTCGACATTGGTCACGCGCACGTCGAGCTTGTCACCGACCGAGAAACGCTCGGGGCGCTGATCGGCGCGGTCGCGGCTGAGGTCGGAGCGGCGGATAAAGGACTTCATGCCCTCGTATTCCACTTCGATGCCACCATCCTCGATTGCGGTCACGGCCACGGTGATCACCGAGCCACGCTTGACGCCACCGACGGCCTCGGAGAACTTGTCGCCGCCCAGAGCCTTGATCGAGAGCGAGATACGCTCTTTCTCGATGTCGACTTCGGACACGACGGCGTGAACCATGTCACCCTTTTTGTAGCTCTGGATGGCATCTTCGCCGCGCTCGTCCCAGCTGAGGTCCGAGAGGTGAACCATGCCGTCGATCTCGCCTTCGAGACCGATGAAGAGACCGAATTCGGTGATGTTCTTGACTTCGCCCTCGACCTCGGTGCCCTCGGGGTGTGTTTCTGCAAACACTTCCCACGGGTTGCGCATGGTCTGCTTGAGACCGAGCGACACGCGACGCTTGGCACCGTCGATTTCCAGCACCATGACTTCGACTTCCTGAGAGGTCGAGACGATCTTGCCGGGGTGGACGTTCTTCTTGGTCCAGGACATTTCCGAGACGTGAACAAGGCCTTCGACGCCCGGCTCCAGCTCTACAAATGCGCCGTAATCGGTGATGTTGGTCACGCGGCCCGTGTGGGTCGATTCCAGCGGGTATTTGGCGGCAACCAGATCCCACGGATCTTCTTGCAGCTGCTTCATGCCCAGCGAAATGCGGTGGGTGTCTTTGTTGATCTTGATGACCTGCACCTTGACGGTTTCGCCGATTGTCAGGATCTCGGAGGGGTGGTTGACGCGACGCCATGCCATGTCGGTGACATGCAAGAGGCCGTCCACACCGCCCAGATCAACGAAGGCACCGTATTCGGTGATGTTCTTGACCACACCGTCAACGGTCTGGCCTTCGGTCAGGTTGCCGATCACCTCGGCGCGCTGTTCGGCGCGCGATTCTTCGAGGATGGCGCGGCGCGACACGACGATATTGCCCCGACGACGGTCCATCTTGAGGATCTGGAACGGCTGTTTGAGACCCATCAGCGGGCCAGCGTCACGCACGGGGCGGACATCGACCTGAGAGCCGGGCAGGAAGGCCACGGCACCGCCGAGATCGACGGTAAAGCCACCTTTGACGCGGCCAAAGATCGCGCCATCGACACGCTCTTCGTCGGCATATGCCTTTTCAAGACGGTCCCATGCCTCTTCGCGGCGGGCCATCTCGCGGCTGATCACGGCTTCGCCACGGGAATTCTCTGCCGAACGCAGGAAAACTTCGACTTCGTCGCCGACGGAAATGTCGGGGGTCTCGCCGGGATTTGCGAATTCTTTCAGATCAACGCGGCCTTCCATTTTGTAGCCGACGTCGATGATGGCCTGTCCCGCTTCGATTGCGATGACGCGGCCTTTGACAACAGACCCTTCCTCGGGTGTGTCCATTTCGAAGCTTTCGTTCAGGAGGGCTTCGAATTCCTCCATAGATGTATGTTGAGCCATGTGGTCTCTGGTTTCCTTTTAACGGTTTTCTGGCCGCGCGGTTGTCTCCGCCGGTCTTTGCGGGTTTCATTGGTCGGGCGGGTCACAAAACAAAGAGGGCCGGTGGTCCCGACCCTGCTCGATCTCTTGTGTCCTGTGGCCTTATTCGCCTTTGGTGACAGGCGCGCGTATACAGCGGCTTGGTGGGATAATCAAGCCTGTGAGGATGGAATTTGGCGTGATCCAGCCTCTGGAGCGGGCCTATTGGCAGGAGTCGCGCGACAGTTCACCGTCGGGCATCACGGTATTGCAGAGAATCGCCCCGTCAAAGCGGGCATCGGTGATGTCGGCATCCTTGAGCCGCGCCCCCGAAAGATCTGCGCCGCGGAAATCGGCCCCGCGCAGGGACGCCCCGACAAAGGTGGTCGCCTTGAGCGAGGCGTTGCGGAAATTGACGCGGTCGGCGCGGGCGTCGTCCAACTGGGCCAAAAAGAGGTTGCTGGTGGAAAAGTCTCCGTCCTCCAGTGTCGCTCCGGTGAGGTTGGCACCGACCAAGGCCTGATCCGCAAACCCCGCCTTTGACAGATCGCACCCCGGGCAGGAGCCGGTCTCGCTGAGTTCAGTTGAGTCGCTGAGAGCGGGGCTGGCGAGCGCCATGAGGCAGGCGGCGAGGGCAAGGGGGCGGGTCATGGCGAAGTCCTTTGCAGCTTGCGGCAAGCGGTCCGGGGGCAGGGTTGCCCCCGGTTGTCGCAGTTTATTGAACGGCCGTGTCCTGCGCCTGAACGCGCTCGACGATCCGTTTGTTGAGGGCCTGATCCGTGCTCGCGGCCTGTGCAATCTCGAGATAGCTGTCCATTGTCAGCCCTTCGGTGCCCTCGATCACTTCGGTGATCTCGGTGTTGGCCTCTTCGACGATGGAGGCCTTTTGATCCTCGGTCTCCGCGCTTTGCACGAGAGGTGTGTATTTCTCGCGCACGCTTGCCACTTCGATCAGGGCGCTGGTGAAGGCGTCAAGCTCTTGGTCGGAATAGTCCCCGGCCTCTTGCGCCGCAGCGCTCTGGGCGGTGAAGGCGGCCATGGGGGCCGCTGCGAGCGCCAAGGCGATGGCGGTGGTGGATGCGGTCAGTGTCTTGCGGAAGGACATGGTGCCTCCTTTCGGCTCTGGTTTGCGGTTGGCAACAGGCGGGCCTGTTGCCAACAAACGTAAGAGCCATGCCGGGGCATGCAACCGGATGGGCGGCATCCTGCCAGTTGCGAGGGTCAGCGCAGTGCGGCGACGACGATCGCGATGGCGCGTTTGGTGGCCTCTTCGATGCTCATCTCGGAGGTGTCGAGCAGCACCGCATCGTCTGCGGGTTTGAGGGGGGCGGTGGCGCGGGCGCTGTCGCGGGCGTCGCGTTGTTGCAGGTCTTGGGCGACCTCATCCAGCGTGACGTTGTGGCCCTTTTGCGTCAGTTCGAGATGTCGGCGGCGGGCGCGCTCCGTGTCGGAGGCGGTGACGTAGAGTTTGACCTCGGCGTCGGGGCAGATGACGGTGCCGATGTCGCGCCCGTCGAGCACGGCCCCGCCCGCGCGCCGGGCAAAGGCGCGCTGAAAGTCGAGGAGTGCCTGGCGCACTTCGGGGATGGCGGCCACCCGGCTGGCGGCCTGACTGACGTCGGGGGTGCGCAGATCATCGGCGTCGAGATCCTCGGCGCGCAGGGATCGCGCTGCCTCGACCGGGTCCAGCCCGGAGAGCATGCGCCGTCCGGTGGCGCGGTAGAGCAGGCCGGTGTCGAGATGGGCAAAGCCGAAATGGCCGCTGAGTGCGCGTCCAATGGTGCCCTTGCCCGCCGCTGCGGGTCCGTCAATTGCGATGGTGAACGCCATGGGCTGCCCTTTCGTGATCGGACCCTCTGACTAGCCGATTGGGGCGGCGGTCTCAAGCGCCGCTTGACTGGAGGTCGGGGTCAAGGCATCACGCCTGCATGATGATATACAAGATATTGCGTGGCCCGGAATGGGCCGAGTTGCGGGCGGCGGGCGAGAGTGCTGGCGCGCCGGTCGATCTGGCCGATGGCTATGTGCATTTCTCGACTGCCGAACAGGCGGCGGAGACAGCGGCCAAGCATTTTGCCGGGGCCGATGGGTTGATGCTGGTCGCGGTTGCGGCGGACCGGTTGGGCGAGGCGCTGAAGTGGGAGCCGTCGCGCGGCGGCGCGCTGTTTCCGCATCTCTACCGCGAGATGAGACTGTCGGATGTGGCCTGGGCGCAGCCCTTGCCGCTGGTGGACGGGATGCATCAGTTTCCGGCAGGTCTCGAATGAGCGGGATGGAGCGTCTGGGTCTTGGCCTCTTGCACCGGGTCGATCCGGAGCGGGCGCATGGTCTGGCGCTCCGCGCGTTGCAACTGGGTCTGGTGCCCACGCCGGGCGCCTATACCAGCGCACGGCTGCGGACCAATCTGGCGGGGTTGCGCCTGCCCAATCCGGTGGGATTGGCGGCGGGGTTTGACAAGAACGCCGAGGCGCTGGGGCCGCTTGCCCGTGCCGGGTTTGGCTTTATCGAGGTAGGGGCGGTCACGCCGCGTGCGCAGCCGGGCAATCCGCGTCCGCGTCTCTTTCGGCTGAGCGAGGACCGCGCGGTGATCAACCGATTCGGTTTCAACAATCTTGGGATGGAGGCGGCGGCGGCACGGTTGGCGGCACGGCCAAGGGATGCCTTGATCGGCCTCAACCTAGGGGCCAACAAGGACAGCGCCGACCGGGCCGAGGATTTCGCCCGCGTGCTGGCGCATTGTGGAGCGCATCTGGATTTCGCCACGGTCAATGTCAGCAGTCCGAACACCGAGAAGCTGCGCGATTTGCAGGGGGCAGAGGCGTTGATGGGCCTCTTGAAAGGGGTGATGGAGGCGCGCGATTGGTTGCCGCAGCCGATCCCGGTCTTTCTCAAGATCGCGCCGGATCTGAGCGATGTGGACTTGAGTGAGATCGCCGATGTGGCGCGGGCGTCGGGCCTGAACGGGATCATTGCCACCAATACGACGCTGGGCCGTGAGGGGCTGGTAAGTGCCGCGAAGGGCGAGGCGGGGGGGCTGTCGGGGCAGCCGCTCTTTGAAAAGTCGACGCGGGTATTGGCGCGGCTGTCGCAGTTGACGGCGGGTGAGATGCCGCTGATCGGGGTGGGGGGCATTGCCAGTGCCGAACAGGCCTATGCCAAGATCCGCGCCGGGGCGAGTGCTGTGCAGCTCTATTCGGCGCTGGTCTATCAGGGGATGTCTTTGGTCAGCGAGATTGCGCGGGGGCTGGATCGGTTGCTGGCGCGGGACGGGTTTGGCAGCGTGGCGGATGCTGTGGGCACGGGGCGGGACGCGTGGCTGTGATCACCTATTGGCACAATCCGCGCTGTTCCAAGTCGCGCGCCGGTCTGGCGCTGTTGGAGGAGCGCGGGGTTTCAGTGGAGGTGCGGCGGTATCTGGAGGATGCGCCGGATCTGGCGGAGTTGCGGGCGGTGCTGGACCTGTTGGGCTGTGCGGCGGTCGAGATGATGCGCCCCTGCGAGCCGCAGTTCAAGGCGCTGGGGCTGCACGGCGAGAGTGCGGCGGAGGATCTGCTGGCGGCGATGGCGGCGCATCCGATTCTGATCGAGCGGCCGATTGCGATCGGGGCCGCGCGCGCGGTGATCGGGCGGCCACCGGAGGCGGTGCTGGGGGTGATTGGGGTCTAGTCCGTATTGAATGCCATCCGCGCGGAACAAGGCGCGGAGCGCCGCCGCGCGATCGCTGGGCCGTCCCGCGGCCTAGCGATTTTGACAGGGAGCGCTATCCTGTGAGGTTAGACAGACTTGGCAGGCATTAAGTGCCAGACAGTGCAGTTGCTTCGCTAGACCCCGGCCCAGCGACCGCGCGGCTCCTCAGCCGATGCTTGGCCAGACACAACGCTCAACAATTCGGGATATTGACCGCGAGACCACCCAAGGACGTTTCCTTGTATTTCTCGCTCATGTCGAGGCCGGTCTGGCGCATGGTCTCGATGCAGGCGTCGAGCGGCACGAGGTGGGTGCCGTCGCCACGCAACGCCAGAGAGGCGGCGGAGACCGCCTTGATCGCGCCCAAGCCATTGCGCTCGATGCAGGGCACCTGCACCAGACCGCGCACCGGGTCGCAGGTCATGCCAAGGTGGTGTTCCAGCGCAATCTCGGCGGCGTTTTCGATCTGGGCGGGGGTGCCGCCCAACACGGCGGCAAGGCCAGCCGCACCCATGGCGGCGGCAGAACCCACCTCGGCCTGACAGCCTGCCTCGGCCCCGGAAATCGAGGCGTTGTATTTTACCAGACCACCGATGGCGGCGGCGGTGAGCAGGAATTCCTCGATCTGGCCTTCGTGGGCGCCGGGCACATGCTCCAGCCAGTATTTGATCACAGCCGGCACCACGCCCGCCGCGCCATTTGTCGGCGCGGTGACAACCTGCCCGCCGGCGGCGTTTTCCTCGTTCACCGCCATGGCATAGGCGCTCATCCAGTCGTTGATCTTGTGCGGGGCGGTGAGGTTGGTGCCGCGCTCGGCCACCAGCGCGTCGCGGATGCCCTTGGCGCGGCGTTTGACCTTGAGACCGCCGGGCAGGATGCCTTCGGCGTTGAGGCCGCGCTCGATGCAGTCGTTCATCACCTGCCAGATGCGGGCCACGCCGGAGCGCAGGTTTTCCGGGCCACCGCGCGCGATTTCATTGGCGCGTTTCATCTGGGCGATGCTCTTGCCGGAGCGTTCAGCCATTTCCAGCATCTCGGCGGCGGATTTGAACGGGTAGGGGATGGGCGTGCCGTCGTCGGTGGCCTTGCCTGCGGCCAATTCCGCCTCGGTCAGCACAAAGCCGCCGCCGATGGAATAATAGGTCTCTTGCAGGATCACGTCGCCTTGCGCGTCGGTGGCCATCAGGATCATGCCATTGGCATGGCCGGGCAGGTTGGGGCCGAAGTCGAAGATCAGGTCTTCCTTTGGGTGGAGTTTGAGCCTCGGCAGGCCGGGGGGTGTCACGCTATGGGTTTCGCGAATGTCCTCTAGCGTGGCCTCGGCGCGGTCGTGATCATAGGTGTCGGGCAGATAGCCCGCGAGGCCAAGGATCGTGGCGCGGTCACTGGCATGGCCAACGCCGGTAAAGGCGAGGCTTCCGTGCAACGAGCCACGCAACCCGGCGTAATGGAAGGGCGAGGCGCGCATTTTGTCCAAGAAACGCGCGGCGGCGACCATCGGCCCCATGGTATGCGAGGAAGAGGGGCCGATGCCCACCTTGAACATATCGAAGACGGATAGAAACATGTGGCGCGCTCCCTGATTGCGGGTCTTATCGCCGCTTGCCCTTTGATCTACTTGTCCGAAAGCGACGATTCAAGGCCGCCGCATTGTCATCTGATCGGATCAGGTGGCGCTGCCCTCGGGCGGATTGCAATAGTCCGGGGCCGTGAAGGGCTGTGCGCCCAGACCTTCAGCCAAGGCGGCGCGCTGGGTGGCGGGCCGGGTTTCCAGATGCTCCAGCAGGCGGTAGAGGCGGGGCCATGCGTTTGCGTCATAGCCAGAGCACAGGCCCTCGGGATAGAGCGCGCGCCAGCGCATGAGGCAGGCGAGGTAGTAATCCAGAACCGAGGGGCAATCCGTGGAAAACCACGGCGTAGCGCGGGTTTCGAGGATATCCAGATGGCCTGCAAAACGCGCCTGCATCGTGGCGCGCAAGAGGTCTTGTGCGCCTTGATCTGGGCCCACGTATTTCTCTGGATAAAAGCTCATGCGCAGGGCGGTGTGGGCTGTGTTCGCGAGATAGAACAGCCATTTGAGAAAATCGCCGCGCGCGGGCGCATCGGGGGCAGGGGCAAGCCGCCCATGCCGGTCGGCGAGCCAGAGGAGAATTGCCCCCGTCTCGAATATGGTTCCCTCCGGGGTTTCCAGCGTCGGGATCAGCCCGCCGGGGTTGAGCGCCAGATAGGCGGGAGCCGCCTGCGCCTGTTTCGAGCGTTCGAGCAGCGCCGTTTCATAGGGCACGCCCAGTTCCTCAAGCGTGAGGCGGACAATCACCGAGGCGTTGTCGGGGGCGTAGTGCAGGCGGTAGGGCGCGGTCATCGGACACTCTCGGGCGGGGGCATTTTGAGTATTTGAAGAACGATGAAAGACGGGTTCAGTCCTTGGGGCCGACATTCTCGGCGAAGGATTTGGTGAAAGCCGCCTGTTTGTCGGCGCTGGCCTCGGTCTGGTTCTGCGCCTTCCAGTCATCATAGGGCATGCCGTAGAACATTTCGCGGGCGTCTTCCTTGGACATCTCGATGCCACGCGCGTTGGCGGCCTCTTGCACCCAGCGGCTGAGGCAGTTGCGGCAAAAACCTGCGAGGTTCATCATGTCGATATTCTGCACATCGGCGCGTTTTTCCATCAGATGCGCGCGCAGGGTGCGGAAGGCGGCGGCCTCTAGCTCAAGTCTGGTCTGGTCGTCCATTGTCACACTCCTTTGGGGGATGGGCCTTTGGGGGATGGGTCAGAGGCCGGTCTGGGCCGCGACCTCTTGCAGGATGGGGGCGAGGCGGAGCGCCCAAGCGGTCTGTTGCGCGGGGGTTTCAATCAGGTCGTTGCGCAGTTCAATCAGCACATTGGGCCGCTCGTAGGCGATGGCATGGCGGGCGATGGCATCGCCGGGCAGATGGCCGGTGTAAGGCTCGTTATCGCCGACGCAGAGGTCAGGCTCTTGGCTGAGGCGCGCCAGAAGCGGCTTGGCCAGGCGTGCATCGGCGGCATAGAGCAGGCCGATATGCCAGGGGCGGGGCGGGCGGGCGCGCAATTGCGGCGTGAAGCTGTGGACCGAGACAATGACCGTATCGGCGCGGCGCGCGGCCAATTTGGCCAAGGCCGTATGATAGGGGCGGTAGAGCCGGTTGAGGCGGCGGTCTATATCCTCGGGCGCCGCGTGGCGATTGGCGGGGATGATCGTGCCGTCATAGAGGCGCATGACAAGGGTCGGATCATCCTCGCCGCGGTTTGGGTCGATCACGAGGCGCGAGAAATTGCTGAGGATGGCGGGGCCGTTCAAGGCCTCGGCCAAGGCGCGGGTCACACCGGCGGCACCCACATCATAGGCAATATGGCGGGCCATGTCGGCAGGGGCCACGCCAAGGCAGCCGTCATTGACGAACTCCGGCACGCAATTGCTGGCGTGATCGCAGGTCACGAGCCAGCGTTCGGGACGGTCCTGCCCGTCGATCTGGAAGGGGTGATACATCATTGGCTTGGTTTTTCCTGTCATCGTCCTTTAGAACAGTTGCGAGACAATGTGAATTGCGCGATAAGGCGCGAAAGGGCGATGTTAGCGTTAACATTGCTGGCGATGCAAGAGATGAAGGACGCATGAAATGAGACGCAACCGCAATGTCAAGATCGTGGCCACGCTGGGCCCGGCCTCGTCCGATTATGATACGATCCGGGCGCTGCACGAGGCGGGGGCGGATGTGTTTCGTCTCAACATGAGCCATGGCACGCAGGCCGATATTTCCGAGCGGCATCGGATCATCCGGCAGGTCGAAGCGGATCTGGACAGCCCGATTGCCATCTTGGGCGATTTGCAGGGGCCGAAGCTGCGGGTTGGGGTGTTTGCCAAGGGCGAGGAAGAGCTGATCGCGGGGGCGGCCTTCCGCCTTGATCTGGACGAGGCGGAGGGGGATGTGACCCGCGTTTGCCTGCCGCATCCCGAGATTTTCGCGGCGCTGGAGCCGGGGGCGAACCTGCTGGTCAATGATGGCAAGATCCGGCTGCGCGTGACCGCCTGTGGGCCTGAGTTTGCCGATTGCGACGTGATTGCCGGCGGCACGATTTCGAATCGCAAGGGCGTGAACGTGCCTGATGTGGTGCTGCCGCTGGCGGCGCTGTCGGAAAAGGATTTGTCGGATCTGGAGTTCATCTGTGATCTTGGGGTCGATTGGCTGGCGCTGAGTTTCGTGCAGCGGCCCGAGGATGTGACCGAAGCGCGCGACCTGGTGCGGGGTCGCGCCGCGATCATGTCGAAGATCGAGAAGCCTGCCGGGGTGACGCGGTTTGATGAAATCCTAGCTGTCAGCGACGGGATCATGGTGGCGCGTGGCGATTTGGGGGTGGAATTGCCGGTGCAGAACGTGCCGCCGATTCAGAAGCGGTTGATCCGGCGGTGTCGGGCCGTGGCCAAGCCTGTGATCGTGGCGACGCAGATGCTCGAGTCGATGATCGACAGCCCGATGCCGACACGCGCCGAGGTTTCGGACGTGGCGACCGCGATTTATGAGGGATCGGACGCGATCATGCTCTCGGCGGAATCGGCGGCGGGGCATTATCCCGTTGAGGCGGTGCGCACGATGGATAATGTGGCGATCGAGGTTGAGGGCGATCCGATTTACCGCGAGGTGATCGAGGCGAGCCGCCGGGTGGATCGACAGACCGTGGCCGATGGCATCGTGGCCGCCGCGCGCGAGATCGCCGAGACCGCCAATATCAAGGTGATCTGCTGCTATACGGAGTCGGGCACCACCGCGCTCTTGACCGCGCGCGAGCGGCCGCGTGTGCCGATTCTGGCGCTGACCAGCCTTCTTGGCACGGCGCGGCGGCTGGCGCTGACCTGGGGTGTGACCTGTGTGATGACCGGGGAATTGACGCGGTTCAAGATGGCGGTGATCAATGCCGCGCGGGCGGCGCGGGCGCATGGCTATGCCACCGAGAGCGATCAGATCGTGGTCACCGCAGGTGTGCCCTTTAACGTGCCGGGGACGACGAATATCCTGCGCGTGGCCCCCTGTCAGGAAAGTTTGATTTACGCCACCGATCCGGGCTAAACTGTAACGGTTTAGTTAAAGATATTTTCCGGAGGTGTGGAATGGATCCTGATCTGGCGATGGCAATCGGCATGGTGTTGGGGGTGTTTTCGATACCTTCGATTCTGTCGGCCTTTTCCGAGGGTCGTCCGCCGCGGGTGGCGGCCTTTACGCTGATCGCATCGGGGGGACTCGTGGTCTGGGCGATCAACAACAAGCCGGGTGGTTACAGCTTTGGCGACTTGCCGGAGGTGCTTGTGCGGGTGATTGCGCGCTACGTGGGCTGAGCGGCCCGGCGTCGGGGTCAAAGCCTCTTGAACAATATTTCGTGGGCGCGTATACGGCGCGCTCATCCCGCACGACCGGCCCGATGTGGCATGCCGAGTCGTGTGGTCCTACCGACCTATTAGAGGAGCCGGAAATGCCCAAGATGAAGACCAAGTCGAGCTGCAAAAAGCGGTTCAAAGTGACGGCCTCGGGCCGCGTGGTGGCCGCACAGGCCGGCAAGCGCCATGGCATGATCAAACGCAGCAACAAATTCCTTCGTAACGCTCGCGGTACGACCACGTTGTCAAAGGCTGATGAAGGTATCATCAAGCCAATGATGCCCTACGCGCGCTAAGGAGGATTTAGGATATGTCACGCGTCAAAGGTGGGGTTGTCACCCACGCCCGTCACAAGAAAGTCATCAAGGCCGCCAAGGGTTACTATGGCCGCCGGAAAAACACCTTCAAGGTGGCTGCACAGGCCGTCGATAAGGCCAACCAATACGCGACCCGCGACCGCAAGAACCGCAAGCGCAATTTCCGCGCGCTGTGGATTCAGCGGATCAACGCGGCTGTGCGCGCGCATGATGAATCGCTGACCTACTCGCGGTTCATCAATGGTCTGGCACTGGCCGGGGTCGAGGTAGACCGCAAGGTCCTGGCCGATCTGGCCGTGCACGAACCCGCTGCGTTCGGCGCGATCGTGGATCAAGCCAAGGGTGCGCTGGCCGCCTGAGCCGGTTTGCATCGAGAGTGAAACCGCCGTTCGGATGTCTCCGGGCGGCGGTTTTTTCATGTGCGCAGGATGCTGGAATAGAGCAGGAGGCCGTGATCGGCCAAGTCGCGCTCGATCCCGGCCCAGAGGCTGCCAAAGGCGATGGGGTCGGTGCCGGTGGCCTGCGCGATCTCGGTCAGGTTGCGCCGTCCGTCGATGGCGGCAAGGAGGGGGGCTGCCTGTTTCGGCAGGGAGAGTCGGACCTCCAGCCCGTTGAACCGCAGCGTGGGCTTTTGTCCGGCGGCGACAGCGCGGGCCAGATCACTGGCGCGCAGGCCCTTGAGATGGGGGATGAGCCCACGGTTGCGTCCGTGTGCGGGTGCGCGCGCCTCGGAGGCGCGGCAGGCATAGCCCACATGTGTCTTGATCGTGCCGCGCAGTTTCTCGGCCACGGCCATACGCTGCGTCTGGTTGAGGTGATCAGGGGCTGTGGTGATCCGCGACAGGTCATAGAGGGCGGGCAAGGTAAAGCCGGTGAGGGTCCAGCCGGTTTGGGTGAGGGTCTCGGATAGGGAGGTGACGTCAAAGGAGCGGTCTTGTGAATGCAACAGCAGGTCGTAAAAGCCGGCGTCGCTGTCCTTGTGATCGCCAAGATTGGGGTTGGATGTGAACGGATGACCCTCGGGCAGTTTGGCCACGACAGTCTTGGCGGCCCTGAGCCGCGCCTCGGGGGGCAGGCCCGCGTAGAGCGCGCCGAACGCCTCTTGCAGCGGGTAGACGCCCGCGCGCCCGTAGGGGGCATAGACCATGAAGCCCATACCGCCGCCGGGGGCGAGCGCCGCAAGCAGCGCGGCAAACCCCGCCGCCGGGTCGGGCAGGTGATGCAGCACGCCGCAGCAATCTATGTAATCGAATTGCCCGAGCGTGGCCGCGTCGAGCAGACTGCCGGTGACAAAGCGGATTTCGGTAAGGTCGCGCACACGGGCGCGCTCTTGGGCAATGGCGCGCGAGGCGGTCGAGAGATCGAGATAGGTGATCTCGGTCTCGCGCCCTGCGTCCTTCATGTGCTGCGCCAGTTGGATCAGCCCGTCGCCGGTGCCGCCGCCTGCGATGAGCGCGCGCAGAGGCTTGCGCCAGTCGCGCTGGCCCTGAAAGAGAAAATGGTCAATCTCCAGCACATGCGAAGGCGAGCCGGTGATCAGGCGCTTGCGCTCGTCCTCGGGGTTGCGGGCGGGATAGGGATAGGTCTCGTATTGTGCCTTGACCTCGCTCATTGGCGCGGCCTGTGTTTCATCGTTCCAAAAATACTCAAAATCCCCGCGCGCCTCACTCGAAGAGTTTGCGCAGTTTGCGCGCCGCTTTTTCCTCGAGACTTTGCCGTAAGGCATCTTCGAGATTCTGGCCCTCTTGCGGGGTGACGTTCAGCCGTTCCTGAACCTCGCGTTCCAGCCGGTCCTTGGCGTCTTGTTCCAGCTTGTCGCGTTCGGCCTTGAGGTTCATGCGCACCGCCTTTTCCAGATCCGGTTTGATCCGAGGGTTGGCCCAGGGCCCCTCGATCCGCACCGGGATGGCGAGGCCGCGGGTGTTCTCGCCCTCGAGCAAGACAGGGGTAAAGAGATAGTCGATGTCGCGCGCCCCAAGGCCGACGCGTCCCTGACCCGAGGCGCGGGCGAGAGGTAGTTTCATGGCCAAGTCCTGATTAAAGAGATTTCCCTTGTCCATGGTGAAACTGGCCGTCATCGCGTCAAAGATCGTGGTGCCGCCCGTCACATCGCCCGCACGCATCAGGCGGTCGAGGTCAAACCCGGAAATCACCCCGCGCCCGGTGCGCAAGCTGCCCTTGCCCGAGAGCGATTGCATGATCGTCTGCATGGAATTGCCCACGCCCAAGAATTCCAGCTCGCCGCTGCCAGCGGCGGCAAAGCGGGTGATGTCCATCGCGTCCGTGAGAAAGCGTTCGAGGTTGAGGTCGCTCACCGCAAGGGTGCCACCGACCGAGAGGCCGGAGCGGTTGTTGGCGATGAATTTCCCGGTGACGAGGCCGTCATAGGCGCGCAATTCGCGCAGGTCGAACACGGCGCGGGCGTTATCCAGTGTCATCAGGCTGCGGGTCTTGCCGAGTTTCAGATCGCCCAGATTGATGCTGTCGGCGATCAGGGCGACCTCGCCATTGGCGAGGGCAAGGGCGCTGGCGTCAATCGGGCTGGTGGACCAGCCGCTGTCGGTGCTGCCGGAGGCGGTGCTGTCAGCCCCTGCAAAGCGTGAGAGGTCCAGCGCGCCTGCGTTGAGTTGGGCGTTGATGCGTGGCACATCGCCCGCGAGGGCGATATCCGCCGCCCCGGCAATCGCGTTGCCGCCCAAGTTGAGCGCGAGGTTGCGCAGCGAGAGATCGAGCGCATCCGTGAGGGTGAGATCCGTGCCGCCCTTGACGCTGGCGCCGAAGCCGGGGGGCAATTCCAGCCGGTCAAGGCCAAGCGCTGCCAGAAAGGCATCGGTATCGCCAAGGTCGATGTCGAGCCGCCCTTGGAGTTGCGGTTGCGCCCCGCCGCGCCCGGCAAAGGCCACGCTGCCGCCCGGCCCGGAGAGCCGCGCCGACAGGCCCGTCACCGCCCCGTCGATGAATTGCCCCACCTGATCGAGTTGGCCCGCGAGGGTCACGGGGTTTGCGGTCTGGCGCAGCACCGCCTCAAAGGTGGCGGTGCCGTCGTAATCGGGCCAGCGCAGATCGAAATCCATGTTGCGGAATGCTTGCACCGTGCCGGTGGTGTGATCGGTATAGCTGAGGCTGGACCCGGTGATGAGCGCGCGGTCAAGCGTGAGGGCGAGCCGGTTGGAGGTGGCCAATGTCTCGCCTGATTGACCGGAGGGGGCCACGCCTTCGACGCCCAACTCCCAGTTCACCCGCCCATCGCTTGCACGTTCCAGCCGGATTTCGGGATTGACCGCCTCGAGCCCGGTGATGCGGATGTCGCCGCCAAAGAGCGCTTGCGGTTCCACGCCGATCTTGAGGCTGTCGGCGCGCAGCATCGGACCCGCGTCGGACCAGTCGGCATTGGCCACCTCGACCGCCCCGGTGGAGACGCCGAGGATGGGATAAAAGCTGATCGTGGTGTCGCCGGACATGGTGACCTGTCGGCCTGTCGCCTTGGAGATCTGGTCGGCGGCGATGCGGGCGATGCGTTCGCCGGGCAGGAAAAAGAGCGCGCCAAGGATGATGGCCAGCATGACCACAACCAATCCCAACAGTCGAAACAGCCACCGCATGGCATTGCCCCCTTTGCCGCTCCACTCGGACGCAGTCTAGGCGTGTGGGGTGGCGGGGGGCAACCGATTTTGGGCCTCGGCAATTTCAGAAAAGCTCTAGGCGGGCGGGCGGCGGCAGAGTATAGCGCGCGCATGGCTCAGAACCCTCCCTCCCTCCGCCCCGATCTCGCGCCGCGTGCGCGTCTGACTGACACGCCCCGCGCGGGCCAGCCGACGATTGGCATGGTCAGCCTTGGCTGTCCCAAGGCGCTGGTGGACAGTGAGCGGATTTTGACGCGGTTGCGCGCCGAGGGCTATGGGATTTCAGCCGATTATGCCGGGGCGGATGCGGTGATTGTCAACACCTGCGGTTTTCTGGATAGCGCCAAGGCCGAGAGCCTTGAGGCGATTGGCGAGGCGCTCTCTGAGAATGGCCGGGTGATTGTCACCGGCTGTCTGGGGGCGGAGCCCGAGTATATCACCGGGGTGCATCCGCGCGTCTTGGCCGTGACCGGCCCGCATCAATATGAGCAGGTGCTGGATGCTGTGCATCTGGCGGTGCCGCCCAGCCCCGATCCGTTCATTGATCTTTTGCCCGCCTCTGGTGTCAGCCTCACGCCGCGGCATTACAGCTATCTCAAGATTTCCGAGGGCTGCAATCACAAGTGCAAGTTTTGCATCATTCCCGACATGCGCGGCAACTTGCAGAGCCGTCCGGCGCATGCGGTGATCCGCGAGGCGGCAAAGCTGGTGGAGAGCGGTGTCAAAGAGTTGTTGGTGATCTCTCAGGATACCTCGGCCTATGGCGTCGATATCCGCCATGCCGAGGAGCGGGGGCACCGGGCGCATATCACCGATCTGGCGCGGGATCTGGGGTCACTGGGAGCATGGGTGCGGCTGCATTATGTCTATCCTTACCCGCATGTGCGCGATTTGATCCCGCTGATGGCTGAGGGGCTGGTGCTGCCGTATCTCGATATTCCATTTCAGCATGCGCATCCGGAGGTGCTGCGGCGCATGGCGCGGCCTGCGGCGGCGGCGCGGACCTTGGATGAGATTGCAGCATGGCGGAGCGTTTGCCCGGACCTCACGCTGCGCTCGACCTTTATCGTGGGTTATCCCGGCGAGACTGAGGCGGAGTTTCAGACGCTCTTGGAGTGGCTGGATGAGGCGCAATTGGACCGGGTGGGCTGTTTTCAATATGAGAATGTCGCCGGCGCGCGGTCCAACGCCCTGCCGGATCATGTGGCGGCGGAGGTCAAACAAGAGCGCTGGGATCGGTTCATGGAAAAGGCGCAGGCGATTTCCGAGGCCAAGCTGGCGGCCAAGGTGGGGCAGCGGATGGAGGTGATCGTGGATGAGATCGACGCCGACGGCATCGCCACCTGCCGCACCAAGGCCGATGCGCCCGAGATCGACGGGAACCTGTTCATTGATGAGGGGACCGAGGGGGTATCGGTCGGGGATATCGTCACGGTCGTGGTCGATGAGGCGGGGGAGTATGATTTGTGGGGGCGGTTGGGGGAGTGATTTAGGGATCCACGGGTATAGTTTTGTGGATAAGGTTATTCATCTACCCCCTCTTCAGATTCGTCCTGTAATGCGGCTACGCTCACATCCCCGGCTGTTGGCTTGTCTTCTTTGATGCGCGGCGCGGGTTTTCTCCATTCTGAGAGGTTTTGTCCAACCTCGCGGTAGAAGAACGGCACCACGTCTTCCAACTCCTTTATGAAGTTCACCTGCTGAGTGAATTTCGCACCTAACCTGCGTGCCATGAAGACATGAAAGCTAAGCACTTTAAGGCCGGTCTTATCTTTTTCGCAAATTGAAGGATCTGATATCAAATCGGACAGTGAAAATTGCGTGGTTTCACTTCTGCCCGGCCAACCAATTCGCACAAAAAGCTCTCCGCGCTTTTCGGTTTTGATTTGGCGTAATAGCCAGTTCACGCGTGCCTTGGATGATACCTTGTCTTCTGGTGCTCGTATCGTCATGCCAATGTCGATCGTGCGCCTTGCAATATCTGCGACAATTTCCAATGGGGCGGCAGCACCTGGGATATCCACAGCTGATCTCAACTGCCCGACGTCTTTGAGAGTTAATAGTTCATCCCTGTGCCGCTCTGTCGGGTCTTGGCGATGTTTCCTTGGCAGTCTCTCTTGCACAGTAGTTTCTGTTTGGCGGCTCAAGATCAGCGAAAGGTCTCTCGTTTCCTGATGCCATGCATCCAAAACAATTGACGCGTCTGAAGACTTGGCAGGAATTTTTCCTCCTGCCGAGATAAGACGATTTATCTCGGCCCATTCTGGCGGCATGCGATCAAAGCCCTTAACGCCTGCGCTTTCGTGGGTAAGAAAACGCCGCAGTTCGTTCAAAAGGAGTTTTTGATCATTGTCCGCCACCGCGTCCTTGTTCAACAGAATGTCGGTCGTTGTAAGAATTGACATCCATGACCAATGATAAACCGGCACCTTGGAACGGCTTTTGCGGACTTCTTCAATCGGGTGACTTTCTGGAGTGGTTGCGAATTGATTGGAGATAGTGATTATGCAATCAACACCCTGTTCTTTTGCGATTTCACGGTATCTTTCAATCTGGTCGGCAGCGAGATCAACACTCCCAACCTTTGCTTCGACAAGGGCACGCCACTGCTTTGCGCCGTTTTGCATGACTATCAGACCATCGGGGCGATCTTTCAGTTTCACTTTCTCATTCTTGAAAACTATCTCTGTGAAGGTGTTTAGTGTCGTGCGTTTGCCCACACGTTGTCCAACGCTGGCAATCAACTCCGCACCGAATTCCTCCACTTTGGAAATACAAGCTAGAACGATAGAGGTTGTGCGGCCTTCTTTTGAAGTTGTAGCTAATACGGGAAAAAGACGAGCGGTCTCTCCTTGAATCAGATAATCAGGGCGATCCATTGGTAAAATCCTTATGACAACTCACGCGAGCGTAGGCGATGGATGGCTGGATGCTCAATTAAAATAGTTGTGTAAGTTCATCGTCGTTTACGCCCCCGCGCGGAACAAGGCGCGCGGCTTTGTTCATCTCACCGCGACATTCTGTGGCTCTTTCCCCCGCGCTTGTGCGTTCTACCTCCCACCCCACAGGAGGCCCGCCATGACCCTACCCACCCAAGTGCTTTATAATGCCCGCTGTCCGGTGTGCCGGGCGGAGATAGTGCATTATGCGGGGTATGTGGAGGCGAAGGGATTGCCGGTCACGTTTCATGATCTCAATGCGGGTGGTCTTGAGCAGTGGGGGATTGACCCGGATCAGGCGGCGCGGCGGTTGCATGTGCGGCGCGGGGGGCAGGTGCTCTCGGGGGTTGAGGCCTTTGCGGCACTCTGGGCTGCCTTGCCGCGCTATCGTTGGGCGGCGCGGATTGTGGCCTTGCCGGGATTGAAGCAGGTGGCGGGACTGATTTATGAGCGGGTGCTTGCCCCGCGTCTTTATGCCAAGCATCTGGCACGGGAAGCCGCGCGCGCCGCGCGCTGAGGGCTTTCGCAGGCGCGCGGGCCAAGCTAGGGTGCGCGCGACGTGAGCGGAGACCCCAGAGACATGACCGAACCCCAGACCCTGTTGCGCCGTCTCTTTGACCGCGCTGTCGCCGTGGCCGACCCGATGCAGAGCCTGGCCCCCTATCTGCCTGCGCGCCCTGAGGGCCGTGTCGTGGTGATCGGTGCGGGCAAGGCGAGCGCACGCATGGCCGAGGCGGTCGAGGCGGAATGGGGCCCCTGCGAGGGGCTGGTGATCACGCGCTATGGCTATGCCCGGCCCTGTCAGGGCATCGAGATCGTCGAGGCGGCGCATCCGGTGCCGGATGCGGCGGGGATGCGCGCCACGGCGCGGATGCTTGATCTGCTACAGGGCTTGGGCGACGGCGATATGGTGCTGGCGTTGATTTCGGGCGGGGCGTCGTCGCTCTTGGTGCAGCCAGCGGGGGAGATGACGCTGGCGGACAAGCAGGCGGTCAATGCGGCGCTTTTGGCCTCGGGTGCGCCGATCGGGCAGATGAACGTGCTGCGCAAGCATTTGAGCCGCGTCAAAGGCGGGCAATTGGCGGCGGCGGCCTATCCGGCGCGGATGCATGCGCTGCTGATTTCCGATGTGCCGGGGGATGATCCGGGGATGATCGGATCGGGGCCGACCGTGGGCGAGGGCAGCACGGCTGCGCAGGCGCTCGAGATCGTGGCGCGCTATGGGATTGATCTGCCGGCGTCGGCGCGCGACGTGTTGGCGGGGCAGAGCGGTGTGGTGCCGCCGGATGATGCGCGGCTTAGCCGGGTCGAGAATGTGATCTATGCCGCCCCAGTGCAATCGCTGGAGGCGGCAGCCGAGGTGGCGCGAGCCGAGGGGCTGACGGTGCGTATTCTGGGCGATGCGCTGGAGGGGGAGGCGCGGGACGTGGCAGAGGTGCATGCGGTGCTGGCGCGTGATGTGCAAGCGGGGCTGGCACCGGGGGATGCGCCGGTGCTGCTGCTCTCGGGCGGTGAGTTGACGGTGACGCGGCGCGGCGATGGCGTGGGCGGGCCCAATGCGGAATATGCGCTGGCTTTGGCGCTCGCCTTGAATGGTGCGGGCGGTATTCACGCGCTGGCCTGTGACACCGATGGCGTTGATGGGGCTGCCGAGGTGGCGGGGGCGGTGATCGGGCCGGAGACGCTGGCGCAGGCCACAGCCGCCGGGGTTGACCCAGAGCAAGCACTGGCGATCAATGACGCGCATGGGTTTTTTGGTGCCATTGGCGGACAGGTGGTGACGGGGCCGACGCTGACCAATGTCAACGATTTCCGGGCAATTCTGATTGCGCCAGTATAGTTAAAACTGATCCCAGATCGTGCGCCCCAGATTATCCAGCCGCTCGGGTGAGCAAAAGAGCGAGATCGTCATGGTCGCGGTCCAGTCGCGCCCGCCCAAGCGGACCAGCGTGCCATCGGCCAGTTCCTGACGGATCGAGAATTCCGGCAGCCATGCCAGCCCCGCCCCGGCCAGTGTACGGCGTTTCAAGGCTTCGGCCAGCGCATCCATGTAGCGCAGGTTGAGCGCCGGGCGGCGGTTGCCGATGGTCTGGTCCACCACGGTGCCGAGAAAGGTGTTGGGATCATAGCTGAGATAGGGCACCTCTTGGCCCGCGCGTGGCGGCAGAGACCAGCCGTGACGCGCGGCGGCCTCGTGCTGGGCGACGGGGATGAGGCGTTCTTCGCAGATATCCTTGCGCTTGAAGCGGGTCTCGTCGAGGATCGGGGCCACGTCCTGATGCCGGTAGTAGAGCAGGAATTCGCAGCCCCCTTCGCTCAGGAGTTGGCAACAGGCGGTGAGGCTGTCGGAGATGACGCGGGTGCGCATCTCGGGATACTCGCGCTCGAGCGCTGCCATGCGCGGTTGCAGGAAATTGACCGAGATGGCGTGCAGGGCGGCGAAGCGTTGAAAGCTGGCATGGCCGCGCGCGCGTTCGCGGATCGCTTGGCGGGTGTCGGTGAGGTCCGCCACCGTCTGTTGCGCCACCGGGAGAAATTGCCGCCCCGCCTCGGAGAGTTGCACGGGATAGCTGGCGCGGTCGATGAGGGGCACACCGATCCAGGTTTCCAGAGACCGGATGCGACGGCTGAAGGCCGACTGCGTAATGTTGCGTTCCTCGGCGGCGCGGGTGAAATTCAGCGTCCGTCCCAAGCACACGAAATCGCGCAGCCAGTTGATGTCCATATGCGCCCTCTCTTTGCCACCAGACTGCGCCAGTCGGGTCAACCATGCAACATCGGAATAGTTTTATGAGATGTTTGAATTGGCCGACTCGTGGGGGGCTGTCCTAGCATTCAAGCCAAGATCAAAGACGAAGGCCGCATGAACGGTCTCGCGCAGCCCCCAACAAGGAGAAAGACATGAAAACTTCGCTGAAAGGACTGATCGCCACCACAGCACTCGGGCTGACGGTGGCGCTGCCCGCCTCGGCCGAGACAACGATCCGGCTGTCCACCTATGTGAACGAGGCGGACATTCGCTATGATGGCTTTGTGCATTTCGCAGAGTTGGTCGCGGAAAAGACCGGCGGGAGCGTCAAGGTCGAGATTTTCCCCTCGGCCACGCTGCATGGTTGGTCCGAGGGTGTGGATGCCGTTCAGGGCGGTGTCTCGGACATGAGCTGGATGCCCGCGGACGAGCGGTTGCCCTGTTACCGCGTCACCTCGCTCTATCCGGTGGCGGTGGATCTGGACGGGCAGATCGAGATGGACGCCGCCTACGCCGATCTGGTGCGCGATGAGGCGGCGGCGATCAACCTCGTGCCGGTGTTCAATTCCAATTATTCCTATGATCAGGAATGGTGGTTTGAAGAGGCGATTGACGATCTGGGCAATCTTGCGGGCAAGCAGGTTCGGTCCATCGGGCCGCTGGTCAGTCTGATGATCGAGACATGGGGCGGCGCGCCGGTCTTTGTGGCCCCCAAGGAGGTGTTTCAATCGGCCGAGCGTGGTGTGGTGGACGGGATCAACATGGGCGTTGCCACCTATTCCAGTTGGAAGCTGTGGGATGTGATGCCCTATATGGTCAAGGCCAGCCTGTTCTATGGCAATATCCAATACATGATGAACAAGGAAAAGTTCGACGGCATGACCGCCGACGAGCAGGCCGCTGTGATGGCCGCCGCCAAGGAAACCGAGGAATGGTTGAAGCCCCGGTATGAGGATTGGGTGGATCAGCGGGTTGGCAATGCGGTGATGAAGGGCGGCGGCGCGGCGGTGGCGATCCCCGAGGAAAAGCGGATGGAGCTGATTGCCAGCGTGCAGGGCAAGTGGGACGAGACGGTCGATGCGGCCTGTGGTCCGGACCTGGCTGGCAAGGTTCGTGATCTCTTTGCACAGCACGCGCCGTGATCTGACAGGCCCTTTGCGCCAAGCGCGCAGGGGGCCGCCCGTTGCATCAACAGGGAGACACGCCATGCAAAGCGGTCTTGACCGATGGATTGCCCATGTGGAACGCGCGGTTGTCTGGCTCGCTGGGGCGGGGGCCGTGGTGGTACTCGTGCAGATGGTGTGGATCAGCTACGGAGTTTTCACGCGCTACGCGCTCAACGCGCCCGACCGGATGGTGACAGAGGCAACCGCGCTCTTGCTCTTTCCGGTGGCCTTTGCGGGCCTCGCCTATGCGATGCGCGAGGATGCCTATCCCAAGGTTACGATGCTGACCGATACCCTGCCTGCCGGTCTGCGCAAGGCGGTGGCGGTGTTCAATCTCTGCGTGATGCTGGGGGTCGGTCTCTTCTTTTCGCTGGCGGGGGTGAGCGCCACGATCCGGTCATTCCATTCGGGCGCGTCGTCGGAAATCCTGCTTTGGCCGCGCTATGCGTTCTGGGCGCCGGGGGCCTTGGCGCTGGTTCTGTTTTCGATTTACGCTGTGCTGAGGCTGATCCGTCTCATACGCACGCCTGCGGCGGAGGTTTGAGCGATGGAATGGTATGAAGTCGGTCTTGGGCTGCTTGTCCTCTTGATGTTCCTGATCGCGGTGGGGGTGCCGATCCCCTTTGCGTTGGCGGCGGCGTCACTGCCGTTCCTGTGGCAAATCCAGACGTTTGAGACCTCGATCGCCTCGGCGGAGTTGAAGCTCTGGGGGGTGTGGATCGACTATATCCTGTTGGCGGTGCCGCTCTTTGTTTTCCTAGGGGAATTGATTGGCAAATCGTCGATTGGCCCGAACCTCTATCAATTTCTGCACCAAGGCGTGCGCGTGCGCGGCTCTGCCGCCTATGGCTCGATCGGGGCCTGCGCGGGGTTTGGCGCGGTCTGTGGCTCGTCCATGGTGGGGGCGCTGACCATCGGCGGCGTGGCCCTGCCCGAAATGCTGCGGTTGGGGTATGGCAAGCGGCTGTCGTCGGGGGTTCTGGCGGCGGGGGGCACGCTGAGTGTGCTTCTGCCGCCGTCGCTCATCCTCTTGTTTTACGGTATCGTCACGGATCAGAGCATCGGCGATCTCTTTATTGCGGGGGTCATTCCGGGGCTTATCCTTGTCACCTCTTTTGCGGTGGTGGTGCTGGTCTGGGGTATTCTGAAACCGGGTGATATTCCGGACCGTGAAGTGGCCGTCAAGATGGGACTGGTTCAGATTGCTGCCACCATTGCACCGATTGCCCTGATCGGATTGGTGATCACCGTGGCGATTTATGCCGGAATCGCCACCCCGACCGAAGCCTCTGCGGTGGCGGCTCTGCTGACGGTGATCCTTGCCTTTGGTGTGGGCGGGCTGACCTGGCAGGGGTTCAAGGAAGCGCTCTTTGCCACGATGCGGACCATGGGCTATCTCGGGCTGCTCTTGTCGGCAGGGGTGCTCTTTGGTTTTGTGCTGACCTACTACCGGGTGCCGCAGCAATTCACGGAGTTGTTCCTGAGCTTTGATCTGTCGCCCTTTGTCGTGCTGACCATCGTGTTGATTTTCTACATCGTGCTGGGGATGTTTCTTGAGCCGGTCTCGATGACCTTCATCACCCTGCCCACGATCTTTCCGCTGATGTCCGCCGCCGGGTTCGACCTTATCTGGTTCGGCGTGGTCTATACGATCACCATGGAGATTGCGGTGCTGACGCCGCCTGTGGGGCTCAACCTCTATGTGATCCAAGGGATCGGGCGCGGGCAGGTCAGCATTGGCGATGTGATCATGGGATGTCTGCCCTTTATTGGTGCGCTTGTGCTCTTGATCGTCATTCTCATCCTTGTGCCGGAGACTGCATTGTGGCTGCCCGATCAGATGCGTTGATCAGCCAGCGCGGACTTAGCTATCGCCGGGCGGGTGTGGGCCTGCCGCTGGTGCTGGTGCATGGGTATCTGGGCGGATCGGCGCAATGGCAGGCTGAGATCGCGCGGTTCTCGGAGCGTTTTGACGTTATTGCCCCAGATTTGCCGGGCTATGCCGGGTCTGCCGCGTTGCCAGCCGCTGATCGAATCGCGACCTTTGGTGCGGCGGTGGTGGATCTTTTGGATGACCTGGGTCTGGGACAGATCATCCTGCTGGGGCATTCCATGGGCGGTATGATCGTGCAGGAGATCGCTGCGACCCATCCGGATCGGATCATGCGGTTGATCCTCTATGGCACCGGCCCGTTGGGGGCGATGCCGGACCGGTTCGAACTCTTGGAGACCTCACGGGAGCGTATTCGCAGTGAGGGCGTGGCACAGACGATCCGGCGGATCGGGGCGACATGGTTTCGGGCGGGGACGGCGGCCAAGGGATTTGACATCGTGGCCGATCTGGGCGCGCAGGCCAGCGAGCGCGCCGCGCTGGCGGGTTTGGACGCGATGAGCCTCTGGGATGGGCGTGCGGCGCTGGGCCGACTGACCATGCCGACGCTCGTGCTCTGGGGGGACGGCGATCGCTCCTATCGCTGGCCGCAGGTCGAAGCGCTCTGGCAGGGGTTGCCGGATGCCGTGTTGGCCGTTGTGCCGGGCACCGCCCATGCCGTGCATCTAGAAAAGCCCGCCCTTTTCCACGCGCTCCTTGAGGATTTCGTGATGGTGTCATCGTGCGAGGCGTAAGACTGGCGTGGGACGGGTGAAAGGTGCGCGGTCTTGAGACAGCTTGCTATTCCGTTTGACACCTCAAGCGCGTAGAACATGCGGCGAGCGAGCAAGGTGGAGACTGTGATGCGCAAGGCATTTTGGAGCGCGTTGGCGGCGGTTATGCTGCTGAGTTGCATGGAGGCTGATCCCGCGATGGCGGCCTCGCTCGGGAGCTTTGAGGTGCATGGGGTCGAGGGCGACGACATGCTGAAAATGCGGGGCGGACCGGGCATTGGGTATAGTGTGATTGTCGGTTTGCCGAATGGGACCGTTTTGCGGGTGCATAGCTGTCAGCAGACCGGTGGCACACGCTGGTGTGAGGTTTCGTTGGAGCGGGCGCGTGGGTTGCGGGGATATGTGTCCTGGGCCTATTTGCGCAAGCTCTGAGGCAGATCTGCGATGGGGCATTCCTGATAAATCGGGTGTGACCCCTGGACTTCTAACGCGGTGGTCTAGCTGATAGGGTGGCAAATAGGGTGCAGGCCGTCCTGTGTCCTGTGTCCTGTGTCAGAATGATCGTGGCGGCGTCTGGTGATGAGGGTGATGTGATGAAACTGATCCACGGCAGACAGGTGGCAGGGCTGATGCTTGTGCTGTTGCTTGGCGTGGTGGCACCCCTCGTGCGCGCCGAGGCCGACATGGCGCATCCTGTTCCCTCTGCCGGGCTGATGTGGAACAAGACCGGATTGCCTGCCGTGTTTCCGCTTCAGGTCAAGACCTTGCCGGGGCAGGACTATTTTTTGACCCTGAGTGATGACGAGACCGGCGCGGCGGCTCTGGCCGCCTATATCAAAGGCGGCGATTTCTTTAAGATTCTGGTTCCGCCGGGTTCCTACAGGTTGCGATTTGCCGCTGGAAACATCTGGCAGGGGGAGGATGCTCTCTTTGGTCCGGGGGAGAAAACGGATGTTTTCGAGTTGCGAGATCCCCTTGTATTTGAAACCCGAGGGTTGGGGGTCAAGGCGGGTCACATCGTCAACCTGCGGAACCGCAAGCCCGGCCAGTTTGCCGAGGCCACGCTGAGCGATCAACTGATTTGCCAGTCATTCAGACCTGGATTCCCGCGGCGGATCGAGTCTGCACAGGCTGGGGTGCGGGAGTGGGATCGGCAGCGGCACGGGCTGTATGAGACCCAGCGCAAGGATCTGCCGGGGGTGAGCGGAGATTTTCCGGGCAAAACCAGACCCTTTGAGCCGACGTCCTATGCGTATACAGTGCCCCGCCAAGATGTGCGGTCCCGGTACTGCGGATAGGCCTGCCTCAGACCGAGCGTGCGCCGGGCCTGAGGCGCTAGGGGCGGCATGGCTGGTTCGGGTTTCGGTGCCATGACGCCTTTGTCTTAGTCGCTTTGCGGTGCCACCTCGGGCTCTGCGTCGGCGGGCGCTGAATCGGCGGGCGCGGCTTCTGCGGGTTCCGGAGCGGTGTCGGGGCTATTGTCCGTTTCCACAGTGACCGAGACATCGCCGTCCGTCGGTGTGGCGGATTGCGTTGATGGCACCCCATCGCCGAAGACGAAAAAGATGATCACCGCGATGACCACGACAATACCGCCGAGCAGGAACCAAAGGGTCGCGCCGCTTCCCGATGATCTCTCGGTGGTGCGGGTGATCGTCGTGTGGGTGCTCTCGGGCGTCTTCTCCGTTTTGACTTCATCCATGTTGTGTCTCCTTAACATCTGGCACTGCACCAGCGTGCGTTCCAAGGTGATCCCTGTTCTGGAGGGCACCGCGTAGGGCCTCCGGTTTTGATAGGGTCAGGATCTTACAACCCGTTGAGCCTGTCTCTGGTTCCATTGATGCCGTGCGTGAGGGTTCGAGCTTTGCTGACAAGCCCATTTCTCCGGTGACGCTATCGCGCAAGTTTCCGCTGATTTTGGACGGCGCAGGGAACGGAAGAGGCTTGCGCGCGTTGGGTCCATGACGATCACAGATTCCAAAGTGAAAGGAGGTCGTCATGCCTGCTCCTCTTAGAACGTTCATGGTGCTGCTTTGGGTGAGTTCCATTGCAGGCGCCGGTGTCGTTGCGTTTCTCAGTATCGGATGGGTCACTTGGCCAGCCTTTGCGACGGCTGGCGTGCTGGGCGTAGTTCTTGGTGTGCCGGCTGGCATCTGGACAGCGCGTGCCGTCAAGCGGGACGATCCGAACTGGCCTCCAAACCGTGTGCGGACCCGCAAGCCCGACCGATCCTGACGATCGGTGATCCTGTGGTGATGCGGAATGCGTCGTGCGGACGCAAAGTCTGCGCTGGTTCCCAAGGACGGCGAATTTGGTGTTGAAATAGAGCACCAAAGGGCTGGTGTTGGTGCGTGTGTCATCCCAGATTAGGGCGATGAAACAGTTACAGGCCCTCTGGCAGGGCAGCTTGGATCTTGGCGACGCGTTTTGGACCTGGGCTATCGTTGGTGGTCTAATCGTCAACCTGACGACCAGCATCCTGTTTATCGGTCTGATGACCTTTGATCTTCCGTGGCTTGCGCTTTTGGTGGGCTATGGCTGTTCACTTCCCTACAACTTTGTGGCGCTCGTGGGTGTCTGGAGATCGTCGGCGCGGTATGAGGGGCCGAGCCTCCACGTGGAGTTGGCGCGTGGCGTCACAGCCATCCTCATGGTCGCATTGAGTGTGACATGAGGTCCGTCGTATCGGGGCGTGGCGCGACGCTTGCCGCAGATTGCCTTGACTCTGAATTGGTGAGAAGATCAGCGGCATGACCACAGGGAATCCATTCGCTCGCGTAACGCGCCACGTGCTTGTCACGTGGGCTATGGTGCTGTCGATGTTGCTGGTCTGGGCAGGGGGTTTTGGCGCAACCAATGCCACCTCTGAACCTTTTGCGAGAGGGGCCGCGATCAGCGGTGCTGAGGCGCCCGAATTTGCGGCGTTGGAGATCAAGACCAGCCTGTTGCCGCGCGCGTCCGATGACAGATATGCATCGGATGTGGACCCGATTCTGACCGTCCCCCCGTCTGCTTGGGAAAGCTGGTCGGTGTCAGGGGCTGGATGGGTTGCATGCGGGTCGGATGTCCCGGTTGACCGGGCGCACCAGCCGCATTCCCCGAGGGCACCGCCCGCCGCCTGATGCTCGGGCAGGATGGTGAGAGCTGTGGACAGCTCTGACTTCTGCCGCGTCATCGAAGCGGCTTTGTGATCTTTCGATCCGTTGCCTTGTGGTGCTGGCTCTGCTGGCGACAAGGGCTCTGGAGTGACTGTCCTGCCGATCCACAGTCTTTCCCCGATCTCGTCGATGTTGCCGGAGTGGGCGCGATGCCCGTCGGTCAGTGTCGGTTCAAGGACACGATCATGCTGAATACCATTTTCTGGAAACGCCTCTTGATATGGAGCGTTTGCCTCTGGGGCCTCGTCGTTGCGTTGCCTAATGCCTTTTACCCTCAGGTCGAGCGATACAACGATGCTGTCGCGCTTCAGGCTGAGACCGGGGCCGTGCCGTCCGAGCTGGCGGGCTGGCCGTCATGGCTTCCGTCAGACTTGGTCAGCTTGGGACTCGATCTGCGCGGTGGTGCGCATCTTTTGGCCGAGGTGCAGGTCGAAGACGTCTATGCAGCGCGGATGGACGCGCTTTGGCCACAGGTTCGGGATGCGCTGCGCGACGTCCGGGACGAGGTTGGACCATTTCGACGAGAGGAGGCCGCAGCGGATGAGTTGCGGATCGCACTGTCCGACCCTGTCGGGAGCGAGGCGGCACTGGCCGCAATCCGGGCTTTGGCCTCGCCCGTTGTTTCCTTGACCGGGGCGGGACAGACAGACCTCGACATTCACGCCGAAAGAGGCGTTCTGAGCGTGACCTTGTCAGACGCGGAACGCGCAGTGACGGATGAACGCACAGTGCAGCAAAGCCTCGAGATCATCCGCCGCCGGGTCGATGAGGTCGGCACCCGCGAGCCGACGATCCAGCGACAGGGGGCTGACCGCATTCTGATTCAGGTTCCAGGCATCGGATCTGCCTCTGAGCTGAAGGCGTTGATCGGCACGACGGCGCGGCTGACGTTTCATCCGGTCATCGGTCGTGCGGCGTCTGCGGATGCGGTGGCAGAGCCCGGCACGCTGATCCTGCCGTCGCTGGAGGATGCGGGGTCGTTTTATAGGGTCGATCAAACCCCGGTCGTCAGCGGTGACAATCTTGTCGATGCCAAGCCGATGTTTGACCGGAACAACCGCCCGGCCGTCAGCTTTCGCTTTGATCCCACGGGCGCACGCGCGTTTGGTGATTATACCGCCACTCATATCGGTCAGCCCTTTGCGATTGTTCTGGATAACGAGGTGATCAGCGCCCCGGTGATCCAGAGTCATATTGCCAGCGGGTCGGGGATCATCACGGGGCAGTTTACGGTTGAAGATAGCACCGAACTGTCCGTGCTGCTGCGCGCAGGAGCTTTGCCGGCAGAAATGACCTTTCTCGAGGAACGCACCATCGGTCCGGAACTGGGGCAGGACAGCATCGACGCGGGCCAGCGTGCGGCTGCTATCGGTATGGTGGCCGTGATCGTGTTTATGGTGGCGTGTTACGGCAGTTTCGGTGTCATGGCTGTTTTTGCCCTGAGCCTCAACATGGCGCTTCTCATTGCGGCGCTGTCGGTAATCGGGGCCACCCTGACCCTTCCGGGCATTGCCGGGATCGTGTTGACGATGGGCATGGCGGTCGATGCGACTGTATTGATCTTTGAGCGTATCCGCGAAGAGTTGCGACAGGGGCGCTCTGCCGGTCGCGCGATCGAGCTTGGCTTTCAACGGGCGCTCTCGGCCATTCTGGACAGCAATATCACCGGGTTGCTGACGGCACTGATCATGTTTGCCATTGGCTCGGGGGCTGTGCGTGGATTTGCGGTGACGCTGGGGCTTGGTCTTGTGACGTCGATGTTTACCGCCATCTATGTGACGCGCTTGATTATCCAGACATGGATGCGGTGGCGCAACCCGGGCTCCATCACCCTGAAGGGCTGGATCAAGCTGGCGCCCGACAGGACCACGATAGACTTTTTCCGAGCACAATGGGCCACCTTTGGGGTCTCGGTTTTCGCGGTTGTAGCCTCGCTGTTGCTGGTGGCGACACTGGGCCTCAACTTTGGGATCGACTTCAAGGGTGGTACGACCTTTCGGACTGAGGCTGCACAGGAGATCAATCTGGAAGCGTATCGGGCGGCGCTGTCAAGTTTGCAGCTAGGAGATGTGGCGATTTCCGAGGTGTTCGATCCGGGATTTCGGGCGGATCAGCACGTCGCCATGATCCGGGTGCAGGCGCAGGATGGCGGTGAGGCGATATCAGTCGAAACCGTCCAGCAGGTGCAGGCGGCCCTGCGCGCGGTCGATCCGGGCATTGCGTTCACTGCGGTGGAGTCCGTCGGCCCCAAGGTCTCGGCTGAGCTGATCTGGCTGGCGCTGATGGCGGTTGGGGCGGGGGCCTTTGGGATTCTCGTCTATGTCTGGATGCGCTTCGAGTGGCAATTCGCCGTCGGCACTGTGGCGGCGCTGGCGCATGACGTGATTGTCACGATTGGTGTCTTTGCGCTGTTCCAGTTCAAGTTCGATCTGACCATCGTGGCGGCGTTGCTGACGATTCTGGGCTATTCGGTCAACGATACGGTCGTGATCTTTGACCGGCTGCGCGAGAACCTCACGAAGTTCAAGATCATGCCGTTGCGCGAGTTGATGAACCTCTCGGCCAATGAGACATTGAGCCGGACGTTGATGACGGCGGTGACAACACTGATCGCGCTGATCGTGCTTTTGGTCTTTGGCGGCGATGTGATCCGTGGCTTTGTCTTTGCCATGGTTTTTGGTGTGATCATCGGGACTTGGTCCACGCTTTATGTCGCCAAGAACATCGTTCTATTCCTGGGGTTGGATCGCAGCGATGTTCCAAAGTGGAAGGCAAATCACAAGTTCGCAAAGATTGATGCCTGAGCGGTGCTGGCGGCACTAGCCCCAGTGCCGGTGTCGCCATCTGGTCCGGTGAATTTCTTTCACCGGGGCTTGAAGTGCCGTGAGAGGCACACGATTTCTTGATGACGGACCGGGCCCCTCTGACGATGGTCTCCCATCGTGATGTCGGACCGTAACATGTGAACACGTGCGCTTGAGACATGCCCGGTTTGGACCTCGTTCTGAGCGGTTGTTTGTCTGGCGCGTAACGCCGCTCGAGAGGGTCCTGTCTTGGAAATCCTGTTTCTGCTCTTTCTGGGCAAGCCGCTTTGGATGTGGCTTGTCTTTTTGACGATTGTCGTGGCCTTGCTGGTCTTTGACCTTGGTGTTCTGCACAAGGACGACCATGAGATCGGGGTGGCCGAAAGCCTCAGGCTGTCTGCGCTCTATATCACGCTCGGCCTTTGTTTTTCCGGTTTCATCTGGTGGCAGATGGATGCCACGGCCACGGCCCAGTATTTGACCGCCTTCGTGGTGGAAAAATCACTGGCGATGGACAATATCTTTGTGATCGCCCTGATTTTTGGCTTCTTCGCAATCCCGCGCGCATACCAGCACCGGGTGCTGTTCTGGGGCGTGCTTGGGGTGATCGTATTGCGGGGCATCATGATCAGCCTCGGCGCGACCATCGTCGAGCAGTATCACTGGGTCCTTTATCTTTTTGCGGCCTTCTTGATCTTTACAGGGGTCAAAATGCTCTTTGTCGCCGACAAGGAACATACGTTCGAGGAAAACGGGCTGATCCGGTTTCTCAAGCGGCGGATACCCGTGACGGAGGAGTTGCACGGCCATAGTTTCCTAGTCAGAAAGCCGCATCCCGAAACGGGCCGCATGATGCGATATGCAACGCCGCTGCTTCTTGCGCTGATCGTGATCGAAGTCGCTGACATCGTCTTTGCGGTCGACTCGGTTCCGGCGGTCTTTACCATCACAACGGACCCCTACATCGTCTATACCTCGAACATCTTTGCGATTCTTGGCCTGCGTGCGCTCTACTTTGCCCTGGCGGCGATCCTGCACCGCTTTGCCTATCTGAAATACGCGCTGTCGGTTCTGTTGGTGTTTATCGGGTCCAAGATCTTTGTCGCGGAGGCGATGGGCTGGGAGAAGTTTCCGCCCGCATGGTCGCTGGGCATCACCTTTGCCATTCTTGGCATCGGGGTAGCGTTCTCGCTGTGGAAGACCGGGTCGTCGGGTGGTGATCCTGTGGCCGTCGAAATCAAGGACCGTCGGACGCACATCTGAGCGAGATTTCAAACGCCGATCATGGCGGTCGCGGGGGGAGTTAGGGTGAGAGGCTGGACAACGACCCAAGCGGGGCTCGTTACGGCTGCTTCCTTCCGGACCTGACCGGGTTGGCGAGGTGCCTGCCCGCGCCAACCTCTCAGGGGTGCATATAGGCCGACGGTTCGAGATGTGCAAGAGTTGGCTGCTCTGTGGATAGAGGCAGGCTGAGGCGCAGAAATCCCGCGTGGGTGAGGCCAAGATCTGTGGCACCCATAGCGGTGATGTCCTCTGGATGGGCGCGCAAACCGGGGCCGGTTTCCACCGTCACGGTGGTTCCGGGTAGCGGAGCAAAGCGCCATGTGGGACGGGCATCGGGCGTGATATGCCGCCGCATCGCGATATGATCGGCCAGGAGATCACGCACCGGGCGGTTGTCCGAGTAGATCAATCCCTGTGCCGCGAGAGGGGCGAACGGTCCACCTCCGTGCGCGCGATAGCTGTTTGTGGCGATGATGAAGAACGCGTCGTCCCGGAGAGGGTGGCCCGCATAGCGCAGATCCTGGATGCGCGTGGCGTCGGGATGGCTCTGCGCGCCGCTCATGGTGTAGCGGGCGGGTTGGCTGACGTCGATGGTATAGCTGAGCCCGTCTATCACGTCGAAATCATGCCCCGGAACCGCAGGGTCGAGGAGCGGCTGGTTTGACAGGCCGGGGATGATCTGATGATAGCAGATCGCGGCGCGTTCCAGCCAGTCGCGCAGATCGGCCCCGGTCACGAGCAGACCGCAGAGCGTATTGGGGAAGCCGTAAAGATCGGCGACGTTGCGCAGGCGCAGCGGGCCTGCGGGGATATCGGTGAAATGTCCGGGGCCACCCCGGCCACCGGTCTTGAACGGGGCCGTGGCGGATAAGAGTGGCAGGTCGGCATAGGGGCCGCCCGCGAGGGCAGACGCAAGCGCGTGGCGTTGTGCGTCATTCACCAGTTGCAGGGAGGGATCGTTGCGCAGCAGAGCAAGATAGCTATGGAGCGGCGCGTCGGTCTGGCCGATGTCGCGCGCGGTGAGGGTGAGGGTCCGGGCATGCGCCGTTTCAAGCAGCGTGCAGAGCGCGGGGCAGGGGGCGGCGGCGGCGCTGGGCAGGAGTGTCGTTTGATGGGAGGTCACGCGCCAAGACCCGGCGGTATCGCGGGTCAGCGTCAGATCAAGCTGACCCAGATGGTCGCCGCGAAATCCAGCCATGAGGCAGGGTGTATCGTGCAGGGTGCCGCAAACGGTATCCACCCGGTCAATATCGCGATGCTCGGGACCTGGAAAGCTCTTGTGGCTGTGGCCTGCAAGCAGGGCGTCAATGCCGGGCAGGCGCGCGAGCGCCCGCGCGGCGTTTTCCATCATCGGGCGGTCGGGGCCCGGGTCGATGCCGGTATGGGCCAGCACGACCACGATGTCGACCCCGGCGGACCGCAGCGCAGGCAGCCAGGCGCGGGCGCTCTCGACCATGTCGCGCGCCTCGATCCGGGACGACAGGCGGGCGTGATCCCACGTCATGATTTGTGGTGGCACGAGGCCAAGAATGCCGACGCGCAGAGTGTGCACCTGCCCGGTCTCGTCGCGCATCTGTCGGGAGAGCAGGAGATAGGGCGGCAAAAGTGTGCTGTCCTCGGTCGGGATGTCGCCGCGCCGGGTGAGCACATTGCAGCAGGTCAGCGGAAAGCGGGCCTCTGCCAGGGTTTCCATGAGCCAATCGAGGCCAAAGTTGAATTCGTGATTGCCGAGCGTGCCCGCGTCATAGCCGATCTGGTTCATCGCGGCGATCACCGGGTGTGGGGTCTGCGCGCCGTGGTTCTGATGTGCGGTGAGATCCGTGAGCGGTGTGCCCTGGAGGAAGTCGCCGTTGTCGAACAACAGACAGTTGTCCGCGCCAGGTTCGGATCGGGCGTGGCGGATCAGCGTGGCAAGGCGCGCCAGACCCCACGGGCGGTCGGATCGGTTGGTGTAGTAGTCGAAGGGCAGGAGATGGCCGTGGACATCCGTTGTCTGCAAGAGCCGCAAGCGCAGGGGGGCGTCGCGGGACGGATGGCGGGGAACTTGAGTGGTAAACTCGGTCAAATTGTGAACGCTCTGCTGCCGGGTTCGTCGCCCAGCGTTATTTGATTTTGAACTCTATCCACTGGTTACAACTACATAATATGCCATGGGCTTGGGGAGCGTTGCATGTCGGATCATAGCGATCAATACACTATTAGTTGTAAAATGTGATTTACACACGTTTTCTGCCGCTTGGGGCTTGTTTTGCGACTGAGGGCATTGTGTAGAAGCGGCAGACAGGGGAGATGGGCATGCGGAACGCGGAGAGCGTGACATTCGGCGGATCGGGGCTTGATCGCGCGGATGAGATGCGCGGAGACGAGGCGGCGATTGCCGTGGCACTGGTCGAGGGTCGCGCACGGTCGATCGTGCTCTGGCGGGGGAAGCCGCTGTTGCGGGCAGACACGCTGGATACGGTCATCGACCTTGCGCCGGATCACCCCGTTCTGGCGCGCTACAAGGTGCCGCCGATCCTCTTGGGGCGTGACGCGAACGGTGACCTGATCCTTGCCCATGATATTTCCGCCTGGGTGCCGCCGGGGCTGGAACCTGATCAACTCGATACGTTTCTTGACGCCAGCGAACAGGTGCATCCCGATCTGCCGGAGGGCACCGCCTTTGCCGAGTTGCGGCGCGTGATGACCCGGCTCAGCCCGCGCGATGCTGAACTGGCAGCCACCGCCAAGGCGGTGTTCGGCTGGCATCTGACGCACCGGTTCTGCGCGCGCTGCGGCAAGGAAAGCCGGATGATCCGGGCCGGGTGGCAGCGCGCTTGCGATCATTGTGGCGGGCAGCATTTTCCGCGCACTGATCCGGTGGTGATCATGTTGATAACGCGGGGCAATTCGGTCCTGATGGGTCGGTCTCCGGGTTGGCCCGAGGGGATGTATTCGCTCTTGGCCGGGTTCATCGAGCCGGGCGAGACCATCGAAGCGGCGGTGCGTCGTGAGGTCTGGGAAGAGGCCGGGATCGAGGTGGGGCGGGTCAGTTATCTGGCAAGTCAACCTTGGCCTTTCCCAGCCTCGTTGATGTTTGGCTGCCGGGGTGAGGCCCTGAGCGACGAGATCACCATTGATCCCAAAGAGATCGAGGACGCGCTCTGGATGAGCCGCGAGGATATTCTGGCGGCCTTTGCCGGAGAACATCCGTTCCTGTTGCCCGCGCGCAAGGGGGCGATTGCGCATTTCCTGCTCGAGAACTGGCTTGCCGACTGTCTGGATTGACGCGACAATGGCACCGGGCACAAAGCGATAACAAAGGTCAAGGGGCAGTCTGGGGATGCAGTTTAGCGGTAAGGAAGATATCGAGGCCCCGATCGAGCGGGTGTTCGAGGAAATCACCGACTTTCAGGCATTCGAGCGGTCCGCCCTGCGGCGGGGCGCGGATGTCAAGCGGACGGACACATTGGGCGCGCCGGGCGTTGGCATGAGTTGGCATGCGGCGTTCAAGCTGCGCGGCAAGCAGCGCAAGGTTGATGTGAGCGTGGCCGACTACGATCCGCCGAACGGGATCACTCTTGGGTTGATGTCGGCGTCGATCGAGGGGCAGATGATTGCGGAACTGGTGGCGCTGTCGCGCGGCCGCACGCGGATGACCGTGACGCTGGTTCTGCAGCCGCGCAGTCTGGCGGCGCGGTTGATGATGCAATCGCTCCGGCTGGCGCGGGGCAACCTGACCAAGCGGTTCAAGGTTCGTCTGGCGGAATATGCGATGGACGTCGAAGAGCGTTACAAGCGGTCGGCCTGACGGAGATCACTCGGTGTCGTGCCTGCGCGGATCTGCGGGGTACACACCGAGAATTGTGATGTCCGATGTGAAGTAATCCAGTTCATCCAGAGCACGCGCAACGGATGGGTCATCGGGATGGCCTTCGATGTCGGCGTAGAATTGTGTCGCGGTGAACGACCCGCTGACCATATAGCTCTCGAGTTTGGTCATGTTGACGCCGTTTGTGGCAAAGCCGCCCATCGCCTTGTAGAGCGCGGCGGGGATGTTGCGCACCTGAAAGACGAAGGTCGTCATCATCCCATCATCGCCGCGTCGCGAGAAATCGGGCTCGCGCGCCATCACAAGAAAGCGGGTGGTGTTGTTGCCCTGATCTTCGATGTGCTGAGCAATCACGTCGAGACCGTAGATTTCGCCTGCCAGTTCGCTGGCCAGCGCCGCCAATTCCGGCTGTCCGGCCTCAGCGACATGGCGAGCGGAGCCTGCGGTATCGGCGCCGGTGATACGGTGGATGCCGTGTCGTTCCAGAAAGGCGCGGCATTGGCCCAAGAGCATGGTGTGGCTCATCGCGCTCTCGATTTCATCAAGGCGGACACCGGGCAGAGCCAATAGGTTGATATGCACCCGCACAAAGGCCTCGGCCACGATATGCAGTCCCGATTCGGGCAAGAGGTGGTGAATGTCGGCGACCCGGCCAAAGGTAGAGTTCTCGACCGGCAGCATGGCCAGATCGGCTTGCCCCTCGCGCACTGCTGCAATTGCGTCCTCAAAGGTGCGGCAGGGCAGCGCCTCCATGTTGGGATAGGTCTCGGCGCAGGCCTGATGCGAGTAGGCGCCGGGCTCTCCCTGAAAGGCGATGCGGTTGGTCATCTGCGTTTTTCCGTGTTTTTGGCCCGGTCGGGCGTTTGGTCGCGGAAACTACACCTTGCGCGCCGGTAGGGGAAGCGGATAGATACGCGGCCAACGACGGATTAAATGGAAACGGGCCGATGTTCGACACAATGACAATGACAAAGACCGCTGGCGCACTGTGTGGAGCGCTGTTGGTGTTCCTTTTGGGCAATTGGGCGGCAGAGTCGATCTATTCGATGGGCGGCGGTCATGGCGAAGATCACGCACAGGGTTATGTGATTGACACAGGTGAAGACGAGGCCTCCGAAGAGGCTGCGGATGAAGGTCCGAGCATCGGCGAGTTGATGGCTGCGGCTGATCCGGCGAATGGCGAAGGGCTGTTTCGCAACTGTGCCGCCTGTCACGCGGTGGCGGATGGCGAGAACAAGGTTGGCCCGCATCTTTACGGCGTAGTTGGTCGGGACGTTGGATCGGTGGCAAGCTACGGGTCCTATTCGGGCAGCTTGACTGAAGTGGCGCAGGTCTGGACGCCAGTCGAGTTGAACGCGTTTCTTGAGAACCCCAAAAGCTACGCGCCCGGCACCACGATGGGCTATGCGGGGATGCGCAAGGCCGAGGATCGTGCTGACCTGATCGCCTATCTCGATCAGACGGATGGCACGACATTCGAGATGCCGGCGGAAGAAGCGGCGGCTGAGCCTGCGGCGGAAGAAGCGGCGGCTGAACCTGCGGCGGAAGAAGCGGCGGCTGAACCTGCGGCAGAGGAAGCAGCGGCTGAACCTGCGGCAGAGGAAGCAGCGGCTGAGCCTGCGGCGGAAGAAGCGGCGGCTGAGCCTGCGGCGGAGGAAGCAGCGGCTGAGCCTGCGGCGGAAGAAGCGGCGGCTGAACCGGCGGCGGAAGAAGCGGCGGCTGAACCGGCGGCGGAAGAAGCAGCGGCTGAGCCTGCGGCGGAAGCGGGCGCATCGGATTTCGCCGCGCTGGTTGCTGCGGCGGATGTCGCCGAGGGTGAGAAGCTGTTCCGCCGCTGTGGCGCCTGCCACAAACTGGAGGATGGCAAGAACGGAGCCGGTCCGCATCTCTTTGGGATTGTGGGCCGTGACATCGCCAACGTTGACGGGTTCAGCTATTCGGACGCGCTCAAGGGGCTGGATGGAGCTTGGACAGTAGACCAGCTGAGCGCGTGGATCGAAAACCCGCGCGCGTTTGCGCCGGGCAACCGGATGGGCTTTCCGGGTCTCAAGGATGAGCAGGATCGCGCCAACCTGATTGGCTATCTGCAAAGCTCTGGCAACTGAGCCGGGCCGCAGTTTCAAAAGGCCGCTGCCCTGCATGGGCGGCGGCCTTTTTCGTGGGCGCAAGACAGGATCGGCGCTTGAACAACGCGCCCCCCCTCCTTAGCTTGCCACAGACGGATCAAGCACCAGATAATGGGTGCGGCAGGAGGATGATGTGATGACCAGACAGCAAGCCCCGGCCAAGGCCCGGACATATTCAGGATTTTCGCGGACGCGCGCGCTGCTGGCCTTTGCGGGGCTGTCTATTGCGACCTTGATGGCGCAGGCGGTGTGGGCGCAGGATGAGATCATCACATCGCATGGGTATTCGTTCTATGGCGATCTGAAGTATCCGGCGGATTATCCGCATTTTGACTATGTGAACCCTGATGCCCCGAAGGGCGGTGAAATCTCGCTCTATGCGCCGGGGACATTTGATTCGATGAACCCCTATTCGCGCAAGGGACGTGCCGGGCAATTGTCCTGGATGGTCTATGAGAGCCTGTTGGGCGCATCCGAGGCGAGCGGCGAGCCGCTGCCGGGGGATAGCTATAACGAGGGCTATGGTCTCTTGGCGGAGCGGCTGGAGTACGACGCGGGCAAGACTTGGGTGATTTTCCACTTGCGGCCCGAGGCGCGGTTTTCCGATGGCACGCCTGTCACGGCGCATGACGTGGTGTTTTCGCACAATCTCTTTCTGGAGCAAGGGCTGAAATCCTATGCGGATGCGGTCAAGCGCCGGGTGCTGAGCGCCGAGGCGCTGGATGACACCCGCGTCAAGTTCACCTTTGCGGAGGGCATCTCGCGCCGGTCGCTGATTGATCAGGTGGGCGGCACGCCGGTGTTCCCGCGCAAGTGGTATGAGGAAACAGGCGCGCGGCTGGACGAGCCACGGCTGGAGGCGGCGCCGGGTTCGGGGCCCTATCAGGTCAAGAGTTATGACGTGAACCGCAACATCGTCTATGAGCGCAACCCGGAGTATTGGGGATGGCATTTGCCGATCAATGTGGGGCGGCATAATTTCGACCGTATCCGGATTGAGTATTTCGCCGATGACAACGCCGCCTTTGAAGCGTTCAAGGCGGGAATTTACACGTTCCGCCCGGAGGGGAATTCCAAGACATGGGCCACGGGATACGATTTCCCGGCGGCGAATGCAGGCTATGTGGTCAAGGCGGAGCTGCCCGACGGCTTGCCGCCGACGCCGTCCGGTTTTGTGTTCAATCTGGGCCGCGAGACATTGCAGGACAAGCGCGTGCGGCAGGCGATTGCGCTGGGGTTCAATTTTGAATGGACCAATGCATCGCTGCAATATGATCTCTTCAAACAGCGGCATTCCTTTGTGCAGGATACGCCCCTAGAGGCCAAGGGCGCGCCGGAAGAGGCGGAGCTAGAGCTATTGAAATCCTTGGGTGATCTGGTGCCTGAAGAGATGCTGACCGCACCTGCGGTGATGGCGCATAGCTCGGATGGTGAGCGTCTGAATGACCGGCGCAATCTCCGCACAGCGATGAGGCTCTTGGATGAGGCCGGTTGGGCCGTGGGCGATGATGGCAAGCGGCGCAATGCGGCGGGCGAGGTGTTGACCATCGAGATCCCGATTTCTGCCTCTGGGTCCGCCACGATGTCGGCGGTGGTCGAGAGTTTCGTGAGCAATCTGCAATTGATGGGCATTGACGCCAAGTTCGACAAGATCGACGCCGCGCAATACACGGCGCGCGAGCGGGATCGCGATTATGACCTGATCTTTGACAGCTATATCGCCTTTCTGGAGGCGGGCACGGGCCTGCATCAGCGCTATGGCAGCAAGGAAGCGGCGTTCAGCCTGTTCAATCCCGCAGGGCTGGCGAGCCCGATGGTCGACACGATCATCGACAAGGCTCTCGAGTCGGGGAGCAAGGAAGAGCAGGACGTGGCCTTGACCGCGCTGGACCGGGCGTTGCGCTATGAGTTCTTTATGATCCCAACCTGGTATCTGGACAAGAGTTGGGTGGCTTATTGGGATATGTATGACTACCCCGAGCCGCTGCCGCCCTATGCGACGGGCGTGCTGGATTTCTGGTGGTATGACGCCGACAAGGCGCAAGCGCTTAAGGACGCGGGCGCGCTGTGATCCTGAGGGCCTGCTGAGATGGGAGCCTATATCCTGCGGCGGCTGTTGCTGATCGTGCCCACGCTCTTTGGCATCATGGTCATCAATTTCGCGCTGGTGCAATTCGTGCCGGGCGGTCCGGTCGAGCAGATGATTGCCAATATGCAGGGGCAGGGCAATGTGTTCGAGAGCTTTTCCGGCTCTGGGTCGGACACCGGACAAGAGATGGTGGGGGCTGCCGGTGGCAATGACCAATACCTTGGTGCGCGAGGTCTGCCGCCGGAGTTGATCAAGGAATTGGAAGAGCAATTCGGGCTTGATAAGCCGCCGTTGGAGCGGTTCGTCAACATGATGTGGAATTACATGCGGTTCGATTTCGGCGAGAGTTATTTCCGCAAGATCGAGGTGCTGGATCTGGTTCTGGAGAAGATGCCCGTTTCTATCACGCTGGGCCTGTGGTCGACGCTCATTGCCTATATCGTGTCGATCCCGTTGGGCGTGGCGAAGGCGGTGCGCGATGGCACCAAGTTCGACACCTGGACCAGTGGTGTCATCATCGTGGCCTATGCGATTCCGGCGTTTCTCTTTGCGATCATGCTCTTGGTCCTGTTCGCCGGCGGCAGCTATTTCCAGATATTCCCGCTGCGCGGCCTGACGTCGGACAATTTCGAGCAACTGAGCCTCTTGGGCAAGATCGGCGATTACCTCTGGCATATTGCCTTGCCGGTCATTGCCTCGACGATTTCGGCCTTTGCCACGCTGACGCTGCTGACCAAGAACAGTTTTCTGGACGAGATCAAGAAACACTATGTGATGACCGCGCGCGCCAAGGGGTTGTCGGAGCGCAAGGTTCTCTATGGGCATGTGTTCCGCAATGCGATGCTGATCGTGATTGCAGGCTTTCCGGCGGTGTTTATCGGGGTGTTCTTTGGCGGCTCTGTTCTGATCGAGACAATTTTCAGCCTCGACGGATTGGGTCGGCTGGGGTTTGAGGCTGCCGTGGGGCGCGATTATCCGGTGATGTTCGGCACGCTGTTTCTGTTTGGTCTCATCGGACTTGTGGTCGGTATTCTGTCCGACCTGATGTATGTGCTGGTTGATCCGCGGATTGATTTCGAAAAGCGGGAGGGGTGAGACAGTGATCCGCCTCTCGCCGCTCAATCAACGCCGCTGGCGCAATTTCCGCCGCAATAACCGGGCGTATTGGTCGCTCATCCTCTTTTCGGTGATCTTTACCGTCACGCTCTTTGCCGAGTTTGTGGCCAATGACAAACCGATCCTCCTGCAATATCGCGGCGCGTATTACATGCCGATTTTCAGGTTCTATCCTGAAACGGCGTTTGGCGGCGATTTCGAGACCGAGGCGATTTACCGTGACCCTGAGGTGCGGTGTTTGATTGCGTCGGGCGGATTGGACATCTGTTTTGACGATCCCGAGGCGATCATTGCGGATGCCGAAGATGGCGTGGTTGAGGGCGAAGAGATTGCCAAGGGTTGGGCGATCTGGCCGCCCATTCCCTATAGCTATAACACCACAGTGGATCGGCCCGGTGCGGCACCGCTGCCGCCCAATGGGCAAAACCTGCTGGGCACTGATGACACCAAGCGCGATGTGCTGGCGCGGGTGATCTACGGGTTCCGGTTGTCGGTGCTGTTCACGCTGATCGTGACCGTGCTGTCGTCGGTGCTTGGTATCGCAGCGGGGGCGGTGCAGGGCTATTTCGGGGGACGCACTGATCTGATTTTCCAGCGGGTGATCGAGATCTGGTCGTCCACACCGCAGCTCTATGTGATCATCATCCTCTTTGCGATCCTGCCACGAAGTTTCTGGCTGTTGGTGGTGATCACGGTCCTCTTTGGCTGGATGGCTCTGGTCGGTGTGGTGCGGGCCGAATTCCTGCGGGCACGTAATCTGGAATATGTGCGCGCGGCCAAGGCGCTCGGCGTCTCGAACCTCACCATCATGTTCCGCCATATGCTGCCCAATGCGATGGTGGCGACGCTCACGATGCTGCCGTTTGTGATTACGGGCACGATTTCTCTGCTCGCGGGTCTTGATTTTCTGGGTTTTGGTTTGCCGTCCTCAGCGCCCAGCCTTGGCGAGTTGACGCTTCAGGCCAAGCAGAACCTGCAAGCGCCATGGCTGGCGTTCACCGCGTTCTTTGCCTTTGCCATCATGCTGTCGCTCCTCGTCTTTATCTTTGAGGGCGTGCGTGATGCTTTTGATCCCAGAAAGACCTTTGAATGAGTGTGTTAGAGGTCAAGGACCTGCGGATCAGTTTTCGGCAAGACGGGCTGGTGATTCCGGCGGTCAAAGGCGTGTCGTTCAGCCTTGATCGTGGGGAAACCGTGGCGATTGTGGGCGAGAGTGGCTCTGGCAAATCGGTTACGGCGCTCTCGACCGTGTCGCTGTTGGGATCGTCGGCAGAGGTCACGGGATCGGTGATCTACGATGGCCACGAAATGATTGGCGCGGATGATCGGCGGTTGCGCAAGGTGCGCGGCAACGACATCAGCTTTATCTTTCAGGAACCTATGACATCGCTTAACCCGTTGCATACGTTGGAAAAGCAGTTGCGTGAGAGCCTGGAGCTGCACCAGGGGCTGACCGGTGTGACGGCCCAAACGCGCATCGTGGAATTGCTGGAGCGGGTGGGGATTCGCGAGGCGGCAAGCCGTCTGGGGGCCTATCCGCATCAGTTGTCCGGTGGACAGCGGCAGCGGGTGATGATCGCCATGGCGCTGGCCAACAAACCCGACATCCTGATTGCCGATGAGCCGACAACGGCGCTCGATGTGACCATTCAGGCGCAAATTCTGGAGCTTTTGGCGGAGTTGAAGCGCGAAGAAGGCATGGGCCTTTTGTTCATCACGCATGATCTGGGGATCGTGCAGCGCATCGCCGACCGGGTCTGTGTGATGAAGGATGGCGAGATTGTCGAGAGCGGGCCGGTGGCAGATGTCTTTGCCGCGCCGAAGCATGAGTACACCCGCAAGCTGCTCAGCGCACGGGCGGTGGGCCTTCCGGCTCCGGTGCCCAAGGGGGCGGAGGTGGTGGCTGAAACGCAGGATTTGCGGGTCTGGTTCCCGATCCAGAAGGGGTTTTTGAAACGCACCGTGGGGCATGTGAAGGCAGTCAATGCCGCCACGCTCAGCGTGCGGGCGGGCGAAACCTTGGGCATCGTCGGCGAGTCCGGCTCTGGCAAGACGACGCTGGCGCTGGCGATCATGCGGCTGATTGCCTCTAAAGGTGAGATCCGCTTTGTCGGGCAGGATGTGAACGGCTGGTCGACGCGAGAACTGCGCAAGCACCGCGCCAAGATGCAGATCGTGTTTCAGGACCCGTTCGGAAGTCTGAGCCCGCGCATGACTGCCGCGCAGATCATCGCCGAAGGTTTGGGCGTGCATGGCAATCCGGGGGGGCGACCGGCGCGCGTTTTGGTGGCCGAGGTGATGGAAGAGGTCGGGTTGAACCCCGCCACGATGGACCGCTACCCGCATGAATTCTCTGGCGGTCAGCGTCAGCGTATCGCGATTGCCCGCGCGATGATCCTGCGGCCCAAGCTGGTGGTGCTGGACGAGCCGACGAGTGCGCTCGACATGACCGTGCAGGTGCAGATCGTCGATCTCTTGCGCGATTTGCAGGTGAAATATGGGCTGGCCTATCTGTTTATCAGCCACGACCTGCATGTGGTGCGTGCCATGAGCCACCGGGTTCTGGTGATGAAGGATGGCGACGTGGTCGAGGCGGGCGAGGCCGAGGCGCTCTTTACTGCGCCACAGACAGAATACGCCCGCAAACTGCTGGCGGCAGCCCTTGAAGGGCGCGCCGAAGTCTGACGCCTCAGATTGCCGAACTGTGCCCCTTCTCGTCCATCTCATAGGCGTCGAAGTGGCGTGCGATCATCCGGGTCAGGGGGCGTGATTCGAGCGGGATCGAGAGGCCGGTGGCGTTGAGGGTCAGATGCCCCTCAAAGCGGCGATCCACGGCGGACAGCATCGCCTGCAACTCTGCGGCCGGGATCTCGAACTCGCGGAAAATCTCGGCGCTATCAATGCGGAAATCGCACATCAGCATTTCGATCATCCGCGCGCGCAGTTTGTCCTCGGCGGAAAAGACATGGCCGCGCGATGTGGAAAACCGTCCCTCGCGGATGGCGCCGGTATGGGCACCGGTGGCGGGGGCGTTCTGGGCGTAGCCTTGTGGAAAGCGCGAGATCGAGGAAGCCCCAACGCCGATCAGCACTTCGGCGGTGTCATCGGTGTAGCCTTGGAAATTGCGGCGCAAGTGCCCTGATTTTTGCGCCACGCTCAGCCCGTCTGACTTGGTGGCGAAATGGTCGATGCCGATTTCGACGTAATTGTCCCATAGGAACAGGTGGCGCGCGGTTTCAAACAGGTCCAGCCGTTCCTGCGGTGTGGGCAGGGCATCCGAGGGGATCATTTGCTGCCGCTTGGCCATCCAAGGCACATGCGCATAGCCGTAAAGCGCCACACGGTCCGGGCTGAGGGACAAGAGTTTTTGCACGCTTTCGGTGATGCGTGCGCGATTCTGATGCGGCAGCCCGTAGAGGATATCGGCATTGAGGCTCTTGACGCCGCGCGCTCGAATCTCGTCCACCGCCCAGCGGGTAATGTCATAGCCCTGCATCCGACCGATGCTCTTTTGGATATGTTCGTCGAAATCCTGCACCCCGATCGAAGCGCGGTTCATGCCAGCGCGGGCGAGCGCATCAAGACGCGCGCCGTCGAGTTCATTCGGGTCGATTTCGACCGAAAACTCTGTCGCGTCGGTAAAGGGGGCAATGTTGCGGATGGCGGCCGCCAATTCGGTCATCAGATCAGGAGAGAGCAGGGTCGGCGTGCCACCACCCCAATGCAGGCGCGACAGGCGCACGCCACGCGGCAGGCTGCGGCCTAGCATCGCGATCTCGGTCTTGAGTGTCTGAAGATAGGCAATGACGGGCGCGTCGGTCTGTGTGCCTTGGGTGCGGCACGCACAAAACCAGCAGAGCCGCCGACAGAACGGCACATGCACATAGAGGGACACCTCTGCGCCCTCTGGAATCGCACTGATCCAGTTGGTGAACTGATCCTGTCCCACGTCGCGGGTGAAGTGTGGCGCGGTCGGGTAACTGGTGTAGCGCGGCACTTTGGAGTCGAAGAGTCCAAGTTTGCCCAGTTGAGTTTTTGTGTCCATACGCATACGATGAAAATAAACGTATTGCCTTGCTTTGATTTAGATCAACCGGCACCTTTGGCCTCCCGAAAAAGTGAACGCCCAATGCTGAAAGAGAAAGCCTCGATCATACCTCACGAGTGCGGAGATTGTCCGATCCGCCATCGGGCGGTCTGCGCGCGCTGCGAATCGGATGAGTTGGAGCAGCTGGATCAGATCAAGTATTACCGCAGTTATGAGTCTGGTCAGACTCTGATCTGGTCGGGCGATACGATGGATTTTGTGGGATCGGTCGTTTCGGGCATCGCGACCTTGACCCAGACCATGGAGGACGGGCGCACGCAGATGGTCGGGTTGCTACTGCCGAGCGATTTCGTGGGCCGGCCGGGACGCGCCAGCGCGGCCTATGATGTGGTGGCCGTGACCGATATCGTCATGTGCTGCTTTCGCAAGAAGCCGTTTGAAGAAATGATGGCGCGCACGCCCCATATCGCACAGCGCCTGTTGGAAATGACGCTGGACGAGCTGGATGCGGCGCGTGAATGGATGCTGGTTCTGGGCCGCAAGACGGCACGCGAGAAAATCGCCTCGCTGATTGCAATCATCGCGCGGCGTGATGCCACGCTCAGCAAGAACGGGACACGCGGCCTGCTGGTGTTCGATCTGCCGCTGACGCGTGAGGCGATGGCGGATTATCTGGGCCTGACTTTGGAAACCGTGAGCCGTCAGGTGTCGGCACTCAAGAAAGACGGGGTGATCGAGCTTGAGGGCAAGCGCCGCGTCACCGTGCCGGATTTCAACCGCCTGCTGGAAGAGGCGGGCGATGACAGTGACGGCGGGATGCTGATCTGAGGGTGTCCGCCTTGTCCTGTGGTTTCATCTGGCGATAAAGACCTCGGTGGACTGGGGGCTAGCCCCCTAGCGTCGACTATCCCGGCCTGCAACGTGTCAGGGCCGCAGGGCTGTTCTGATTATCTCCAGCAACTCAGCAGCATGTGGAACCTGTTCAAAGGCAACGGGCACGGTCAGTTTCCCCCAGTGGACCGGCTGACCGGGGTGGGACAGGCCCAGTCCGAACGGCTGAACCTCTTGTTGATCCAGCAAGGTGCCAATCCTCAGAGAGGGGTTTGGGCGCGTTGGCAGGATTTCATAGGGATAGGTGGCGGAATGCGGGTTGAACACCACGTAGAGGCGGACGCCAAGCCGCCAGTTGCGTCCACGACGGCAAACGATGGCGCGTTTGGTGGTGAGAAAGTAAATGACGTTCGAGAGCACATATTGCCGGTTGCACGCCATGGTATAGGCTGCCGCGCCAAAGGCGAGGGTGGTTGCGCCGTAGATCCAATACGCCTCGATCTGGCCAAATGCAGATGTGGAGTCGAGAAAAGGCAACGTGCTCCACATCACCAGCGCGCCGACGATCATGGAAATCAAATAGGTCCGTTCCGCCCCGGTCGGTTGAAAGAACATGCGCCCGTAGGCGGGACGCCCAGTCCACAGAAGATGTTCATCCGGGGTGAGGAGAGTGTTCAGGTCCGCGTCGGAGAGTATTTCAATTGCAACGTGATCCATTCTCGATATCCGCCGCATGAACAGATCATATTGAAGCCTGTTCCTGAACGTCCTGCAACTGGTTAGCTCAGTTTCACCTTGGGCTTGGCATGGGTCTTGGTGCAGAGTCGGCGAGGCCCCGGGTCAAGCCCGGGGCGGTGGTGTTTTTGTGTCCGTGCGGCGCTATACACCCTCAATGGGCCATGAATACCGGCACGGTCGCCTGTTCCAGCATGTAGCGGGTGGCGCCGCCAAAGATCGCCTCGCGAAAGCGCGAGTGGCCATAGGCGCCCATCACCACCATATCGGCATCCATGTCGCGCACATGCCGCTGGAGCACGTCCGAGATGCGCGGCAAGGTCTTGGACAGCACGTCGATCTCGACCTTGACGCCATGGCGCGAGAGGAAGTGTGACAAGAGCCCGCCGGGATCTGACCGGTTTGGCCCGTGGGTGGGGGGGTCGATTACCACCACATGCACCGCGTCTGCCTGTTTGAGCAGGGGCAGGGCGGCGCGCACGGCGCTGAGCGCCTCGTTGCTTTCATTCCAGCCGATCATGATTCGGTTCGGTGCGGGCGACGTTTCGCCCTCGGATGGCAGGATCAGCACTGGGGTATGCCCTTCAAAGAGTGCCGATTCGGTCACAGGCTCGAGCTCGGCCCCGCGCCCCTTGCCATAGGGCTGCGGCAGAATGACCAGATCAGCGAAGCGCGCGCGCGCGGCGACATGGCGCCCCAGATCGGCGAGTTGGCTGACGCCACTCTCGATTCCCCACCGCAGCGCTGAATTTTTGAGCACAGCGCGCGCCTTGGCCTCGATGGCGGCGGCCTCTTGCTGGGCGCGGGCAATCGTTTCTTGCAGCACGATCGCGCTCGCGCCTGAATAATAGTATCCAGATTGGCTACGGTCCACGCCCAGGCAGAGCACGTCGAGATGGGCATCATGCCGGGTGGCTATGCTGGTGGCGTGGGCCAAGGTTTCCTCAACAAGGGACTCATCGGTCAAAACGGAAAACAGGCTGTTGTAGGTCATGTCGCATTCCTTTGACTGTGTCGCACGTTATGTCAGCGTAGGAGTGTATTGCCGGGGCTGCCTTGACGCGGATCAAACGATCATCGTCAGTGTTTTGACACAGATCAAGGATAGTTGAGTCCGACCCAAGCATTACGGTCACAGTCTAACGCGCCTGCGCGGGTCACGGCGACTCGGGTAGAAAAAGACGAAGGGACGCAACATGACGAATTACATCAAGCTGATCGTGCTTGGTCTGGTCACGCTTCTGGCGCTGATCGCGGCCAATTATGCGCGCGATCTGGCCTATCTGGTCAACGCACTGACAGTGGCGTTGGTCGCCGGTGGGCTTTTCCTGTGGACCTTGCGCCACACGGATGAACCGAGAACCCGGGTGGATCTCTCGGGAGAATACATGGACGGTGTCGTGCGCGCCGGGGTGATCGCAACCTGCCTTTGGGGTGTTGTCGGTTTCCTCGCGGGCACGTTCATCGCCTTTCAACTTGCCTTTCCGGGGCTCAATTTCGATTGGGCACAGGGGTATGCGAATTTTGGTCGATTGCGTCCGCTGCACACCTCGGCGGTTATTTTCGCCTTTGGGGGCAACGCGCTGATCGCCACGTCTTTCTACGTTGTGCAACGCACCAGCGCGGCGCGTCTCTGGGGCGGCAATCTCGCGTGGTTCGTGTTCTGGGGCTATCAGCTTGTGATCGTTCTGGCCGCAACTGGCTATTTGCTGGGTGCCACACAATCCAAGGAATATGCAGAGCCTGAATGGTATGTGGACCTGTGGCTGACGGTGGTCTGGCTGGCCTATCTGGCCGTGTTCCTAGGCACCATCGTCAAGCGCAAGGAGCCGCATATCTATGTGGCCAACTGGTTTTACCTGTCGTTCATCATCACGGTGGCGATGCTGCATGTGGTGAACAACCTGAGCATTCCGGTCTCGGTCTTTGGCTCCAAGTCGGTGCAAGTCTTCTCGGGCGTGCAGGACGCGATGACACAGTGGTGGTATGGCCATAACGCTGTGGGCTTCTTCCTGACCGCAGGTTTCCTGGGCATGATGTATTACTTTGTGCCGAAGCAGGCCGAACGCCCGGTTTACTCTTATAAACTGTCGATCATCCACTTCTGGGCGCTGATCTTTATCTATATCTGGGCCGGTCCGCACCACCTGCATTACACGGCGCTGCCTGACTGGGCCTCGACGTTGGGCATGGTGTTCTCGATCGTTCTGTGGATGCCGTCCTGGGGTGGCATGATCAACGGTCTGATGACGCTCTCGGGCGCATGGGACAAGCTGCGCACCGATCCGGTCATTCGGATGATGGTGATTTCCATCGGGTTCTACGGCATGTCGACCTTTGAAGGGCCGATGATGTCGATCCGCGCGGTCAACTCTCTGTCGCATTACACCGACTGGACCATTGGGCACGTGCATTCCGGTGCGCTTGGCTGGAACGGCATGATCACCTTTGGCGCGCTCTACTTCCTTGTGCCGAAGCTGTGGAACCGTGAGCGGCTCTATAGTCTGAGCCTTGTGAGCTGGCACTTCTGGTTGGCGACCATCGGCATCATCCTCTACGCCGCCGCCATGTGGGTGACGGGGATCATGGAGGGCCTGATGTGGCGCGAAGTCGATGCCAACGGTTTCCTCGTGAACTCGTTCGCCGATACTGTGGCCGCGAAGTTCCCGATGTATGTGGTGCGCGGTCTGGGCGGGGTCATGTTCCTCTCTGGTGCGTTGATCATGTGCTACAACCTCTGGATGACTGTGACACGTTCGCCGGCCGTCGCGCCTGTGAACAACGCAGTCCCGGCTGAATAAGGAGGGCCGGAGAGATGGCAATTCTGGACAAACACGCAATCCTGGAAAAGAACGTCACGCTTTTGGCGATCTTTGCCTTTCTTGTCGTCACGGTCGGGGGGATCGTTCAGATCGCCCCGCTGTTCTGGCTTGAGAACACCATTGAGGATGTAGAGGGCATGCGCCCCTACTCACCGCTGGAGTTGACGGGCCGGGATATCTACATCCGCGAGGGCTGTTACGTCTGTCATAGTCAGATGATTCGTCCGATGCGCGATGAGGTCGAGCGCTATGGCCACTATTCGCTGGCGGCGGAGTCGAAATATGACCACCCGTTCCAGTGGGGGTCCAAGCGGACCGGGCCGGATCTGGCCCGTGTCGGTGGGCGCTATTCGGATGACTGGCACGTGGACCACCTGCGAAATCCGCAGTCTGTGGTGCCGGAGTCGGTGATGCCGAAATATGGTTTCCTCGAGAACCGGATGATCGAGCCGGCGCATATCGAGGATCTGCTAAAGACGCATCGTCTGGTGGGTGTGCCCTATAACGATGAGATGATCGAGAATGCCAAGGCAGATTTCGCGGGTCAGATTGATCCCGATGGTGATACCGACGGTCTTCTGTCGCGCTACCCCAATGCACAGGTGCGCAATTTCGACGGGCAGCCGGGAGTATCCGAAGCGGATGCGCTGATTGCCTATCTGCAAATGCTGGGGACGCTGGTTGATTTCTCGACCTTCACCCCCGACGCAAGCCGATAAGGGGGCAGAGCGATGGAAACCTATTCCCTGTTGCGTGAATTTGCCGATAGCTGGATGTTGCTGGTGCTCTTTGCGTTCTTTGTCGGCGTCGTAGTCTGGGTGTTCCGCCCCGGCGCCACCAAGAGCTATGAAAACCCGTCAAACATCCCGTTCCGGCACGAAGACAAACCGGCCCGCGCCAATGGCGCCCGGCACGAGGAGGCATGAGACATGGCCAAACAACCCAATAAGAAGAACCAAGAGGTCGAAACCACCGGCCATCAATGGGACGGGATCGAGGAATACAACAATCCCCTGCCGCGCTGGTGGCTGTGGACGTTCTATGCCTGTATCGTCTGGGCACTGTGGTATGTGGTCGCCTATCCAGCATGGCCGCTGGTTCAGGGCGCCACCGCCGGTTACAAGGGCTGGTCGACGCGCGCCAATGTCGCGGTCGAGTTGGCCGAGGCCGAGGCCGCCAATGCCGCGATCAACGCCAAGCTGGAAACGGTCGAATTGACCGAGGTTGCAGGCGATCCCGAATTGCAGGGCTATGCCACTTCGGCGGGCAATGCCGTGTTCAAGACATGGTGTGCGCAGTGCCATGGTTCGGGCGCGGCAGGGGCCAAGGGCTATCCCAATCTTTTGGATAACGACTGGCTCTGGGGTGGCACGATTGAGGATATTCACACCACAATCGCCCACGGTATCCGCAACGAAGAAGACGCGGATGCGCGCTATTCGCAGATGCCGGCCTTTGGCGAGATGCTGGAACCGGCACAGATTGAGCAGGTGGTCAATTACGTCATGTCGATATCGGGAGAGCCGCAGGACGCGTCCTTGGTCGCCGAAGGTCAGACCGTGTTCATGGACAATTGCGCCGCCTGCCACGGCGAGGCCGGAGAGGGCGATATCTATCAGGGTGCGCCGAACCTTGCCGATGCGATCTGGCTCTATGGTGGGTCGTTCGACACGATCAAGGAAACGGTCACCTATTCGCGCTTTGGCGTGATGCCGCCGATGGGCGGGGCCGATCTAAGCGAGGCCGAGATCCGCGCCGTGGCGATCTATGTCCACCAGCTTGGTGGGGGCGAGTGAGCCGCCTCTGATACGGCTCTAAAGAACACCTCGGACCCTGCCGCATGACAGGGTCCGAGGCTAGGCACCGGTCTTTCCGTCCTGTTCGCGCGTTTCTGTGAAGGACCGGTGCCGATTACCTCTGAGATTGCATATGATGTCAACCACTGGCCCTTGACGGGGCCGTTTGCGCGTTGAACTCAGTCTCGTCTCCGAGCCACGAGATGTGCCTCAAGCTCTGCCCCAGAGCGTGAGTCAAACCGTTCGGCGGGGGGCCAATGAGCGCGGGCTTCATGCCGATGCCGGATGTCACGGCGCGTTGCGGTTCGGAATGTATCTGCAAGAATATTGAACATGGTGCCATCCTTTTTTGGTTCGGTTTCTTCAATCAGTATGGCAAATATGATGCATGTGCGCGACTCTGGAAAATTTCCAAATTGTAAGCTAAACTAACATTATGGATTGGCATTCACTCCCTCCCTTGACGGCACTTCGGGCCTTTGCTGCGCTCGCAGAAACTGGCGGCACAGCGGCGGCAGGCATCAAACTCAATGTGAGCCACGCGGCGATAAGCCAACAAATCAAACAACTGGAGGCGCATCTGGGCGTTGCGCTGGTGGATCGCACGGGGCGGCAGCTTCGGTTGACGGCTGAGGGGCGGGAGCTTGCCGATGCTCTGGCGCTGGGGTTCGGAGCGATTGCGCGCACCGTCGCGTCATTGACCGGGGCGGATGCAAACAGGCCGCTACAGATTTCGACCACGCCAAGTTTTGCCGCACATTGGCTTATGCCCTGTCTCAGTGATTTTCGTCAGTCGCACCCGCAGATCGACCTGATGATTGATCCGAGCCCCCATCTTATTCGCCTTGAGCCGGGCGGTATCGACGTCGCCATCCGCTACGGTGCCGGATCTTGGCCGGGGCTGCATGCGGAGTTGCTGTTTCACTCGCCCATAGTCGCTGTGGCTGCTCCGCAATTGGTCGCTGGGGTGCGGATCGAGTGTCCGGAGGATTTGGCAGATCTGCCATGGTTGCAGGAATTCGGCACCAATGAGGCAAGCGATTGGCTGCGCAGCCAGGGAGTCCTCAAGGAGCGGGTCGCGGGTCTTGTGCAGGTGCCGGGCAATCTCTTGCTCGACGGGCTGCGCAACGGACAGGGCGTTGCCGTTACCGTGCGCGATTGGGTGCGTCAGGATATCGCGGCGGGTCGGTTACGGCTTTTGTTCGAGGAAGACACACAAAGCGGATATCATATCGTCACCCGTCCCGGCGTTTTGCGGCCACCCGCCAAGTTCTTTGTCGCATGGCTTCGGAGAATGGCTCGACAGAGGGTGCAAGTGCAATAGATCGATTCAGGAGTCAGAATTTGATGCAGGTCAAAGCTGCATCGTCCGCATCCTGACAGAACACGATCAACAGAATGATCACATCGGAGTATGTCCGTGGCCGATTCCCACCCAACCGAACCACAATCCCTCTACGCCGCGCGCGAACCGGTGTTTCCCAAGAAGGTTTACGGCAAGTTCCGCAACCTGAAATGGGTGATCATGGTTATCACTTTGGGCATTTACTATGTCACGCCCTGGATTCGCTGGGACCGGGGTGCTGCGCTGCCGGATCAGGCGGTTTTGCTTGATCTGGCGAACCGACGGTTCTTCTTCTTCTGGATCGAGATTTGGCCGCATGAATTCTATTTCGTGGCCGGTCTCTTGGTCATGGCGGGGCTGGGGCTGTTTCTCTTTACCTCGGCTTTGGGCCGGGTGTGGTGCGGCTATGCCTGCCCGCAGACGGTGTGGACCGACCTCTTTATTCTGGTCGAGCGCTGGATCGAGGGGGATCGCAACGCGCGGCTGCGCCTGCACAGGCAAAAGAGCTGGGATCTGCGCAAGATGCGCCTGCGGCTGACGAAATGGGTGACATGGCTGTTGATCGCGGTGGCCACGGGGGGCGCTTGGGTGTTCTATTTCACCGATGCGCCGACGCTGCTGGTCGATCTCTTTACCCTCAACGCCCATCCCATCGCCTATACGACGATTGCGGTGCTGACCGGCACGACGTTTTTCTTTGGTGGCTTTGCCCGCGAGCAGATTTGCATCTATGCCTGCCCATGGCCGCGCATTCAGGCGGCGATGATGGATGAGGATACGCTGACCGTCGGCTACCGCGAATGGCGGGGCGAGCCGCGCAAGAACTCCGAGGCGGTCAAGGCGGGTGAGCCGCAGGGTGATTGCATCGACTGTATGGCCTGCGTCAACGTCTGCCCGGTGGGGATCGACATCCGCGACGGCCAACAGCTGGAGTGCATCACCTGCGCACTCTGCATCGACGCCTGCGATGACATCATGGCCAAGATCGGCAAGCCGCGCGGGTTGATCGACTATATGGCCTTTACCGATGAAGAGTCAGAGCGTGCGGGTGGCAAACCCAAGCCGATCATCAAACACGTGCTGCGTCCACGCACAATCCTCTATACTGCGCTTTGGTCGCTGGTGGGGATCGGGCTTGTCTTTGCGCTGTTCATCCGGTCGGATATCGACCTGACCGTGGCGCCGGTGCGCAATCCGACCTATGTCACACTCTCCGATGGCTCGATCCGCAATACCTATGAGGTGCGCATCCGCAATATGCAGCACGAGACGCGCGAATTCGAGGTCACCGTCAAGGGCGATCCGGCAATCAGGGTTGAGCTGGAAGGCGCGACCGATGGCAAGATCGGCGTCAACGCCGATGAAGTGTACCTGCAACGGGTCTATCTGGTGGCCCCGGCAGGATCTGAGCCCGCCACGGAAGAGCGCAGCGATGTCCGCATCTGGATCGAGGATCTCACGAGCGGTGAGCGGGCCTATAAGGACACCGTGTTCAACGGAAAGGAAGAATGATGGCAGAGCGCAGGATCACCGGCAAACATGTGTTGATCGGCTTTATCGGTGCCTTTGGCGTCATCATTGCGGTCAATTTGGTGCTGGCCTGGTCGGCGGTGCGGACCTTTCCGGGGCTCGAGGTCAAGAATTCCTATGTCGCGAGTCAAGAGTTCGACGAGCGCAAAGCCGCGCAAGAGGGGCTGGGCTGGACCGTAGTGGCGGATCACGCGGGCGGTGTCTTGATGCTGCATATCACCGATGCGGCGGGCAAACCTGTCGAGGTGGCAAAGCTGGAGGCCACGGTTGGCCGTGCGACCCATGTGCGCGACGACCAGACGCCCGAATTCCGCTATGATGGCCAAGCCTATGTTGCCCCGGTGGACTTGGGAGGTGGCAACTGGAATATCCGTATGAAGGCTTGGAACCCGGACGGCACCCTGTTTCAACAGCGCGTCGTTCTGCACAAGGAATAGACCATGACCGTCCCCATGCGCCCGTCCCCTTCGGCCTGTCCGGCCTGCGCCGCAGCCCCGGCGGCCGAGGCCTTGGCGGCCCGTG